>CALQIY020000042.1 GCA_943330755.2 Opitutus sp. GAS368
AAGAAAAAGACCCCGTTCCGATGGGTCAACTGCCTGAACGGCCAAAAGGGTTCCACCGACAGCCTGCCGGTTCGCTTCCCCCTCCCTTCCGCCAAGCCCGCCGTCGGGATTTCGGCGACCGAAACCGGGCTCCTCCTGGAAGCCTCGTCGGCGGCACCCGTCCTGGTGAATGGCTCCCTCCTGCGTCCCAAGACGACCATCACCGAAACGTCGACGCTCCAACTCGAGGACGGCCTCTTCGTGATCTCGGCGAACGAAACGAATCCTTTCGAGTCCGTGCAAACGGCTTCATGGGTCCTCTTCGATGCCGCCACGGGCGACCTGCTGGGCGAGCTGCCGCCGCAAGAATTGCTCGAGCACGCCGCCCGCCTCGGACGCGCGACCGACACGCTCGCCTGCACCCCCGTCGGCCTCGAGGTCGGCTTCAAGCTTTCGCAGATCGCCTCGCTCCTGACACCGCGGGAAGAGAGCGCCACCCCGCTGACGGCTACGTCCGCCCTCGCCGCCGAACAGAATAAAGGCGCCCACCTCTGTCCGGTCTGCTGGACCCGTTTCGACGCGGGCGATGCCTTGAGCGTCGCCGTCCACGAAGACCTCCGCGGGGACCCCATCCTGGGGATCGACGCCCGCCTGCGCTTCCAACCCACGCGCTTCAACGACCAAGGCCTGGCGCTCGACCCGATGGGCTTGGCGTGCACCGACCTCGCTTGTCCGCACTGTCGCCGCCAACTGCCGCCTGGCTACTTGGACATGCCCCACCGCATCCTTTCGGTGATCGGTGCACCGAGCGCCGGCAAATCCTACTACCTCGCGGTGCTCACACATGTACTGCAAGACCGTCTGCCCAACGACTTCGGCCTAGCCTTCAAGGACGGCGATCCGAGCGGCAACATGCTGCTCAACCAAATGCGCAACACCCTCTTCTCGGCCGCCACGCCGGAAGACGCCTTGCTCGGCAAGACCGCCTTGGAGGGCGCGACCTACGAAAAGCTGCCCCGCCTCGGACGCATGGTCTCCCTGCCCCGCCCGTTCATCTATTCGCTGGCCCGGCCGGGCGCCAACCGCGACGAGACGTCCATCGTGCTCTACGACAACGCCGGCGAGCACTTCGAACCGGGCATCGACATCCACGACTCGCCGGGCGCGATGCACGTCGCCAACTCCGCCGGCCTGCTCTTCCTGTTCGACCCGACCGCCAACGCGCGCTTCAAGGCGAAGCTGATCGGCGTCGATGACCCGCAACTGGCGATCAAAGGGCGCGTCGACCAACAGGACAGCATCTTGGCCGAAATGGAAACCCGCATCAAGCGCGTGCTCGGCCTCGCCCCCGGGCAACGCATCGCGACGCCGCTCGCCTTCGTCGTGGGCAAATGCGACACCTGGCAGTTCCTGCTGTCCTCCCCGCTCGAGCCCGTGCTGAGCGCCGGCAAACTCGACCTCGAAGCGATTCGTCGCAACTCGGACCGCGTGCGCACGGTCCTCGCCAGCCTTTGCCCGGGCCTCGTGGCGACGGCCGAATCGCTCGCCAGCGAAATCAGCTATTTCGCCGTCACTTCATTTGGGCACCAACCGACGGTCCTCTCCGCCGGCCCGAACAAGGGACGCATCGCCCCCGACCCGCAACGCCTCGCCCCCGCCCACGTTGAGGAGCCCGTCTACTGGCTCCTCCATCGCTCGTCCCCCGAATTGCTCCCCAGCCGCTGACCTTTTCCATGCCCCTGCAACTGATCTTCACCTCCGCCCCCCGCGGACTCGTCGCCGGACGTTCCGGTTTCTGCACCGTCGCTAGGCATGCGGCGCTCTCGGAACGGCTCACGCAACAACTCGAGGCGCTCGGCACTCCCCATGACGACGCCGACGGCGCGACGTTCACCTTCCGTCGGCTCGAAGCCGGCAGCCAGGCCTGGTACGTGCTGTCGCGCTTCGTCGCCCGTGGACTCGACTATTCGCAACGCGATAATCGCCTGGCCCACCACTTGGTCTTCACCGCCGAGGAAGCCGCGGTGCTCCCGCCGCCCGCCGCCTTGGCCCTTCGCTGGAACGGCTGGAAGGACGCATGGACCGAAGAGCCCACCTGGCTCAAGGAAGACGCCCGCCCGCTCCCGCTCGCGGCGCATCCCGTGCTGACGCCCGCCGCCGGCTGGCGCGAATTCGCCGGCACCGGCGCCAAGGCGGCCTGGCTGGTCAACGCCTCCGGCGCCGCCGCGGTGTCGTTGCTCAACCCGCCCGAGTCCGCGACGTTGCTCCGGCTACTGGCGGAATCCTCCGCCTTGCTGGGCCGCGCCGCTTGGTCGGCCACGTTCACGACCAACGCCGCCAAGACGGGCGCCGACGGGTTTGATTGGGCCGTGGGCCCGGCCTCGGGACGCCCGACCATCGATCTCGCCCAAGCCGCCCAGCTCGCCGCTCCGGCCGGCGAACACGCGCGCATCGCCGCCACGGGCGCAGGTGCCACGGCCCCCGCCGCCGCCGGCCCGACCTCGTCCGCGCCACGCCGCGCCGCCGCTCATGCGAACGCTCCCGCCACGGGCACCAATGGCGTCACCATCGCCGTGGTCAGCCTTCTGGTGCTGGTCGCCGGCAGCCTGGCTTTCGTCTACTTCAACCAGCCCGCAAAAAAGAAGGCCGTCGAGACCACCCAACCCGGGCCGCCACCGATTGACTCGACCGCCGCCGATGAACTGCTCAAGGCCAACCGCGCGATCGCCGATGTCGATGGCTTGATGGCCCGCAACGACTTCGTCGCCGCCGGCAAGCTTTGGCTCGAGGGCTGCAAACTTTCCCCGACCTTCGCCGCCCGTTACCGCGACCAGTACTTGCCGCGCCTGAAATCGAAGTTCGCGGAGACGACCACCGCCAGCCTGCTGGCCCGACTCGAAAGTCCGACGGCGACGGCCAACCGCAAAGGCATGCTCGAGATCGCCGAAGACGCCGCCGAGGCGTTGCGCATCGGGGAATCCCTCGAAGTCACCAAAGATGCCGCCTGGGAAGAACTCGCCCGCATCCGAAGCCGCGCCGAGATGGTGGGCTCCCTCGACATCCGTCCCATCATCCTGACCCAAGGCGAATGGCTGACGGCCGACCTCGGACCGAACTCGCCTTCCACCGCCGAGTTCAAGCTCAGCATGGCCGCCGCCGAGAAGATCGGGCGCTTCATCGACACCACCGGCGCGAACAAGAACGTGACGGTCAATGCCCGCCTTCGCCTGCTCCCGCTCGACTCCTTCCACGCCCGCGACGAGAAGACCAAATACCAACCCGCGGAAATCCGCACCGGCAGCCAAGCCAATTGGATCGAAGCCACGAGCAAGTCCGGACGCCAACCCATCGTCATCGGCGTGGGCTCCCGCCTGAATACGATAACGCTGAACTTCGCGGACAACTCCGCCTCCCAACTCCGCGACACCAATCAGCTGATCGAAATCGAATTGGCGGACGGTTCCCGCCAGACCATCGCGCTCATCACCAACGTCAAGGCGCTCCGCCCGCTCAACCTAGGCCTCGCGGCGTTGAAGTCCGACGTCGACACCGGCGTGGTCCACGCCGCCGCCTGGGCGGAACCGATCCTGAATTCCTTCATCGCTTCCTCCGGCTCGCTGGGACTCTACCCCGCTGGCCATGAATTCCCCGATCGCGACCTCGCCTCGACCCGTGCCACCAAGTCGCTCCTCGAGACCGACCTCGTCCGCCTCGAGCGGAAGTCCGGACCGGGGGCACCTTCGTACGACGAAGTCAAAGCCCGGCGCAGCGCCTTCACCGCGCAAGACTTCGTGAAGGCCGGCGCCCCTTGGAGCCTCCGCAGCGTTTCCGCCCGCGGCGAGGAAGGCCTGCTGCTCGTCGAATTCCGCTAAGCCCGCATGCAGACCGAACGCCTCATCGCCCGGATCCGCGGACAACTCGAAGTCGGTACCCCCGACCTCGAGGCGCGCTCGCTGGCCGGGGAATACGCGACCCTCTGCCAACGCACCCGCGAACGCCTCGAGCAGTGCGCGGCGCTCATCCGCGCCGGCAACGACCACGCCGCGCTCCAAGTCGCCGAATCCGAACCCGACCTGCTCGGCCTCTGCGCCCAGCTCAGCTTCGGTGATTCGGAACGCTGGCAGGCGCTCTGCCGCGAACGGGGCCTGCCGACCGGCTTCCCGCTCGACGACCAGCACATCCTCGCGGTCGAGAGCCTGTACGGCAAAGTCATCGGCGAAAACCATCCGCTCTACCGCGATTACCGGGAAGCGATGCGCCAACGGGATGAGGAACGCGCCTTGACGGTCCTGCGCTCCATCGCCCGCATCAACCCGGACGACCCGACGGCGCGCTCCGAACTGACCCGGCTCTCCAGCAAGTTCCTGCGCGAGTCGCTGGGCAAGGTGCTGCAGCTCTTCGACCAAGGCTCCGCGCCGGCGGCCGTCGACCTGATGAATCGGATGGAGCGCTTCGGCGCCCTCGCGTTGACCAACGAGCCCCGTTGGGATGACGCCCTCGCGCGGCGCCTCGCCCACCTGCGCGGCAAGGCCCACGAACAGATCCAAGCCCTGCTGCCCGAAGCCCGCGCCGCCCGCGAAGCGGGGCAATGGGAAACCTGCGCCGCGCACCTCGGACGCATCCGCACCCTCGAGCGCGACCATCAAGTGAACCTCGATGCCGGCACCCTCGAGGAAGCGGCGCGCCACGAGTCCTGGGCCGGCGAACTGG
The DNA here is from genome assembly GCA_943330755.2 of Opitutus sp. GAS368. Classification (GTDB taxonomy): domain Bacteria; phylum Verrucomicrobiota; class Verrucomicrobiia; order Opitutales; family UBA953; genus UBA953. Next base: position 4,690 of record CALQIY020000042.1, read on the forward strand.
CCGCCACCGCGGAAGCGGAGGCCTCCCAGCGCGCCGCCTTGGAGACGTTGACGAAAGAATGGGAGCTGCTCCGCCAAGACGCCACCCGCGGGGCCTCACCCGCCCTGCTCATCTCGCGCCTCAATGCCTGGATCGAAAAAGCGACGCCGCTGAGCGACCGCCTGCCGGAAGGCGTCCTCCGGGAAGCCCGTGGGGTCCGCCAACTCACGCGCGGACGACTCAGCCGGCGTTACACCATCCTCACGACCTCCTGGGTCGCCGGCCTGCTTGGCGTGCTCCTCGGCGCCTACCTGTGGCACGCCCAGCAGGGCAAGGCGCAGGAAGCCAACGAACGCTTCACGGAAATCCAAGCGCTCGCCGAAAGCTGGGATCACGCCGGGGTCCAAGCAAAGCTCGCGAAGCTCAAGGAGGAGCATCCTGAGTTCGTCGCGGGTGATGCCGTCAAGGAGACCGTCGAAGCGCTCCACCGTCAGGCGAGCGCCCAAGCCGAAACAGAACTCAAACTCAAGGCCGAGGCCATCTACCTGGAACAACGCCGCAAGGAAGGCATCAACCTCTCGAACTTCGCCCCCGTGACCCAACGGGCCAAGGCCTACGTCAACGCCCTCGCCCAAATTGGGCCGGCCGCCACGGCACGCCTGCAGGCGGTCCTTCCTGACCCCGCCGCGGTCCTCGCCACCTGCACCAAAGTGAGCGAAGAAAGCCGCAACGACCTGGCGGCGTTGCGGCGTCAACTCCGGGTCGCCTTGGGCGAAGAGGAGACCGTGGTCAACCTGGTCCGCGCGAACGAAGCGCTGGAAAAGTTGCGCGCCTTGCTGGCGACGCTGACCGCCGCCGGCCTCAAGGACCTCGACGAGGCCTACGCCGAAGCCGACCGCGCCGCGCTGCGTCTGGAGACCGACCAGAAATCCGCCAATGCGGTCCGCGGGCTCGCCGACTCCGGCGACCTCAAGGCGTACCTCGAGGCCTTGGCGGCCGTCGCCCAAACCGCCAAGGAAAACTCCGACCTCCGCAAACGCGCGAGCTTCATCGCCGAACGCGCGGACGCCCTGCGGGGCCTCCCCCGTTCCACCCTCGCCCCCCGCGTGGGCGCCATGTGGGATGGCTTGGCGAAGTCCGATGCGAACGGCCTCTTCCAGCCGGACGAACTCCTGGCGACCGAAGACAAGGTGATCCGCGCCTTGGCCGACGACAAGACGACCACCCGGCTCCGCAAGTACAACGTGCGTCAGCATAGCCGCGGGGGCGACCCGCGCATCATGCGCCAGGTCTTCATCGCCGGCGAAATCCTCCTGCAGCGCAACCTGATCAGCGGAGGCATCGAAACCGTGCGGACCGCCAAGGAACTCACCCGCGAGGGCACCTTGGTCGAGTCGTCCTGGAGCTGCCGCGAGTTCAACGACGCCAACGGCGAAACGACGAAGTCGGGCGAGGACCTCCTCGAAGGCCTCGTCATCCCCGAGCTGGACTACCTGCGTCAGTTCAGCCGCTTCTACGACCTCAAGGCCGGCAAGATGTCCGAACCATTGCTGCGCAAACTCGACCTCATCCGCCGCAGCCCCACGCCACACCTCGAGCTCCGCGCCTTCCAGATGCAGGAACTCTTCAAGGTGGCCAGCCAACGGCCCGAAGCCTGGGGCCTGCTCTTCGCGCCTTCGGCCCAACGCGACGCCGACCAACTCCGGCGCATCACGCAGAATGCGATGAGTCCGTACGACTTCCTGTTCAAAGACAAGTGGGCCGACGTGCAACCCGAACTCCGGGCGTTCTTGACGCGTCAGGTCGGCGCGACCTACGCCGACGAGGCGCGCTTCTGGCGCCGCACGCTGGGCGAACTCCAAGCCAAGAAGCTGATTTTCGCCGGCACCATCGGCCGCGATGGCAGGCCCGCCCTCCGCGAGCCTTTGCAGAACTCCGCCGTCTACGGCCTCGATAGCGAAGGCAAGCCCGCCCTGCTCTTCCGGGCCGACGCCACGGGCAACCTGACCCGCGTCAACGAGCCAGCCCTGCTCACCCCGCTGCTCCGCCTGTCCGGCACCGTCACCGAAGCGGCCCAGGCGGCCGGCATCCCCGCCGGCCTCACCGCGCCCGACGGTGGGTGGGAATCCATCCTCCAAGGACGCGACCTCTAAGCCATGGCCAAGCCCGACCAATTCCGTCTGCGCTGGAAAGGCGCCATCACCGGCCCCTTCAGTTTGGCCCGCATCAGCGATCTGCTCCGGACCGGCGAGATCAGCCTCGTGCATAACATCGAAATCAATGGCTCTTGGCTGACGGTCCGCGACTACTTCCGGACCATCGGACTCAGCCGAGGCACGCTGCTGCCGCCCATCGCTCCCTTAGCGGCGCGCGAGGACCCGGATTCACCGCCGCCGCCCCCCGGGGCCCCGGGAATCAGCCCAAGCCTCAGCAGCCCCGCCGCCGCCCCCGTCTCCGCCGCTGGCGAAGCCTTGGAGCGCAATGTCCGCGAAGGCTACCTATGGTGTGGCTCGACCTTCCTCTTCCCGCCGCTGTTCGCGGTCGTCGTGCCGCTTTGGGAAGCAACGGTCGGCATGCTCCCGCCGTACTCAAAATACACGCTGTTCATCTTTGCGACGTTGCTGGGGTGCAGCCTCCCGCTGTGGTTGGTGCAACGCGTCGGCCGCCAGATCAGCCACGAAGGGCTGGCCGAAATCTCCCAGTCGCAAAGCCGACTCTGCCTCGTTTTGGCCGGCCTAGGCACCGTTTTCTGGCTGTTTATGTTCTGGATCCTGGCGAATGCCCGCCCCTGAGGGATGCAATCGGCTTGACGGACCGCCCCGCTCCCTCTGTCATTACGACCCGGTTTACGGTAGCGTAGCTCAGTTGGTTAGAGCGAGGGACTCATAAGCCCTAGGTCGGCAGTTCAATTCTGCCCGTTACCACCAAACCGGGGAATTTTCCGACCAACCACGGCTGCAAACCGCAGCCGCTGGAGGTCCGGACGATGGACAAAAAAAGACCCTAGCAACGCTAGGGTCTAGTGCCTGGCCGAGATTTGGGGTTAAGCCTTCAGGATCGCCGCCACCGGGACATCGAGGCCATCCTTCCACAAGGACTCCATGCTGTAGCTCTCACGGACTTCGGGACGGAAGATATGCACGAGGACGTTGAAGCCGTCGACGACGGTCCAACCACTTTCGGCCTGGGACTCGCTGGCACGCGCGGGTTCGCCGACGTCGTCCAGGGCCTTCTCGACTTCAATGCGCAATGCACGGAGGTGAGGGTCGGAGTTGCCGGTGGCGATGATCATGTAGTCGGCAACGGAGGAAAGCTGGCCGAGCTCGAGGACGCGGATACCGAGCGCCTTCTTCTCGTCGAGCGCCTTGACGACCGCGACGACGAAGGCAGGCACCTTGGCCGGCACGGCCTTCACGGCGGCGACCTTGGGCGTTTCGGAACGGGTCTTGGCCTTGCTGCCCTTGACCTTCGCCACCGGGCGACGGACCGGCTTCGCCGGACCACGGGACTTGACCGGGCCGCGCGACTTACCCGCAGGCTTGGCCGCCGACTTGCCGGCAGGCTTCTTGAAAGGCGTCTTCTTCTTAGGGGCGGGCATGGTCAGGATTTGTAGAGTGAGTGTTCTTCGATGTAGGCGCGGACCGCATTGGGCAAGCCGTTTCCGGCTGGTTCGCCCGCCGCCAACGCCGCCCGGAGCGCCGTCGAGGAGACGCGCACGGGCGACTCCTTGAGCACGGTCAGGCGGAGGAAGCCCGCAATGGTGGCGGGGGCGGCTACCGGTAATCCGTCGCGCGAAAGCACCGCGAACTCGACGAGACGTCCCAACGTGTCGATGTCCTTCCAGCGATCCAGGCGCGCCAACTGGTCGGCGCCGATGATCCACACCCGACGGGACTCGGGAAACTCCGCGGCAAGGTCACGGGCGGTATCGACCGACCAGCAGATCCCTGTCCGTCGGACTTCCCGGTCGTCGACGCGCGCCCACGCGCAGGGCGCGAAGGCTAGTTTGGCCATGGCGAGGCGATGGGCCGAGGAGGCGAGCGGCGGTACGGCGCGCAAAGGCGCCAAGCCGGCCGGAATGACCTTCACTTCGTCCAAGCCCAGCTGACGCCAAGCCGCCACCGCGGCGGCGACGTGTCCAGCGTGCGGTGGGTCAAAGGTACCGCCAAGAATGCCAAAGGAGGCGGGCATGTCGTCATTCGGAGGCGAAGGAGCCACGGTGGCAACCTAAAGCAGGCTTGAGCCCGGACGATTACCCGGGAACGATGCCTCCATGGCGTCAGCCTCGCGCTTCCTCCCTCCGGACCTCCCTCCCGGCCGACCCTTTGCGGTGATTGCCGGCAAGGGGCGCTACCCCGCCCTCCTGGTCGAGTCCGCCCGCGCCCGCGGCGCCCAAGTCCGGCTCGTCTCCTTCGAAGAGGAAACCGACCCCGCCCTCATCGCGACCTTCGCACCCGCCGAGCACCGCGCGGTCCCCGTCGGCAAACTTGGCCAGCTCCTCGACTCGCTCCAGTCGCTCGGCGTCGCCGGCGCCGTCATGGCCGGCCAAGTGACGCCCCGTAAGCTTTTCTCCGGCATGGTGCCCGACTTGAAATTGGTCGCGCTCATGGCCTCCCTCCGCGAACGCAATGCGGAGTCCATCTTCGGCGCGATTTCCGCCGAAATCGAAAAGACCGGCGTCCGCATGCTCGATGCCCGCGTCTACCTCGATGACCATCTCGCCAGCCAAGGACCGATGACGGGCTTCTTCTCCGCCGTGTCCGCCGAGGAACGAGCCTTCGGCCTGCGGATGGCCCAGGAAATGGCCCGCCTCGACGTCGGCCAATCCGTCGTCACCGCCAAGGGCACGGTCATCGCCGTCGAAGCATTCGAAGGGACCGACAACATGCTGAAGCGCTGCGGGGCCACGGGCGGCAAGGAAATGCTGCTGACCAAGACGACCAAGCATGCGCAAGATTTCCGCTTCGACGTGCCCTGCATCGGCCTGCGCACCCTCGAGAGCATGGTCGAAGGCGGGGTCCGCCGCGCCACGTTGCAGGTCGACGGGGTCATCATGATCGACAAGCCCGCGGTCATCGCCCGCGCCAAGGAACTCGGCCTCTACCTCGAAGGCGTCGACCTCTCCGCGTGAACGCCCTCGAAGCCGAGATCGCGCGGTTCGTATCGCAACGCTTCGCCGACGTCGGGGAAATCTCCGCGCTCGAACTCGCCGGCGCGGATGTCACCGCGACGTTGACGCTCCAAGGCCAAGCCGAGCCGGTGACCTTCCGGGTTGCGGGACTGAACTGGTCGAGCGATGGGACGACCTTCACGCTGCGCTTCCGTGAGGCGACTTGCTCGCTGCCTTGGCTCCACGCCGTGCTGCGTCACTGGAGCCTACGCACCCAGTCCACCCTCACGCTCAAGGAAGACCTGCGGCTGCTCCCGTTGAAGTTCAAGCTCCCGCGCGCCGCTTAGCCGTCGAAGAAATTCCACGCGAGCGCGCTCTCGACGACGAGCCAAGCGAGGAGCAACGCCAAGACCACGGCCAACCAGCGGCGATGGCGCACCCAGAAGTCCGGCGTCCGCTGATTGACGTCCGGCCCGCCCCGTTGCGTGAGCATGAGCCGTAAACGGAGATGCCACGGTGCCCCCACCGCGCCAGGCAACTCGGGGTGCTGATAGCCGCCTTCGCGGTAATCCACACGTTTAAAGAATCTGGCGATACGCCCGAACATCTTTCCCACCATACACCCTTCGCCCACGCTTTACAAGCGGGCGGTCAGGGGGTAGTCCCATGGGCGTGAAGGCCACCACCCGGTCCATCCGCGCCCTCAAGGGCACCCGCCCCATCGTCTGCCTTACGGCCTATGATGCCGTGACGGCCCGCATCGCCGACCAAGGCGGTGCCGACCTCATCCTGGTCGGCGACTCCGTCGGCAATACCGTCCTCGGCATGGCCGACACCGTGGGCGTGACCCTCGAGATGATGGTGCACCACACGGCCGCCGTCGTCCGCGCCAAGCCCAATGCGCTCGTCATCGCCGACCTCCCCTTCGGCCTGGCTCACGATAGTTTCCCCAACCTCCTCAAGGCCTGCCGTGCGTTGCTCCAGCAAGGCGGCGCCCAGGGCGTGAAGATCGAAGGCGGCGCTTCGCTCGCCAAGCACATCGAAAAACTCGTCGACGCCGGCATCCCCGTCATGGGGCACGTCGGGCTCATGCCCCAGCGCGTCCACGCCACCGGCTATCGCCGCCGGGGCCTCACGCCGGCCGACCAGGTCCGCCTCTTCGCCGACGCCCAAGCCGTCGCCGACGCCGGCGCCTTCTCCATTGTGGTGGAATGCGTGGATGCGTCCTTCATGCCCAAAATCACCGCCGCGGTCGATGTCCCGACCATCGGTATCGGCTCGGGCGATGGTTGCGACGGCCAGATCCTCGTCATCCATGACCTCCTGGGACTCACCCCGGAACCTCCGCCTTTCGTGAAGCCCCTCGCCCATCTCCACAAGGACGCCGTGACGGCCGTGCAACGCTGGGCCCGCCAAGTCCGCCAAGGAGGCCGCCGATGAACTGCGTCGTCTTCGGTGCCGGCGCCTGGGGCACGGCGATGGCCATCCACCTCGACCGCCAAGGGCACACGGTGACCCTCGTGCCGCGGCGCTTGGAACAGGCGCTCAAGCTGACCGCCGAACGCGAAAACACCGATTACCTGAAAGGCCACAAGCTCTCCGCCTCCCTCCAGATCGGCCTCGAAGCGATCCCGGCGCTCATGGATGCGGATGTGGTCTTCCTGGCTTGTCCGTCCAAAGGCCTCGCCGAACTCGTCAGCCAAATCGGTCCGGCCCTCCGCGCGTCCTCGGCCCGCATGGTCGTCTCGCTCTGCAAGGGCCTCGACCAAAACACCCTCCGCCGCCCCACCGAAGTGATGGCGCTCGCCGCCGGCAAGATTCCCGTGGCGACGCTGAGCGGCCCGAGCAACGCCGACGAAGTCGCCCGCGGCATGCCCACCGCGATGGTCCTCGCCGCCCACCAAGATGATGACACCTTGCGCGAAGTCCAAGCCGCCCTCAGCGGCCCGACGCTGCGCGCATACACGTCCTCCGACCTTCCCGGCGTCGAGATCGGCGGCACGTTGAAGAACGTCTATGCGGTCGGCGCCGGCCTGTGCGATGGACTTGGACTCGGCTCCAACGCCAAAGCCGCCTTCCTCACCCGCGCCCTCCAGGAAATGATGCGCGTCGGCGTCGCCGTCGGCGGCCGGCCCGAAACCTTCCTCGGCCTCGGGGGCGTCGGTGACCTCATGGCCACGGCCCATGGCGGCTGGAGTCGCAACCGCACCTTCGGCGAACAGGTGGCGAAGGACGCCGCCGGCGCCATCGCCGCGCTCGCAACTCGCCGCGACTCCGTCGAAGGCTACCGCGCGACCGACACCTTGACCCGCGTGGCCAAGGCCAGCCAGCTCGACGCGCCCATCCTTTTTTGCCTGCACCGCATCCTGTTCGAAGGACTCGATGCGCGGGTAGGCGTGACGACCCTGATGACCCGCGACCTCAAGCCAGAGGCATGAGCGCGGCGGGCACGGAATCGAAACCTTCACCCATCAGCGGGCTGGGGCTTTTCGCTACGCGCGACTTCGAAACCGGTGAACGCATCGCCCCCTACATGGGCGACCTGCTCAATGCCCCACCCGAGGTCAGCAGCCCCGGCCAGGCCACCTACCTGGTGGAGGTCAGCCCGGGACGCTGGCTCGATGGCTCGGCGCCGACCAACCCCGCTCGCCATGCCAACCACGCCTGCCTGCCTAATGCCGAGCTAATCTACGATGCCGCGGACGGGCATCCCTGGCTGGTCGCCCGCCAGCCCCTCGCCCCTGGTGATGAAATCACCTTTGACTACGGATTTTCGCTGGCGGAAAGCCTTTTTCACCCCTGCAAATGCGGGGCGAAGGACTGTGTCGGGAGAATCATAGCCGCCCCCCTGCGACCGGCCCTACGCCGCCACCTGCGTTTTTCCCGCCGAAGGGATTGACCCACGCCGTCGGGAAGGTCAGTTTTCGCAGGTCTATCTTACCCCCATCCATGAAAAAAGTCGCCCTTACTGACCTCGATCCCCGCCTGCAGAAGCAGATCACTGCGGCCGAGCAGCAGCTGAAGACCAACCCCCAGTATGCCATCGAAATCCTTTCGGGCATCCTGAGCCGCAATCTGGGCTGCGTCGAAGTCCGCCGCACCCTCCGCAAGGCGCAGAAGGTAGTCCTCGGCACCCGCAAGGGACTCTTCGATGGCATCACCAACGCCCTCTCCGCCGGCGGCATCGCCAAGGCCGTCGAGAAGGACCCGGTCGCCGCCATCGCCGACGCCGAAGCCAAGCTCGCCAAGAGCCCCGCGGACGTGAACGCGAACAAGACCATCGCCGCCGGCGCCCTCAAGCTGGAGTTCCCCGAACTCGCCGCCTTCGCCTTCGAAGAACTCACCCAGAGCGAACCCAAGCAGGTCCAGCACTACGTCGACCTTTCGAACACCTGGATCAACGCCGGCGAATACGACCTCGCCCTCGCGGCCTCCGATGCGGGTCTCAAACTTTTCCCCGGCAACGGCGACCTCCAAGAGTGCGTCCGCAAGGCTTCCGTCAGCAAGACGATGAAGAAGGGCAACTGGGAAGATAAGGGCGACTTCCAGTCCAAGCTCAAGGACAAGGACGAAGCGCTGCGCCTCGAACAGGCCGCCCGCAAGGTCACCGACGCCGGCACCGCCCTCGAGCAAGCCGCTGCCTTGGCCGAAAAGATCCAGGCCCAGCCCGACAGCCTCGACCTTTACCGCGACATCGTCCGCCAGTTCATCTCCGCCGGCGACCTCGACAGCGCCATCGCTTGGCTGCAGCGCGGTCGTCTGACGACCCTCGGCAAGGCCGACTCGTCCCTCGAGCGCCAGGAAATCGACCTCATCACCCAGCGCTACGAAAAGGTCTCCAAGGGCCTCCGCGACCAGCTCACCGCGACCCCGGGCGACGCCGCCACCGCCGCCGCCCTCGCCGCGAACGACAAGGAGCTCACCGACTACCGCATCCAGACGACGGGCAGCCTCGTGGAGCGCTACCCGAACGACTACTCCTTCCGCTACGAATACGGTTCCCTGCTCTTCGGCGCCGGCCGTCTCGACGACGCGATCCAGCAGCTGCAGTACGCCCAGCGCAACCCGAAGTTCCGCCAGGCCTCCATCCTTTCGATCGGCAAGTGCTTCGTCGCCAGCGGCAAGTTCGACTTGGGCGTCGACCAGCTGCTCCTCGCGAAGTCCGAAGTCCCGGTGATGAACGACCTGAAGAAGGAAATCATCTACGAATTGGGCGGCGCCTACGAGAAGATGGGTCGCACCAAGGAAGCCATCGAGGAATACAAGGCCATCTACATGGCTGACTCCGGCTACCGCGACGTCTCGAAGAAGATCAACGACTTCTACGAGAGCCAAAAGAACCCCACGGCCTAAGCGCCCGTCCCGTTCCTTCCGTCTTGCGGACGACCACCCGCGTCCGCTTTACTCCCCCCTGCTCATGGCCCTCACTCCGTTCCACAGCCACCTCATCGCCGACGTCGGCATCAGCATGGGAGACGAAGGCAAGGGCCGCCTCATCCCCGAGATCGTCCGCGAGCTCCAACAGCTCACGGGTCGCCGCGACGTGGTCGGGACGGTGCTCAAGGTGAACGGCGGGGCCAACTCGGGCCACACCGTGGCCGGCCTCAAGCTCAACCTGCTCCCGGGCGGCGTGGCCGAACATGACGTGGCCTGCCTCGCCCTCGGCGCCGGCGTCGTCGCCGATCCGCGCAAGGCCCTCTGGGAAGCCCTACCCCTCGAAAAGATCGGCATCCCCGTCCTCAATCGCCTGCTCATCGACGAGCGCTGCATGGTCAGCGACGTCGCGCACCGCATCTTGGACCTCGCCTGGGAAGACTACCGCATCCACACCCTGGGCCAAGAGCCGCGGGGCTCCACCGGCCGCGGCATCACACCGGCCTACGCCGATGAGGTCGGGCAGATGCAGATCCACTATTCAGAATTCCTCGGCGAACAATCCGCCTACGCCGAACGGCTCTCCGCCCGTCTCCGCCGCGCCGGCGATACGGTCCGCGACGTCTGCAAGCTCTCGCCAGAGAAGTGGGCCGGTCTCTTCGCCAAGCTGACCGAAGCCGAACTGCGCGCCAACAAGGGCGCCATCGAATCCGGCGTCTTCGCCGCGGCCGAATTCGACTTCACGCGCTTCGCGGGCAAGGACCCCTTCACCTTCGACCACGCCGCCGTCCTGGCCGCCTATTGGTCCGCGGGCCAAAAGCTGGCCCACGCCATCGGCGACGTGCGCGACCGCATCCTCGGCGATCTGGCGGCGGACCGCCGCATCATCGGTGAATTCGGCCAAGCCTACTGGCTCGATAAGCGCGCCGGCTTCGCCCCGAACGTCACGGCTTCGCACACGTACACGCCCGAGTTCTTCCAATCCGCCGGCATCCCGGTGCAAGCCATCCACACGGTGGGTTGCTGCAAGGCCTACGACACCAAGGTCGGCACCCACGTCTTCCTGACGAAGATGGAAGAAGCCCACCCGCTCCAGCAGGCGCTCGCCAAACTGGAGTTCGGCACGAGCACGGGTCGTCAACGCATGGTGGGCTGGTCCGACCTCGTCGAGAAGGCCGACGCCCTCCGCTATGGCGGCTATGATGACCTGGTCCTGAACAAGCTTGACGCGCTGTCCCCGCATGGCCCGTGGCAAGGCGGCGACTTGCTGCTCTGCACGGGCTACCGCGACGCCGCCGGGAAGACCGTCATGGGCGTACCGCGCAACGACGCCGTCCGCCGCGCCCTCAAGCCGATCTACGCCACGCTCCCGGGCTGGCAGGCGGATATCTCCTCCATCCGCTCCTTCGCCCAGCTGCCGCCGGAAGCGCGCCGCTACGTGGCCTTCACGATGGCGGAAATCGTGCGTCTCGCCGCCCGCGGAGGCGCGCTGCGCTCGCTGCCCAATCTCCGCTACATCGGCGTCGGCCCGGACCCCGACCAGATCATTTCGGACGTCCCGGCGACGGCCGAATTGATCAAGCTGGCCTAAGTCCACCCCTGGCCCGCGCGTCCCGCATGGACTCCTTGGAACACAACTTCGCCCTCCCGCTCTGGGCCCTCGTCGACCGCTCCAAGATCGAGGTCGGCAAATCCGACATGCGCGGGCTCGCCAAGGAACTGGGTCGTTGGTTGAACCACAATTTCGACGTCACGCACAAGGGCGTGGCCATCGAAGAACCGGCCGGGACCGCCGCCGGGGAAGACCCGATGCTCGTCGTCGCCGGCGTCCCGCAGCCGCAATGGCCGATCATGATCGCGATCGCCCAGAGCAAGGAATGTAAGCTTTTCCTGGTACTGCCGAACGAGAAGGGCCTGTTCACGCTCAAGGAGCTGAACATCCCCAAGCTCGAAGGTTAAGGCCGCGCAAAGGCCTGGACGGTCTCGAGGTGGAGTTCCGCGATCTGCGCGAGGCTCAGCCCACCCCACTTGTAGCCGCCGGCCAAGGCGAAGAGGTGCGGGATCTTCCGGCGGCGGGCCCACTCCACGACCAGGCGCTCGCGCTTCCGGATGATGTCCTTGGTGAGTCCCTTGAGGCCACCGGCTTTTTCGTAGGTATCCATGCCGGCGTTGTAGATCAGGAACTCGACCGGCTCGAGGAAGTGCAAGGCGTCCTCCACGTGCCCGAGATAACTCCGCGGCTCGGAAACTTCATAATAGAAATGCCGCGCCGGATCGGTCGGCTCCCACGAGTCGAAGGAGTTGACCGTGATGTCCGCCAGGAAGACGCGGGGGTCGGCGCCCAAGATATCAAAGGTGCCGCCGCCGGCATGGGCATCGAGGTCCAAGATGCCGACCGTCTTGACCTGCTTCAACGCCTCCAAGGCGGCGAGGGCCAAACCGTTGAACTGACAGAAGCCATTGCCCGCGCGGCGACGCGCATGGTGCAGTCCGCTGGACAGGCTCCCCGACCGGCCCGAGCGCAGGGCCTCCTTGACGGCGTCACGCATGCCGCCCGTGGAGGCGAGGATGCTGTTGAGCAGCGGCTGGGACCACGGCCCGACCTCCAAGAAGGCACCCGTATCCTCGAAGGTGCTGCGGACATGCTCCGGATCGTGGATGCGTTCGAGCTCCTTCCGCGTCGCGAGCTTCGGCGCCTGCAGGCGCACGTCCCCGGCTTGGCCGGACGCGATCAACTCGGCGACGAGCTTGGCCTTGGTGACGGTCTCCATCCGGCCTTCGACGACATAGGCGGGGCTATAGAAGACGGTGAGCGGTGCGGGGGACATGCCTAACTTCTACTGCGACTGCACAAGGGCGTCAAATCGTCCGCCTGTCATAGCGAAACGCCCGCCGCTCAGCCCTTCGCCTGCCGGACGAGCCGCCGCAGGATGACCCCGGCTTCGGCCGGCCCCGCGGTGAACATGAAGATGAGGTCGGGGCCGCTATCGCGGCTGACGACCAAGGCGTTGGTGTACGAGACGATGTCGACGACCTTGCCGTAC
>CALQIY020000043.1 GCA_943330755.2 Opitutus sp. GAS368
CGAACACTTCGTCGAGGGTCGACATCGTCACGCCGAGGGCCTTGGCGCGGGCTTCGGTGAGGTACGGGTCGTAGGCGAGCACCTTCATGCCGAAGGCGTTGGCGCGCTTGGCGACTTCGGCGCCGATGCGGCCGAGGCCGAGGATGCCGAGGTTCTTGCCGAAGAGTTCGGTGCCGGAGAGGGTCTTGCGGTCCCACTTGCCTTCGCGCATGGACTGGACGGCTTCAGGCACCGGGTGAGCCAGGGAGAGCAGGTGGGTGAAGGTCAGTTCAGCGGTCGCGATGGTGTTGCCCGAAGGGGTGTTCATCACGATCACGCCGCGCTCGGTGGCGGCATCGACGTCGATGTTGTCGACGCCTACGCCGGCACGACCGACGCAAACGAGGCGCGGGGCGGCGGCGAGGACTTCGCGGGTGATCTGGGTCTCGGAACGGACCAAGATGGCGTCCACGTCGGCGACGAGGGCGAGGACCTTCTCAGGGGTCGAGCCATAGGCTTCGACGACCTCGTAACCCGGCTGGGCTTTGAGGAGGGCGACCCCGGTGGCGGAAATTTTGTCGGCGACGAGTACCTTAGGCATGATGGTGGCTAATAAAGATTGGTTTGAGTCATAAATGCCCGACCTTGGCAATGGCAAGCCACTACCCCGGATTGGGCTGTCATAACTGCGGAGCCGGCCTAGAGCCGACGGTGGGCATAATCCGCCAATTCGTAACAATCCGGGCTCATTTCCTCGAGGAAACGGCAAGGGTCGAGGGGGCGGTAACCCTCACCCGAAACGGCAAAGCGTGGGGCGAAGAGGTAGAGCATGTTTTCGGCGCGGGTACAGGCGACGTAGAACAACCGGCGTTCCTCCTCGACGTCGCCGTCCTCGATGGCCCGGGTCAGCGGGAGCAAGCCGTCCGCAACGCCGAGGAGGAAGACGATCGGAAACTCCAAGCCCTTCGACTGGTGGATGGTCGTCAGTCGCAGCATGTCCTGGTCGGGCTCGGGTTTCTTGTCCGAGGATTCGCCGTTGAGCAGCACGACTTGGGCGACGAGGTCGCCCAGTTCCTCGAACTTGGCGGCGAAACCAATGAGCCCCGTGAGGTCTTGTTCGCGGTCCTTCCAGTCGGGGAAGAGCGTCTTAAGGTGCGACCCGTACCAGCCTTCGATGCAGACGCGCGTCGTCTCGGCGGGCGTGCGCGCGACTTTCTCTTCAGAACGGTCGCGGGCGGCGGTGAAGAGGTCGGCCGCTGGATTCGTCGGCGCGGGCTTCTGGCGGGCGGCTTCGATGCCCTCGAGCATATCCTCGAGCGTGATGGTCAGGTCGTTGAAATCGTCCTTCGCGGACTCCGGTACCTTCTTGAGCACGGCGGGGTCACGGAGGGCGCGGACCATGCCGCGGCCTTGGGCTTGCTCGATGTCCTTGGCGGCGCGGGTGATCTTGTCGGCGGCGACGGGTCCGACCTTGGGGAGCAGGCAGAGCAAGCGGGACAGCGCGACTTGGTCCTGAGGGTTCTGGATGAAGCGCAGGTGGGCGAGCACATCCTTGACGTGGATGAGGTCGAAGAACTTGTGGCCGCTGGTGATGACGAACGGCACGCCCAAGGCGTTCAGTTCCATCTGCAGTTCGAGCGATTGGTAGTGCGCGCGGTAGAGGACGTGGATGTCGGCCAGCGGGTGGCCTTCATTGTGCAGCTGGAGGATCTTGCGGCCGATCAGCTTGGCCTGTTGCGACGTGTCGCCGATGGTGAAGACCGTCGGCGGCTGGCCACCGGGTCGTACGGCTTTGAGCCGACGGTCGAAGCCCTCGATGCGCGGCCGATGGCTCAGGATCTCGTTGGCGAAAGCGAGGATTTCCGGCGTCGAACGGTAGTTCGTATCGATGGTGTGGATCAGCGTGCCAGGGTGCCGCGAAGGGAAGGCCACGATGTTTTCCCAGTCGGCCCCGCGCCACGTGTAGATGCACTGCGCGTCGTCGCCGACGGCCATGATCTGGTGGTGGGAGGCGAGCAGGTCGATGATGCGGCTCTGCAGGCGGTTGGTGTCCTGGAACTCGTCCACGAGCAGGTGCTGGAAGCGCCGGCGGTAGTGTTCCAGGGCCGCGGGGTCGTTCTCGAGCACGCGCAGCCAGAGGACGAGCAGGTCATCGAAGTCGCAGACATTGCGCTCCTTCTTGGCGGCCTCGTAGGCGTCGCAGAACCCGACGAGCTTTTCGGGGCCCCCTTTCATCCAGTCGAGGCGCTCGCTGATGACCTCGGCCACCGGCCGCAGGGTGTTGCGGGCGTGGGAATAGGCATCGAGGATGACGGCGGCCTTGGGGTTGGTCTTGTCCTTGATGAAAGCCCCATCGGCGGCCTTCACGATTTCGGAGAAGAGCTGCTCGGATTCCTTCTGGTCGAGGATCGTGAAGTCGGGCGAGCGGCCGGCCGCCAGGGCGTTCCGGCGGAGGATGCGTTGACCGATGGAGTGGAAGGTGCCGCCCCAAAACTGGCCGCGCGGAACCCCCGTGAGATCCTCGACGCGCTCGAGCATTTCCTTGGCCGACTTGTTGGTGAACGTCAGGAGGAGGATGTCCCAGGGCTTGGCCCCTTGGTGCAGCAGCCAAGCGACCCGGTAGGTAAGCGTGCGCGTCTTGCCCGAGCCAGCGCCGGCCAGCACGAGCGCCGGGCCGGGCGGCGACGTCACCGCCGCGTACTGTTCCGCGTTCAGTTCGGCCCGGAAGTCGACAGGAGGCAGGCCGTCCACGGTTTATTTGGTCAGCGTCGGACGACGGGCGAGCAGGCCAAACTTGACGGCTTGTTCATCGGCCCGGTAGGACGACCGGACGAGCGGGCCGGATTCCACATGCTTGACGCCGGCGGCGAGCGCGAAGGTCTTCCATTCCGCGAATTCATCGGGATGGACCCAGCGATCGATGGGGGCGTGTTCCTTGCTGGGCGACAGGTATTGGCCGATCGTGAGGATGTCCACTTGGGCGGCGGCGATGTCCTTGATGAGCTGCGCGACCTCGTCCTTTTGTTCGCCGATGCCCAGCATGATGCCAGTCTTGGTGACGAAGTCGCGGGACTTCGCATGCTTGAGCACCCAGAACGAACGGTCGTAGCGCGCCGTCTTGCGAACCGGGCGCTGGAGGCGTTCCACGGTTTCCAGGTTGTGGTTCAGGATGTCGGGACGGGCGTCGAGCAGGGTGTCGAGGTGCTCCTGTTCGCCACGGAAGTCAGCGGGTAGGACTTCGATCGTGGTGGTCGGGCAACGGTGGCGGGTGGCCCGCACGGTGGCGGCCCAAACGGAAGCGCCGCCATCCTTGAGGTCGTCGCGGGCGACGGACGTGATGACGACGTGCTTCAGGTTCATCAGTGCGATGGACTCGGCGACGCGGGCGGGTTCACCGAGGTCGAGTTCGCTGGGGCGGCCGGAGAGGACGGCGCAGAAGGTGCAGGACCGGGTGCAGACGTTGCCGAGGATCATCACGGTCGCGCTGCCGCGGGACCAGCATTCGCCCATATTGGGGCACTGGGCGGACTGGCAGACCGTGTGGAGCTTGTGCTCATCGACGTTCTTCCGGGTCTCCAGGTAGTCGGGACCAGTGGGAAGCTTGGCGCGGAGCCAGTCGGGTTTGCGGGCGGACTCGATCATCGGAAAGCCCACCATTATCCGAATCGGCCGTTTTTCAACCCTACAAAGAGAAAGGGGCGTCTTCCTTGCGAAAGACGCCCCTGGGCTATGTGCTATATCCTAAGAGTTGCCCCTATTAGAAGGTCTTCTTCAGCGTGACGGCCGTGATGCCCTCGTAGGCGCCGGCGAAGGAGCCGCTACCGTTGGAGTAGGCGAGGGTGCCGGTGAAGCCGAGGACCGGGTAGGACAGGGCGATGGAGTAGTCCTTATCCGTGGAGGCGGCGTTCTTGCCGTCGGTGATGCCGTAGTGGAGGGCGAGGGAGAGGCCCTTCACGGCGGCGACGTCGTAGGCGTAGTTCAGTTCGTAGTACTTCGTGCCCGAGCCGACGATACCGAAGTAGTCGGTCGTGGCGTAGGAGATCTTGGCGGTGAGGCCGTAAGCCGAAGCCGAGACGTTCAGCTCGCTGGTGTTGAGCGCGGAGTTGCCTTCGTAGATGTAGCCGATGTAGCCGACGGAGGCGCTGATGTCCTTGGTGAGGCTGAAACCGTAGGCGGCGTAGGCGTCGACCTCGAGGGTGGTGCCAGTCCAGTTGACGTTGGAAGCCCAGACGCCGGCGGAGAGGCCGGAGGTGTGGGAGACGTCGAAGCCGCCCTGCAGGGCAGTCTTGCCGCCGTTCTGCGTGATGCCGCGGAAGACGTAGTCGGAGGTGAACGCCACGTTGCCCGACGTGGTGAGCGCCGGGGACGGAGCTGCCGACTGGGCCATGGCCGAGGCAGCGGTGAGGGTGAGGAGGGACAGGAGGGAGGTGTGTTTCATAGCACCTCCGCTTATGCTCAACCTATGCCAAAGTTCCCGGGGACTCTGAGCCGCTGAATAAACAGACGCTTTTTTGGCATAAATCCGCGAAGCCCTGCCAAATAATAGGCAGGCTTGCCAAAAGTTGGGCACTTAACGCTGTTGCAAGGCCTTTTCGTAACACACCACGTGGGCGGCGGCGGATTTTCGCCAACTGAATTCTTCCCCCATCGCCTGCTTTTGGGCCGCGCGGAAGTCTTCGGGCCGGGCATACAGGGCGAGCGCCTGGTCCAAGGCCCATTCGACGGCCGCCACATCGGCGTGCTGGAAGACGATGCCCGTACCTTGGCGGGTCGAAGGGTTCCAATGCCGCACCGTATCGGCCAGTCCGCCGGTGGACCTTACGATCGGGAGCGTGCCGTAGGTCATCGAATACATCTGGTTGAGGCCGCAGGGTTCGAAGCGGCTCGGCATCAGGAAGAAGTCACTCCCAGCTTCGATGCGGTGGGAAAGCGCGTGGTCGTAGCCGATGCGCACGCCGACGCGCCCCGGAAAGTTATCGGCGAGCCGACGATATTCTTGTTCGAGCCAACCGTCGCCGCTACCCAGCAGCACGAATTGCAGTCGTCCCGCGCGCAGGAACTTCGGGAGCGCTTGGACCGCGAGGTCCAGGCCCTTCTGGTCCCAGAGGCGCGAGATCACCCCGACCAGCGGGGCGTGCGGTTCGGCCGTGAGGTTGAACTGCTTCTGGAGGTCGAGCTTGCACGCCGACTTGCCGCGGAGG
This sequence comes from Opitutus sp. GAS368, assembly GCA_943330755.2. Taxonomy (GTDB): domain Bacteria; phylum Verrucomicrobiota; class Verrucomicrobiia; order Opitutales; family UBA953; genus UBA953. The sequence continues at coordinate 5,181 of CALQIY020000043.1, forward strand.
TCCTGCGCATCAAAGGTTTGGGCGAGGTGCTTATCCTTGCGGGCGTCCCATTCGTCGAGGTCGACGCCGTTCAGGATGCCGTCGAGGCGCGCTTGCCGGCGTTGCACGACGTCTTGCAGGCCGAAGCCAAAGGCGGGCGTGAGGATTTCCTGCGCGTAGGTCGGGCTGACGGTGATGATGCGGGTCGCGTGGAGGATGCCGCCCTTGAGGAAGTTCACGCCACCGAGGCATTCGAGCTCCTCCGGTTTGAAGAGCCATTCCGGGAGTCGCAGGAATGCCAGGATGCGTCGGCTCAGCAGGCCTTGATGCTGGAGGTTGTGGATGGATAGCACCGTTGCGCTGCGCCCGAGCGGGGACGCCTTGAGCGTCGTGTTGAGCAGCACCGGCACGAGGCCGGTCGTCCAGTCGTGGCAATGAATGACGTCGGGGATCCAGCCGAGCTTGAGGCAGGCGTCGAGGGCGGCGCGGCCGAAGAACGCCGCCCGTTCGGCGGTATCTTCGCGGGCGGGGTAGATCTCCCGGGCTCCGTAGTAATCTTCGTGCTCGATGAACCACACCTGCGCCGTCGGTGCGAGGTTGACGGAGCGGACGCGGCACGCCGCTTTCGCGGGGTCGCCACCCACATCCACCTTGAGGGAATCCAGCAACGTGCCCATCTGCTCACGACCCGGGACGGAACCATAGAGCGGCGTGGCTACGCGGACGTCATGGCCGAGGGCGGCCAGGTTCTTCGCGAGGGCGGCGGTGGCGTCTCCCAGTCCGCCGGCTTTCGACCAAGGGGCGATTTCCGGCGTGATGTGGAGGATCTTCATGCGGGGGAGGAAGGCCTTCGGCCGAGGCGGTTAAGCATGGGAACGCAGGCGAGCAGGACCAAAAAGGCAAGCAACATGGCGGCGTTGCCGGCGAAATCATGCACCGTGCCGAAGGAAGAGAAGCCGACGCTGCCCGGTTCCAGTCCGCTGTAATCGCGGTCCAGCGAGCGTGAGCCGTGGTTCATCGCATGGAACGCCAGGTAGGTGTTGCGGCCGATGTTGAGCAGGATGGCGGCCAAGGCCGAGAGGGCGATCATCGCCACCCGGCGGAGCAAGGAGCCGAGGCGTCCGCCTTCCAGGAAGATCGCGCCGAGAAAGGCGCCCACGAACACGCAGGCGGAGAAGGACCGGATACCCGAGCAGGCGTCGGCCACGCCCACGGCATCGTTGTTCGGGAAGATGATGGTGTTGCCGCTGACGCGGATGGTGTGGCCGGTGGCGCGCAGGATGCCCGAGACGAGCTCGGTGACGTTCGTCAGCAGCTCTCCTTTGATGCGGTTATCGATCAAGTAAAGGAAGGGCCCGGAGATGAGCCAAACGCAGGCGGGGAAGAGGAGCAACGCGACGGCGGCGAGCCGGGCGCGGCCCGTCGCCTCGGTTTGCTGGGGACCTTGCACGGAGAGGAAGGTGCAGCCGAGCGCCGTGCCCACGAAGCCGAAGGCAATGGCGAGGGTGGGGACCACCCCGGTGCCGGTGATGGCGCGGGCGGCGGCGCCGAGCGCAAAGGTCAGGAGCGCGCCAAAGGTCAGCGCGGTGACGAGGCGCAGCAACCAAGGCCGACTGGTCGGGCCAGGGATCGAGCGGCTACCGGTCAGCCATGCGCGGAGTTCCTCCCAGCGATCCCAGAGGACGTAGCCGGAGAAGATCGGCACGAGGTAGCCGAAGGTGTAGTCGTCCTTCGTGCTCCAGATGGCCCATTGGTCCCAGGTCGTGAACGCCGCCATCCCCACCAACAACCAACCAAACCCGCGCGTGGTGGCGTCGAGTTGGGGTGCGCTGACGGCCTGGGTTTCCGTGGACATCAGAACCTCGGCACGGCCGCCAAGAGGGTCTTGGTGTAGGGGTGCTGCGGGTTGCCGAGGATTTCGGACGGCACGCCTTGTTCGACGATCTTTCCCTTGGACATGACCAAGATGTGGTCGCTGACGTGTTCGACGACGGCGAGGTCGTGCGCGATGAAGAGGTAGGTGAGGCCCAGTTTTTCCTGCAGGTCCTGCAGGAGGTTGACGACTTCAGCCTGGACGGAGACGTCGAGCGCGGAGACAGGCTCGTCACAGATGATGAGCTCGGGCTGGACGGCGAGGGCTCGCGCGATGCCGATGCGCTGGCGCTGGCCGCCGGAGAATTCGTGGGGATGGCGGCGGAGGTGTTCGGGCGGCAACTTGACGTCGCGGAGCAATTCGGCGCAGCGTTGTTCGCGGTCGGACTTCGACAAGCCCGGGAAGTGGATTTCGAGCGGTTCGGAAAGGATGCCGAGGACGTCCGAGCGCGGGTTGAGCGAGTTGTACGGGTCCTGGAAGATCATCTGGATCTTCTTGCGCCAAGGGAGGAAGTCGGCGTTCCCGAGGCGGCCGATGTCGGTGCCTTGGTAGAGGATCTGGCCGGAGGTCAGCGGGGCGAGCTTGATGATGGCCTTGCCGGTCGTGCTCTTGCCGGAGCCGGATTCGCCGACGAGGCCGACGGTCTTGCCTTTGGGGATAGTGAAGGAAATGCCATCGACGGCCCGCTTGGGTTCAGCGGTCTGGAAGAACCAGTTGGCCCGACCCGGGTAATGGACCGAAAGGTCGCGGATCTCGAGGAGGGCGGTAGGGGCGGTGCTCACGACTTGGAAAGTTCTTCGCTGAGGGTGGTCAGGCGGCGGCGGCGTTGGCCGAGGCGCGGGATGCAGGCGATGAGACCCTTGGTGTAGGGATCCGTGGGATGGTTCATCACGTGCTCGGCGGTGCCGCTCTCGACCACGCGACCGTGGCGCATGACCTGCACATGGTCGGCGAAGTTGGCGACGATGCCGAAGTTGTGCGTGATCATCAGGATGCTCATGCCGCGCTCCTTGCGCAGGCGTCCCAGCAGGTCCATGATTTCCTTCTGGATGGTGACGTCGAGCGCCGTGGTCGGCTCGTCGGCGACGAGGATGCGCGGGTTGCAGGCCAAGGCCATGGCGATCATCGCGCGTTGCTGCATGCCGCCGGAGAGTTCGTGCGGGTATTGGTTCGCGACCTTGCGCGGGTCGTTGATATGGACTTCCTCGAGGGCCTTGATGACGGCACCGTCGACGTCGGTGACTTCGTGGCGGTGGATGCGGACCGCTTCGCCGATCTGGAAGCCGATCGTGTAGACCGGATTCAGCGAAGTGCCGGGGTCTTGGAAGACGTAGGCGATTTCCTTGCCGCGGACCTTGGAGATGGCGGTCTCGTCGAGGGTCAGGAGGTCGCGCCCATCGAGCCAGGCTTGGCCGGTGATGGTGCAGGTCGGCTCGCCGGGCAGCAGGCGGGTCAGGGCTAGGGCTGACACGGACTTGCCGGAGCCGGATTCGCCGACGACCGCGAGGACTTCGCCTTGGCGGAGTTCGAAACTCACGTGAGCCGAGGCCACGGTCTCCTTCCCGCCGGAGCGGAAGGTGACCCCGAGGTCCTGGACTTTCAGGAGGGGAGCGGCGGACATGGTGGGGACGTTAGGCTTTAGGGGCGGGGAGGGGAAGGAAGAACCGCGGTCAGTTCACCCGGTGCTTGTCATGCACGACGGACTTGGGTTCGCCGCGTTTGAGGCCCGCACGGAAGTCAGCCAGCGTCTTTTCGCGCTCCGCGGGGTCGAGCCAGTACAGGCCGTAGGTCAAGGGCTCATCGCCGCCGCGGACGTCGAAGGACTCGGGGAACTTCACCCAGTTCCAGTGCCCGACCCGGTAACCCGGGACTCGCCAGCCGGGGATGAAGTCCGCGTCCTCATGCATGATGTTCTGGATGCGGAAGGACAGTCGGATCATGTCTTCCTCCTTCGTGGCCACGCGGAACTCGTCGATGAGTTTGGAGAGCTCGGGGTTGTCGATGCCCGTGATGTTGTTCGTCTGGCGTTTGGGGACGCGGCGACCGTCGGGGAGTTTTTCGAGGGCGTTGTCCGAGTGGTGCGATTCCCAGAAGGCGGGAACGCGGCTGGAGACGCTCCAGGCCCAGAAGCAGATGTCATGGTTCTTCTCCATGACCTTCCGGTACATCGTGGTGTGTTCGAGGGTCTCCGGGACGTATTCGACGCCGCAACGCCGGGCGGATTCGATGAGCGTCGCCAGCATCTTGCGGCGGTCGGTCGTGTCGAAGGTCAGGCGGAAGGACAGGCGGCGCCCCGCCGCATCCTTGAGGATGCCGTCGGAACCGATTTGGGTATAGCCCGCCTTGGCGAAGGCGGCGCGGGCCAGTTCCGGCGAGTAGCGCCGGGCGCGGATCGAGGGGTCGGTGTACTGCCCCAGGCCTTCGCTGAATTGATTCAGGCGCTCGAAATCGCCGCGGTAGAAGCCATCGATCACGCGTTGGAAATCCGTGGCATGCTGCAGGCCGATGCGGACGTTGCGGTCGTCGAGGCCCGGCTTCTGGGTGTTGATGTAGAGCCCGTAGGGCGGGCGGGGGATGTCGTTGTAGAATTGCACCTTGGTCAGGTAGCCCAGTTGGTAGGCGGGCTTCTCGTTGGCGCCGTACCAGAAGCGCGGCAACCCGATGAGCATGAAGTCGAGTTCGCCCGCCATCAGCGACTCGTAGGCGTTGTCCATCTCGCGGATGACGAGGTGTTGGATGGCGTCCGGGTTGAAGCGATGGCGGTAGAAGCGGCGCTCCTCGGCCCACCAATGCTTCACGCGTTGCAGCGTCACCGAGTGGTTGCGGCGGAAGCCGTCGGCGGGGACGTAATAGGCCCCCGTGGTCGGTTGCTGCCGGTCATTGTAGCGTTTGAGGTAATCCGGCCCGAAGTCCTTGAAGAATTCGCGGGGGGTGGGGCGCAGGTCGCCGAGCCACTCGAGCTGTCGGGGGCGCAGGCGCGGGGCATGGACGGCGATGGTGTGGTCGTCGTAGCGCGTGATGCCGCCGAACTCCTTGGTGTAGAAGTCCGCGTACCAGTCCGCGTCGGCCCAGGGCGAGCGGAAGAAGTAGAACGAGTAGAAGAAGTCGTCGGCCGTGACGGGTTGGCCGTCGGTGAAGCGGGCCTTCGGGTCGAGCTGGAAGTAGGCCGTGAGGCCGTCCTTCGACAAGGCCCAGCGCAGGGCGATCCCGGGGATGGGTTCGTCGGTGTTGGGGTGCGAGCCGAGCAGGCCAAGGTCGTTGTTCTCGTACAGGTCGGCCCGGAAGCCGTTGTTCGCGTTCGCCCCGACCCGGCGCAAGGTCGGCGGCGTGGTGATGATCATCTGGTGCAGCGTGCCGCCGCGGACGGCGCGGGGGTCGGCGAATTCCGGCTGCTCGGAGCCGTCTTTCCAGTCGAGGTCCTTCGGTAGGTCGCTGGGTTGGGCGAAGCGGAAGAACTCCGGGTGTTGCTGGTAGAATTCGGCGGCGCGGGGGTCCCGATAGGTCTCGGCGTAGGCGGAGGTCAGCGCGAGGCAAGCCGCGAGCAGGGCGAAGAGGGTTTTCATTTCTGGACGCGTTTGATGTCGAAGGCTTCCTGGAGCCCTTCGCCGATGGAATTGATCATGACCATGAGGCCGACGAGGCAGGTGAGCGCCGGGGTGAGGATCCACCACGCCCGCCAGTTTTCGCGCCCTTGGTGCAGGAGGTCGCCCCATGAGGGCTCGGTGGGCGGCAGGCCGAAGCCCAGGTAATCGAGGGCGGAGAGGGAGAAGACGAGGCCATGCAGCGTGAACGGCAGGGTGGTCAGGATGACCGTGGCGCAGTTGGGGAGGATATGCTTCCAGAGGATGCGGAGATGGCCGGCGCCCAGCGTGCGCGAGGCGTTCACGTAATCCCGGGCGGAGACTTGGTAGGCCGAAGCCCGGAGCTGTTGCGCGAGGCCGATCCACGAGAACGCGACCAGCAAGAGGGCGAGGACGGTCAAGTTCGGCTCGAGGATGCTTGCGAGGAAGATGATGGCGTACAGGAAGGGGATGTTCGACCAGACCTCCATGACGCGTTGCAGGATGAGGTCGAAGAGGCCGCCGAAGTAGCCCATGGCGGCGCCGAGCAGGAGGCCGACGGCATAAACGGCCGGCAAGTATAGGCCCGCCGCGAGGAGCAGAAGACGGAAACCGCCCCAGAGGCGCGCGAGGATGTCGTGGCCGGATTCATCGGTGCCCAACCAATGGCCATCTTGGCCGGGAGCGCATGGCGACGAAATCATCGTGTAGAGGGTGCCGCGAGGTGTCCAATCCTGCGGGGTGCCCGTCGGCCAGGTGAAGACGACCTTGCCGTCCACGAACTTGGCGCGCGCGACCGTGGTGCCGTCGACGATGACCTTGGCGTCCCCCGACAGCTGGCCGTTGACGATGGTCCAGGAACGCGCCCGGGTGCCATCAGGATTGAGCGTGAAGATCCGGCTTTCTTCGATGATGCCGCGAGGTTCGCACCATTTGCCGGCGGCATCTTGGTGGACGGTGGGCATGACTTCGCTGACTTCATCGGGGGCGAAGGGGATCGGCGGCATGAGCACCCAGCCGCGGCCGTCGGCGGCGACTTGTTTCGCGAGCAGGCGGTACTTGGGTTCGGCTTCGCCGCTGTAGCCGAGTTCCTGCGCGGAGATGAAGCCGGCGAACACGGGGAAGCGCCAACGCCCGTCGATCTGTAGCGCCAGCGGGCGGTTGCCGACGAGCAAGGGTCCGAGCAGCGCCAGCAGCGTGAGCAGGCTCAAGGCCAAGAACGACCACCAGCCGGCGCGGTGGTGGCGGAAACGCTCGAGGCGCCGACGGGTGAGGGGGTCGAGCCAGTTCATGCTTTTTTATCGAAGCGGATGCGCGGGTCGGCGGCGGCGACGCAGAGGTCGGAGACGATGTTGCCGAGGAGCATCGCCAGGCTGGAGAGGGTGAGGAGTCCGAGGAAGACCGGGAAATTGCGGTGGGAGAGCGCGTCGAAGCCGAGCAGGCCCATGCCCGGGATATTGAAGGTTACTTCGATCAGGAAGGCCCCGGTCAGGAAGAAGCCGAGGTTGTGGCCGAACGTCGCGGCGATGGGAATCAGGGAATTCCGCAGGGCATGGACATAGACGATGCGGTTGAAGCCCACGCCTTTGGCGCGAGCGGTGCGAACGTAATCGGCGCCCAGGTTTTCCAGGAGACCGTTGCGCGTGAACAACGTCAGCGCCGTGAAGGATCCGATGGTCATGCAGGCCAACGGCAGCACCGTGTGCTCGAGGCGCGCGCCCCAAGTGAGGCTATCCCAGGCAAAACCCTTGGTCGGGAACCAGCCCAGTTGGAAACAGAGGACCTGCAGCAGGGCCACGGCCAGGATGTAGCCGGGGATGGAGTAGAGGATGAACAGGGCCTGGGACGTCAGCGTATCAAACCAGCTGTCGCGTTTGAGCGCCTTGAGCACGCCGAGCGGCAGGGAGACGCCGTAAGCGATGACCATCGTCCAGAATCCAAACCAAAGCGAGAGCGGTAGGCGCGCCTTGATTTCATCCCAGACGGGCTTGTCGGAGTCCGTGGAGTTGCCGAGGTTCAGTTGCAAAACGCCCGACACCGAAGGGTGGAAAGCGACGATGCGAATGGCCTTGTCGGGGTCGTCGGGCAGGGGGGCGGGTTCGGCTTTCCAGCCGGTCCGGGGGCTTCCGTCGAGGTTGCGGACGGTGAGGACGTTCCCCGCCGAGGTCACCTTGATCTTCACCGTGGCGCCAGGCTTGGTCTCATCCGTCACCTCCAGTTGCGCGATGCCCTGGGCGTCCAGGCGCGCCGTGGCTTGCAAGGCCGGCCCGGGCCAGACGCCGAGCCAAATGGCATAAGCTTCTACGAGAGGTCGGTCGAAGCCATACCGACGCTTGAGGTTGTCGAGCTCTTCGGGGGAGGCCGGGCCCGTGGGACGAGCCTTCCCGCTGCCGCGTTTCTGGTCGGCCTGTTGCCGTTCGGCCATGGCTTGTTCGATGGGGCCGCCGGGTACGAAGCGCGTGAAGCAGAACGCCACGAAAGTAATCCCAATGAAGGTCAAGGGGAGGAGCAGCAACCGTCTGAGGACGTAGTCGCGCATGAGGGTAGGTCCCTAAGGCAACGTCTAGAGGAGAGGGGTCAACCCGAAAGGACTCGGCTTGCCCTGCGAGCAGGGGTTGCCTAAGAGTGAGGCGTGTCCGTAACCCAGTTCCTGCTTCTCATGCTCGGTCTCGCTCTATTAGCGCCCGGCTTCTTTCTCTTGGCTTTTCTTTGGCGAGGCTTTCGTCGCGATGCCTCCATGAGTTGGGGGTACTGTTTTGTGCAGACCCTTTGCTGGTGTTTCGTCCGGGTCTTCTATCGCATGGAAGTCCGCGGGCTGGCGAACTTGCCGAAGACGGGCGGTGCGTTGATCGTATGCAACCACGTTTCCTACGTCGATGTGGTGGTGCTGGGCGTGCTTTGCCCGCGGCCGATTCGTTTTCTCTCGTGGGAAGGCTTTGAGCGTAACCCGATCTTGAGCAAGTTGACGCGCCTGATGCGGACGATCCCCGTCGCCGAAGAGAAGGCCAAGGATGCGATCCAGAAGTCGGCCGACGCCCTCAAGGAGGGCGAGCTCGTCTGCATCTTTCCCGAGGGAAGCCTGACGCGTAACGGGGGCGTCTTACCGCTGCGTCGCGGCTTCGAGTTGATCGCGCGTCGCGCCAACGTGCCGATCGTGCCGGTGGCCATGGAGGGTTTATGGGGGTCGGTCTTCAGTCACCTCGGCGGCAAGTCATTCTTCAAATGGCCCAAGCATTTCCCGCGGCCGATCGCGGCGGTCATCGGCAAGCCTTTCCCGGCGGCGGAGCATGCCCAGACGCGTCTGCGTTTGCTGGAGTTGGCGGAGGAAGCTTTCGCGCTCCGCCCGTCGCTTCGGGGCCACCTGGCTCGCGAGGTTGCCTTGGGCTTGGCGGCCAAGGGAGGTAAGCCGGCGCTGATTGACCGTACGGGCGCTCGGCGGGAGTTTTCGGGCGCGCTTTTGTTGTCCCTCGCTTGGATCGTCGCCCGGCGTCTCCGTCGGGCCACCGGAGCGCACCGCGTGGCCATCGTCTTGCCGCCCGGGGTTGCCGCCGCCGTCGCCAATCTGGCCTGCGTGTTGGCCGGCAAGATCCCCGTCAACCTGAACTTCACCTTGGGTCGTGAGCAGGTGCAGTCGTGCTTGCAGCGTGCGGAGGTGGATTTGGTCATCACCGCCGAAGCCTTTAAGGTGAAACTGGCGGAGAAGTTCCCGGACTTCCCTTGGGGCGATCGGGTGCTGGACATCGCCGCCGAACTGCAGTCGTTGCCTCGCTGGCAAGTCGCCTGGCGGATGACTTTGGTGCGGGCCTTGCCCACCCGCTTGATCCCGCTCCTCGTGGGGGCCCCGTCGCGGGGCGGCGATGACGAAGCGGCGTTGTTGTTTACGAGCGGGAGTTCCGGTGAGCCGAAGGGCGTCGTCCTGTCGCACCGCAATATTTTGGCCAACTTGCGGCAAATCGAAGATGCCGACATCTTGCCTTCGTCCGCCGTATTGCTTTCCAGCCTGCCGGTATTCCATAGCTTCGGTTTCACCGTGGGTCTCTGGTATTGCCTCTCGCGTGACGGCACGCTGGTCACCCTGCCGTCGCCGCTCGATACGAACGGCGCCATCAAGGCTATCAAGGAAGAGCACGTGACGGTCACGGTGGGGACGCCGACGTTCCTCCGTCCTTACTTGCGCCGTGCCACCGCGGAAGACCTCAAGTCCCTGGAGTGGGCTGTCGTGGGGGCGGAGAAGCTGCCCGATGACTTGGCCACGGGCTTCACGGAGCAACTGCAGACGCCGATGCTCGAGGGCTATGGTATCACCGAGACCAGTCCAGTCCTAGCGGTCAATGTTCCAGATAAGGCCGAGGACGAAGCCCCGAATGGTATCTGGACTGGGAACGTGCGTGGATCCGTCGGTCGGCCCGTCATTGGCGTGGCGGTGCGTTTCGTGGATGTCGAAACCGGCGCGGAAGTGCCGCCGGGGCAGGTGGGCTTATTGGAAGTCCGCGGCGCCAATGTCTTTACGGGCTACCTCGGTGACCCCGGGCGGACGGCTGAGGCAAAGGTTAATGGCTGGTATCGGACGGGTGACTTAGCGCGTTTGGATGATGATGGCTTTTTGCACCTCGCAGGGCGGCTTTCTCGCTTCTCCAAGATTGGGGGCGAGATGGTCCCGCATGGCACGGTCGAGCAGGCCTTGCTCAAGGCCTTGGACCTGCAGTCGGCTTCCGAATTGCTTCTGGCGGTTTCCGCCGTCAGCGACCCCGTCAAAGGCGAGCAATTGGTGGTCCTGCACGCCGTTGATTTGGATCCTGATGCCGTGCGGGCCGCCTTGGCGGCCGAAGGCTTGGCGAACCTGTGGATTCCCAAGGTGTTCAAGAAAGTACCCGGCATCCCGATTTTGGGCACGGGCAAGCTGGATTTGAACAAGCTGCGCCAACTGGCACAGGGTTGACGCGGTTTTGGCTCGCTTGTGGCTTAGGGTAGGGGTGTCCTACTTTACCGCACATGCCTAAGAAAAAGAAGCCCGCTCCCAAGTCCGCTGCTCGTCGACCGGTCAAGCCGGCCCCGAAGGCCAAGGCGGTTACCAAAACAGCTGTGAAGAAGCCAGCGCCGATGCCCGCGAGCGCAGCCCCGGTACCGTCGGTTGCGGCCTTCCGCGAAGCGATTCTCCGCCACCTGAAAAGCACCTTCGCGCGGGATCCGATCACGGCCACGCGCAATGATTGGTGGTCGGCGACCTGCATGGCCGCCCGCGACCAGATGTTGGAGCGTTACATCGCGACGCAGTCGGTGCACGCCTCCGAGAACGTCCGGCGCGTCTATTACCTTTCCTTGGAATACCTGATGGGGCGTGTCCTCTCCAACAACCTCGTGAACCTGGGCCTGCGCGACGTCGCGGGGGCCGCCTTGAAGAGCCTCGGACAGGACCTGGAGGCGGTGACGGAAGAAGAGGCCGACATGGGCCTCGGTAACGGCGGCCTCGGCCGCCTCGCCGCCTGCTTCTTGGATTCGCTGGCGACGTTGGATATCCCGGCCGTCGGTTACGGCATCCATTACGAGTTCGGCTTGTTCCGGCAGACCTTCGTCCAGGGCCGCCAAGTGGAGGTCGCCGACGCCTGGTTGGCCAACAACAACCCTTGGCTGATCCGTCGCCCTAATTTCCGCGTCCGCGTGCCGCTTTACGGACGGGTGCAGCACAACGTCGACGACCGCGGCAACCATCGCGCCGAGTTGCTCGAGACCCGCGACCTCATCGGCGTGCCGTGGGACATCCCCATCGCCGGCTTCGCCGCCAGCAGCGTCAACTTCCTCCGCCTCTGGGAATCCAAGGCGACGACGGAATTCGATTTCCGCGCCTTCGACCGCGGCGGTTACGTCGAAGCCGTCCGCGACCGCGATGCCAGCGAGACGATCTCGAAGGTGCTCTACCCGAACGACAGCACCGAAAGCGGCAAGGAGCTGCGCCTGGTCCAGCAGATCTTCTTCGTCTCGTGCTCGCTGCAGGATATCCTGCGCCGGCACCTGCGCCTGAACCCTGATTTCTCGAACTTGCCGGCGAAGGTCGCCGTGCAGCTGAACGACACGCACCCGTCCATTTCGGTCGCCGAAATGATGCGCCTGCTCATCGACGTCGAGCGCCTCAGCTGGGATGACGCTTGGTCCGTGTGCACCCGCGTCTTCAGCTACACCAACCACACCTTGCTGCCCGAAGCGCTGGAAACGTGGTCCGTGCCGCTCTTCGAGAAGGTCCTCCCGCGCCACCTCGAGATCATCTAC
>CALQIY020000044.1 GCA_943330755.2 Opitutus sp. GAS368
GCGGTGGGCAGCGGGGCGATCGGCGGGACGTACGGGCGATCGGTCTTATAGGGCGCGGGAATCGTGCTACCCTTGTCGGCGAGTTCGGCGATCTTGCGGCGGACCCCGCCTTCGAAGTCCGTGAGCTTCTGGTCGATTTCGAACTTCAAGCCTTGGGCACGGACTTCCAGCGTGCCGTCGCCGAGCACCTTGGAAACCTGGAGCACATCACCTTCGGCCAAGGGGATGTCGGCGACCTTCTTGCCCTTCTCCATCAAGGAGGTGCTGGTCGCGGTCGTCACCAGGACGGAAGGCGGCCAGAAAATCGGGCGGGCGTTGAGCGCGGTGTAATCGAGCTTCTGAATGGCGGCATCGGCCTTGGGCTTGGGCTCCACCTTGGCGACGGCGTCGCTCGGCTTCGCGGGCTCCTCGGTCATGGGCTTGGCAGGCTCAGCCGGCTTCGCGGGCTCTTCCACCTTGGCGACGGGCTCGGCCGGCTTGGTGGGTTCCTCGACCTTGGCCACCGGTTCGGCGGGCTTGGCGGGTTCGGCCGGCTTCGCGGGCTCTTCCACCTTGGCGACGGGCTCGGCCGGCTTGGCGGGTTCTTCGACCTTCGCCACCGGTTCGGCGGGCTTGGCCGGCGTATCAACCGCGACGACGGCCCCACTCGGCACGTTCGAGAACGTCGCGGTGAACGTCGGGAGGAAGAACAGGATGGCCACGGCGCCGACGAGCGCGCCAAGCAGGAAGACCATCAGGTGACGGAAGAAGGCTAGCATGGGAAAAGTGTATTAGGAGCCGGCCTTGATTTCAATCACGTCGTGCGGGGCCGCCTCACGTTGGCCGGCGGGCGTCACCCGAATGTAACGCGCATTGGCGCGATGTTCCGTCAAATTCCGGGCGCCGAGGTAACCCAGTCCGCTCTGGACGCCACCCGCGAGGGTGCCGAGCACCTGGTCGACGGTGCCGGAGACTTCCTTGAGCGCTTCGATGCCTTCGGCCGCCACCTTGTTGAACTTGCCGGCGGCGGAATGGCCATAGCGGGAAGCGGACCCCTTGCGCATGGCTTCATGCGACCCCATGCCGCGGTATTCCTTGTAGGTCTTGCCGTTGATCTCCATCAACTTGCCCGGCGCCTCGCGGCTGCCGGCGAGGAGGCCACCGAGGATGACCACATCGGCCAGCGTGAGGGCCTTGACGATGTCGCCGCTCTTCGTGATGCCGCCGTCGGCGATGATGCGGACGCCCTTGCGCTTGGCCGCCTGCGAGGCGACGTACAAAGCGGTGAGCTGCGGGATGCCCACCCCCGCCACGATGCGGGTCGTGCAAATGGAACCGGGGCCTTGGCCGATCTTGACGGCATCAACGCCCGCGTCGGCGAGGAAGGCCACCCCGTCACCGCTGGTGACGTTGCCGGCGATGAGCGTGAGGTCCTTGTGCTGCTTGCGGAGCAGGCGGATGGCGTCGCCGACTCCCTTCGTGTGGCCATGCGCCGTGGAGACCGCCAGGGCATCGGCGCCTTCGGCGACGAGGGCCGCGGTGTGGGCGAGGAAGCGTTCGCGGTCGATTTCACCTTCGGGGGTGCGCGGGACCGAGACCGCCACGCCGACGCGGAGGCGGAAATCGGCGTCGCGGGTCGGACGGACGTGCGCGCGGGATTCTTCGGAGATGCGTTCGATGTCGCTCAGCGTGAACAAGCCGCGCAGGCGGTTCTTGGCGTCGACCACGAGGAGCTTGTTCTGCCCGACGTGTTCGGAGAAGAGGCGGTCGGCCTTGGCGATGGGATCCTTCCCGAGGTCCTTCTCGAAAACCGAGAAGACCTTATCCCGGGGAATCATGACCTCGGCGACCTTCCGCTGGCCGTGGCGCTCCTTGACGGCGCTGCCGGGCAAGAGACCCATGAGGGTGTTATCGCGACCGACGACCGGGAAAGTGCTGAAGGCCAGCCCATCGGCCTCGATGCGGAGCAGGACCTCGGCGATGGTATGCTCGGGCGAGACCACCGCCGGGTCGCCGATCATCCCGTGGATGTGGTTCTTCACGCGACGAACTTCCGCGACCTGCTCTTCCTGCTTCATGTTGTAGTGCAGGAGGCCGAGGCCGCCGTTCAAGGCCATCGCGATCGCCATGCGGTGTTCGGTGACCGTGTCCATGTCCGAGGAGAGGATCGGCAAGGACAGCGCCAGCGCGTCGGACAAGGAGGAGTCCAGGCGGGTCATCCGCGGCAAGACCTCGGAGTAGCGCGTCGCCAAAGAGACGTCGTCGTAGGTCAGGCCCAGCCCCGCATTGGCCAAGAAGAACTTGTCCGCGGAGAGGTAAAAGCGTTCGTCGAGGGAAACGCGGCCCTTGTTTTTAGAGGAGGCCATAGCAGGTCGGTTTCCCCAAAGGGTGTTAGGCAGGCTTCGACAGGCTGGCAATTTGTTTTTGCGGCTAAGGGGTATTTAAGGAACGATCGACCTATGATTGACGGCAAATTCGAATTCAAGCGGGTGCGGCGACGCTTTCGGCACCCCTTGCGGACGGGCATGGGCTCGGTCGAAGCCGTCGAACGCATCCTCCTCCAGACTCACACCCAGCTGGGCATCGGTTACGGCGAAGTGGCCCCCTGGCCGGGCTTTCCCACCGAAACCATTGAGATGGCACTTGAGGTCCTCCGCTCGGCCCAAGGAAGCCTATCCCACCTCGCCGCCGTGGTCGAAGCCTCGCCCCAGCTCCCTTGCTTGGCGGCCGCACTCAGTTCCTGCCGCCACTGGGGTGCCATCGCCGCTTTTGGGGGCAGCCTCCCCTGCGCTGGGTTAACCACGCACGACGGTTCGGACCTCGGGCAAAAACAAGCCGAGGGTTTCCGCACGCTGAAGGTGAAGATCCTGCCCACCACCGCCATCGCAGAAATCCGCGGGCTCCTGGCGCGTTTCGACGGGGCCTTGCGCTTGGATGCCAACGCCTCGCTCGATTTGGCGGCGGCGCGGACGTGGCTGGAGTTCGTGCGCGGCGAACCACGGATAGAATTCCTGGAGCAGCCGCTGCCGGTCGGCCACGCCGGCTACGCCTCGCTGGGCGCGGCCAAGGTGGCGCTCGACGAATCCTTCCTGACGCCGGCCGGACTGGCGTGGGATGGGCCGGTGGTGGTGAAGCCGCTCTTGGTCGGCGACTGGGATCGGTTCCGCGCTTGGCGCCAAGCCGAGCCGAGCCGCAGCGTGGTTTACTCTTCCTGCTTCGAAACCGCGATCGGCCGACAAGGCGCGCTCTGGTTGGCGGCCCAAGACCGCGCGGCCACCGCCGTGGGCTTCGACACGTTGGGCCGCTTCGAAAGGGATGGCCGTGACCGCCATCTTGGCGGACCCTTGGCCCACGGGGCGCCAGACCTCAATTGGGGACAATTCTGGCAAGAACTCACATGAACGCCGTCGCCATCTTTTCTCCCGATCACGCCACCTATTTGGCGGATATCGCCGCGGCCTGGGGTGCCGAACGTCCGGTGTTCCTCGGCAACCCGCAATGGGGCCCCGCCGAAATGGCGGCCGCCGAACGCCTCATCCCCGCAGGCACGGAGGTCGTGGGCGCAGCGCTCACGCCGACGGGCCCGGCCCCGGCGGATTGGCCCGCGAGCGGTCGCGGCCACACGATGATTCCCACCGGCGGCACGGGCGGGGTCGTGAAATTCGCGGTGCATGACCCGGCCTCGCTGGCCGCGGCGGTGCGCTCCTTGTGCGACTACCTGGTGTCGCGCGGACTGTCACCGACCCTGCACACGGTGACCTTGACGCCCCCTTGGCACGTGAGCGGGCTGATGCCCTTCGTGCGCGCCGCCTTGACCGGCGGTCGTCACCTCGTCCTCGACGGACGCTTCCCCGCCGGCGCGCCGCTGCCGATGGTCAAGCTCCCGACGGATGGCACCCGCATCGCTTCGTTGGTTCCGGCCCAGCTCCTCCGCGTGCTTGCACATCCCGCCGGCGAGGCTTGGCTCAAGCGCTTCCACGTCGTGCTGCTCGGCGGCTCCTCCGTCCCCCCAGCTTGCCTCCGCGAAATCCGCGACCGCCGGCTCCCGGTCTTCCTGACGTATGGCATGACCGAAACGGCCGCGGCCTGCGCCGTGTGCCCGCCGGAAACAATCTGGAAAAACCAGCCGCCCCGCGGGGTGCCGTTGCCGAGCGTCCACTTCGGACTCGCGGGCGACATCCTGACCGTCGCGACGCCCGCGCTCGCCCAAGCCATGTGGCCCAATGAGGCGCTTTCGCAGAATGGCCATCTCACGCAGGACCGGGCGGAGCTCGGCGCCGACGGCACCATCCGCATCCTCGGTCGCGCCGATCGGGTCATCGTCAGCGGCGGCGAAAAGATCGACCCCAGCCGCGTCGAAGGCGTCTTCGCCTCCTGCGCGGACACCCATGTCCTCGGCGTGCCCGACCCGCAGTGGGGCGAACGCGTGGTCGCGCTGGTCACCGGAGCCGCGCAACTCGAGCCCGCGCTGCGACGCCTGGCCGAACGCCTGGAACCGGCCGCGCGACCGAAGCAATACATCTTCGTCACCGAGAGCCCCACGGATGCTCGGGGCAAATTGGACCGCACCGCCGCGCGTCGGCTGTTCGACGCTTAGGCGCGGACGGCTTTCCAGACGCGCAGGCAGGACTCCACGAGCGCGGGGAAGTCGGCCAGCGGGACCTGCGAAGGGCCATCCGAAATCGCCTTCGCTGGGTTCGGGTGCGTCTCCATGAAGAGGCCATCTGCCCCGGCGGCGAGGGCGGCCTTGGCGAGGACCGGGACGAACTCGCGCTGACCACCCGAAGAACCACCGGCGGCGCCGGGGAGTTGCACGGCATGCGTGGCGTCCATGATCGTCGGGTGACCGAAGCCGGCCATGATCGGGAAGGAGCGCATGTCGACGACGAGGTTCTGGTAACCGAAGGTCGTGCCGCGGTCCGTCTGCCAGATTTCGGCGGCGTGGGCACCTTCGAGTTTATCGACGACGAAGCGCATCTCAAACGGCGACAGGAACTGGCCCTTCTTCACGTTGACCACCTTGCCGGTCTTGGCGGCGGCGACGAGGAGGTCGGTCTGGCGGCACATGAACGCCGGCACCTGCAGGACATCGACGACCTGACCGACGGCTTCGCACTGCTCGGGGCCATGGATGTCGGTGAGGACGTTGAAGCCGAAATCCTTCTTCACCATCGCGAGGAGTTCGAGGCCCGCCTGCATCCCCGGACCACGATCGCCGGAGAGCGAGGTGCGATTGGCCTTATCGTAAGAGCCCTTGAAGATGATGTTCAGCTCCGGGTGCTTGGCCGCCAAGGCCTTCAGCTCCGTGGCGACGGTCCGGCAATTGGACTCGGATTCCAGGGAGCAAGGGCCGGCGATGAGGAGGAGGCGGCGTTTGTCGTGCAGCATGCCTCTCTAATAGGAGGGCAAACCCCGGCAGGGCGAGCCGTAACCCGCCGTCAGCGCCCCAGCCACTTCAGGACCTCGGCCAAAGAACGGGTGTTCAGCACGTGCTCCTTGGTCAGCCAACCCTTGCGGGCGATGCGCACGCCATGGGCGGCGAAAGCCAGTTGCTCGGTGTCATGGGCGTCGGGATTGATGGACGTCAGCACGCCCTTCTCCGCCGCGCGGCGCCACCAGCGCCAATCCATGTCGAGGCGCCAAGGGTTCGCGTTCAGTTCGATGATCGTATCGTTGGCCGCCGCCGCGTCGATGACCTTGGCGATGTCGAGGTCGTAAGGCTCACGCTTGTTCAGCAAGCGGCCCGTGAGGTGGCCGACCATGTCCACGTGCTCGTTCTCGATGGCCTTGATGATGCGCGCCGTCTGGGTGTCGCGGTCGAGGCCGAAGCGGTTGTGCACCGAGGCCACCACGAAATCGAGCTGGCCGAGGACGTCGTCCGCAAAATCGAGTTCCCCTTCACCGAGGATGTCCACCTCGCTGCCGGTCAGCACACGGACCTTAAGGCGCCCCGAAGCATTGAGCTTCGCGACCGCTTCGAGTTGGCGGAACAGGCGTTCCTCATCGAGGCCGCGCGCCTGGAAGCTGGACTTCGAGTGATCGGAGATGCCGAGGTATTCCCAGCCGAGCTTTTCGGCGGCGGCGGCCATCTGCTCCAACGTGTGGTCGCCGTCGGATTCCGTCGTGTGGTTATGGAAGACCCCGCGGAGGTCGGTGAATTCGACGAGTTCGGGCAACCGGCCCTTCTCGCCGGCTTCGATCTCGCCATTGCCTTCGCGGAGTTCGGGCGGGATCCAGGGCAGGCCCAGGGCGGCGAAAACCTCGGCTTCATCCTTGGCACCGGGCGCGACGGCCGGGCCGCCTTCGAGGGACTTGAAGCCCCACTCGCTCATGCTGAGGCCACGCGCGAGCGCGCGGTGCCGCATGGCGACGTTATGCTCCTTGGAGCCCGTGAAGTGATGCAGCGCGAAATAGAACTGCTCGAGCGGGACGACGCGGAGGTCGGCCTGCAGGCCGCTCTCGAAGCGGACGCTCGACTTGGTTTCCCCGTGGGCGGTGACCTCCTTCACGCCGGGATAGCCCACGAACCACGCCATGATCGGCGCGGGGTCGGAAGACGCGACGAGGAAGTCCAGGTCGCCCACGGTCTCACGCGAGCGCCGCAGCGAGCCCGCGGATTCGGCGCGCTGCGTCTGCGGGAGCGCGCGGAGGCCGGCGAGGATCGGTTCGGCGACTTCGGCCGCTTCGTACCAGCGGTGCCGTTTGCCGTACGCGACGCGATTCTTGATGCCTTCGAGGATCTTGACCTGCGTCTTTTCGCCGAAGCCCTTGAGGTCGGCGACGGCGCCGCTGGTGCAGGCCGCCTCGAGCTTGGCCAGATCGTCGATGTTCAGCTGCGTCCAAAGCGCGCGGACCTTCTTCGGTCCGAGTCCGGGAATCTGGATGACCTCCAGCAAGCCGGGCGGAATGCTCGCCTTCAGCTTCTGGTGGAACGGCAGGACGCCATCGCGGTGGAGCGTGGTGATCTTGTCGACCAACGCCTCGCCCATGCCGGGGATTTCCTCCAACTTGTTCGTGGCGATCAGTTCGCCCAAATCCTCGGTGAGCGATTCCAACGTGCGGGCGCCGGCGGAATACGCGCGGATCTTGAACGGGTTCTCGCCCGTCAGTTCCAGCAGCGTCGCGATCTCATCGAGGACCGCGGCGATCTCGGATTTGGCCATCATGGGTGGCGACCCTTTTCTCCCCGGTAGATGCCCTCGAGCGTGGCGAAGTCCGCTTCGCGGGTGCCGCTCTCGATGATGTGCTGGTAGTCGCCGGCGTGGCCCAGTTCCCATTCCGCCGCCTGCACGCGCCGATCGATTTCGTCGACCGGGTCGGTGCCCCGGCCCGTGAGGCGCCGGCGCAGTTCAACGGGGTCGAGGACGCGGACGAAGACCGTCACCAAAGCGGCGGCGAGGCGCGGGTTGGACGCCGCTTGGGCGCGGATGGTCGCGGCCCCTTGAACGTCGACGTTGAGGAGCGCGTCTAAACCGGCATCCAGATGGGCGGCGACATCCTTGGCGCGCGGACCGTAGAGATTGCCATGGACGGTGGCGTGCTCGAGGAAGACGCCGGCGGCGATTTGTTTTTCAAATTCGGCCCGAGCCAAGAAGTGATAGTCCACCCCATCGACCTCACCGGGGCGCGGGGCGCGCGTGGTGCAGGTGATGACGCGGCGGATGGCCTGCGGGTAGGCGTCCGTCAGGCGGCTGCACAAGGTTGTCTTCCCGCTCCCGGCGGGCCCCGAAACGACGATGAGCAAAGGACGGCTCACGCGAGGCAGGTCGAATTGTAGAGGCAAGCCAGACCCAGGCCGAGGGCGAGTCCCCCGATGAGTTTGCGGCGCGTCGGCGTGGCCAAGACCCAGTCGCAGTGTTGGTTGAAGGCCGCCGGCGCGGACGCCCACCAGAGGCCGAAGAGCACCAGGATGCCGTACGAGACCGAGGCGTCGAGGAGGCTATAGGGCAGCTGCCGATAGCCCGCGTCCAGCGTCAGCCGGGCCAAGAAGAGCATGAGCACCCCCAAGCAGCGCACGGACAGGAAGTCCGGCATGTAGATATAGGTCAACAAGCCGGCCCCGACGAAGACGATCATCACCAAGTTACGCGGGAGGCCGGCGAGGTCGGGATCGGGCATCGTGTAGAGCTGCCAGGCGAACCACCCCACCGCGAGGGCGAGCAGGATGAGCGTGGCGGCGCGGTCGCGGCGAAAGGAGACCAGCAGCGGGGAGCCACTGAAGAGCAACCAGCCCCCTAGGCAAAGAAAGGCGGCGAGGACGTAATAGGCTTGGGCGAGCGTCACGCCGTCAACTTAGGACAAGCCGACCGCCTGAAGCAACAAGGGAGGTTCAGCTCCGAGCGACCAATTCACGCTCCGCCCACTGGGCATGTTCCGCGACCATCGGATCCGCGTGTCCCAACAAGGAGCGGATCGCGGGCAAGTCCGCCGCCGTCCCGGTATTCCCGAGGACCGTGAGGGCGTTGCGCTGCCAACGACGGAGCCCCAAGCGCTTGACCGGTGTCCCGCGGAAATGTTCGACGAATTGCTCATCCGTCCAAGCCAAGGTCTCGCGGAGGTCGGGCAAGGCCCGCGGGGCGAAGCGCGCTTCCTGCGTGGCTTTCGCCCAACGATTCCATGGGCAGACATCCAGGCACTCATCGCACCCGAAGACCCGGTCGCCGAGCGGGCGGCGGAACTCCTCCGGAATCGGCCCGTCATGTTCGATCGTGAGGTAGGCCAAGCAACGGCGGGCATCCAATTGATAGGGCGCGACGATGGCGGCGGTCGGGCAAGCGTCGAGGCAACGCGTGCAGGTGCCGCAGCGGTGGGCCTCTTTGGCTGAAGGCTCGAGCTCGAGCGTGGTGAGGATGACCCCGAGGAACAACCATGTCCCAAAGCCACGCTGCAACAGGATGGTGCTCTTCCCTTGCCACCCCAAACCCGCCTCCGCGGCGAGGGGCTTTTCCAGGACGGGTCCGGTGTCCACGTAAGGCTTCTGGTCGCCCCCGAGCGTGCGCATCACCCCGCAAAGCTTCTTCAAGCGTCGCAACATCACGTCGTGGTAGTCGGCCCCGAGCGCATATTTCGCGATGCGGTAGGCCGCGGGCGGGTGCGGTTGATAATAATTCAAGCCCACCACGATGATGCTGCGGGCCTCGGGCAAGACGCGGGTGGCGTCGGTCCGGCGCTCGGGGTTTTTCGCGAGCCAGTCCATGTCGCCGTGCATCCCGTCGGCGATCCACTGGCGGAAATAATCCGCCCGGACATCCGCGTGGACGGGGGCGACGCCGAACACGTCGAACCCCATCGCCAAAGCTTCGGCCCGCAGGCGTTCCCGCAGCGCGACCGCCTCCATGGCTTAGCCGAGGATGAGCAGCACGCGGGCGACGATTTCGTCCACCGGCGCAAGCTTACCAACCCCTTCGTAGCCGCACGCCAACATGCCTTCCGCCGGCTCCACCACGGCATGGCCGCGGGCGCGCAAGGTCTGGAGGTTGGCTTGGGTGGCGGGGTGTTCGTACATCTTGCCGTTCATCGCCGGACAAAGCAGCACCGGGCCCCGGGTCGCCAAGTAGATCGACGTCAGGAGGTCGGGCGCGAGGCCATGGGCGAACTCGGCCATGGTGTTCGCCGTCAAAGGGGCGACGAGGAGGAGGTCGGAGGAGTCGGCGATCTCGATATGGCTCGGCTGGGAGTTGCGGCCCTCTTCCCACATATCGATGGCCACCGGGCGGCGGGACATGATCTGGAGGGTCATCGGGGTGATGAACTCGGCGGCGCTCTTGGTCATGACGACCTGGACCTCGGCCCCGTACTTGATGAGCTGGGAGGCCAAATCGGCGGCCTTATAGGCGGCGATCGAACCGGTGACCCCGAGGGTGATGCGTTTGCCGACAAGCTGGGACATGACCTCTTCTATAGAAGGGAGCCGCGGAGGGGTGGCGAGGGGAAAGGGCTTCCCCATCCCCCACCCCCGAAAATGCCCTCGAAACGCCCGAAAACGCTCTTTCTGGTTTGCCACCAAGGGCGGGGGGGGTTGCGATGCTCCCCACTTATGCAATCCGACATTGGTCTCATTGGTCTGGCCGTCATGGGCCAAAACCTAGCCCTCAACATCGCGGATCATGGCTTTGCGATTTCGGTCTACAACCGAACCGCCGCCAAAACCGACGAATTCATCAAGGAAAACCCCAAGACCCCGGGGAAACTCTCGGGTTACCCGACCATGAAGGACTTCGCGGCTTCCCTCAAGAAGCCCCGCAAGGCCATCATCCTCGTCAAGGCCGGCGCCCCGACGGACGCGGTCATCAACGAACTCGCCGCCGTCTTCGAACCGGGCGACATCATCATCGACGGTGGTAACGCTCTTTGGACGGACACCATCCGCCGCGAAAAAGAGCTGAAGGCCAAGGGCCTCCGTTTCATCGGTTCCGGCGTATCCGGCGGTGAAGAAGGCGCGCGCTTTGGGCCATCCCTCATGCCTGGTGGCGACCCCGCCGCTTGGGCCGAACTCAAGCCCATCTGGGAAGCCGTCGCTTCCAAGGTCGACGCCGTCACCGGCGTGGAACTCACCGGCGCCAAGCCCGGCCAGCCCATCAAGGGTGGCGTGCCTTGCGTGACGCACATCGGCCCCGACGGCGCCGGCCACTACGTCAAGATGGTCCACAATGGCATCGAGTACGGCGACATGCAGATGATCTGCGAAGCCTACGACCTGATGCGCGGCCTCCTCGGCATGACCCCCGATGAGATCGGCACCGTCTTCGAGGAATGGAACCAGGGCGACCTCAACTCCTTCCTCATCGAGATCACCGCCAAGGTCCTCAAGCAGAAGGACCCCGAAACCGGCAAGCCGCTCGTGGACGTCATCCTCGACACCGCCGGCCAGAAGGGCACGGGCAAGTGGACGAGCGCCAACGCCCTCGACATGGGTGTCGCCGCTCCGACCATCGCCGAAGCCGTCTTCGCCCGCTGCCTCTCCGCCGTGAAGGAAGAACGCGTCGCCGCCGCCAAGGCGCTCCGCGGTCCGAAGCGCGCCATGACCAAGCCCGACAAGGCCAAGGTCATCGAACAGATCCGCGACGCCCTCTACTGCTCCAAGATCTGCTCGTACGCCCAGGGCTTCCAGCTCATGCGCGAAGCGCAGAACGAGTACAAGTGGAAGCTGCACTTCGGCGAGATCGCCAAGATCTGGCGCGGTGGTTGCATCATCCGCGCCCGCTTCCTCCAGAAGATCACCGAGGCCTTCGAAAAGAAGCCCCGCCTCGCCAACCTCCTCCTCGACCCGTACTTCAAGAAGACGGTCAAGAAGGCCCAGAAGAACTGGCGCAAGGTCATCGCCCTCGCGGTCAAGCACGGCATCCCCGTGCCGACCCTCGGCTCGGCCCTGTCCTACTTCGATTCGTACCGCACCGAAAGCCTCCCGCAGAACCTGCTGCAAGGCCAGCGCGACTACTTCGGCGCGCACACCTACGAGCGCACCGACAAGCCGCGCGGCGAGTTCTTCCACATCGACTGGCCGGATCCCAAGCGTCCGCAGATCAAGGCCTAAGCAAAAGGGCTCCCGCGAGGGAGCCCTTCTTCTTGCGTACGTGGAGCGGGCTTAGCCGCCGGTGGCGGCGGCGAGACGGACCGCGGCTTGGCGGCGCTCCCAGACGACCAACGAAAGCGTGCGGCGCGCCAAGGCTTCGTCGCGGCGCGCGACGATGACTTCGGCTTCCGGGGCGACGCCGGCCCGCTGCCGGGCTTCCGCGTTCTTCAGGCGATCCTGCACCGCGACGTGCACCTGCTCGGTGAGTCTTTCCTGCAACTCCAGTTCGCGGAGATCGGCCAGCGCATCTTCGACTTCGCGGAACGCATTGAGCACGACCTTCTGCCACTCGGCGGCGGCTCCCGCCAGCCGCGCCCGCGTGACTTCGAGGTTGGCCTCGCGGCGCGAGCCATCGAAGAGCGGCAGATCAACCGTCGGGGCCAAGCCCCAAAAGGCGGACGACCCGCGGCCGATGCGCGCAGCGGGGTCGGCTTGCCAACCCGCTTGGCCATTGAGGGTCACGGAAGGATAGAAGTCGGCGAGCGCGGCGCCTTCGCGGGCGACGGCCGCATCGAAGCGCAACGCGGCCGAACGGACGTCGGGACGACGCTGGAGGACCTCGGACGGCAAGCCCGCGCCAAAGGCCGGCATCGGCACCGCCGCCGACGGACGGACGAGGGGCAGCGCTTCGCCGGGCGCGGCGCCGATCAAGGCGCGCAAGGCATTCTCGGCGGCGGAGAGGCGGCGGCGGCCAAGGCCTTCGTCGACCTTCGCTTGCGCGGCGGCCAACTTCGCGGTCGACAGCGGGTCGGTCGGCAAGATGCCGCCGGCGACGCTGCGCTGGACGATTTCCATCTCACGGAGCCGCGCGGCGAATTCCGCTTCCAAACAGGCCACCTGCTCGCGGGCGCCGCGGACGGCGAACCAGACGCGGGCGACTTCGGCGCTGAGCGCGAGGTCCGCCTGCGCCACCGAGGCAGCCGAAGCTTTGGCGTCATTCTCCGCGGCGGTCACCGTGGAAGCCTTGCGTCCCCAGAAATCCAATTCCCACGAAGCCTTCACCCCGAGGCCGGCGACATCCGTGCGGCGCGGGACCGCGGCGGCGAAGGGAATGCGTCCGGTCTCCAGGGAGATGCGGGAGGCATCGATGCCGGCTTGGGCGGAAAGCGTGGGCTGCAAGGAACCACCGGCGGCGACCAAGACCGCATCCGCTTCGCGTTGCCGGGCGCGGACCAGCGCCAAATCGGGGCTGCCGACGCGCGCACGCGCGACCAGCTCCAAAAGCGCCGGATCCTGGAACGCCGCGAGCCAATCCGCCGGAGCCGCGGATCCCGCGACGCTGAAGGCGGCGGGTGGGACCGGCGTCGCCGGGCGCGGGGCCGGCTCATGCGCGCACCCCGCGAGCAACGCCGCCGCGACGAGGAGGCTCTTACTTGCGAGGCGCATTGCTGGTGGTGTCGATGTAGACGTCCATCTGCTGGCCGACGAAGATCGGGCGGTCGGCGGGACGGTCGAATTGGTAGATCACCTGCAGCACGCGCGTATCGACGCGCTCGGCGCTGCCGCCGGTCAACGAGACCTTCGGGATGACATAGGGCTCGATGCGGACGAACTTCAACGCGATGGCGCGGGCTTCGCTGCCGACGCGGCCGCTTTCGCCCTTCAGGTAGCCCTTCGCGGCCAGCCCGGCCGCCATGCGCGGCGCGAGTTGCTCATCGAGGTCGCAACGGATCTGCAGGCGCGAGATATCCCCGAGCACCGCGGGGGCCTTGAGGCCGGCGGCGACGAACTCACCGACGCGGACGTTGACCTGGAGGACGGTCGCATCGATGGGCGAACGCACCACGAGGCGGTCGAGCATGACTTTCGTCTGGCCGACTTGGGCCTTGGCCAACGCGACCCGGGCGCGGGCTTCCTTCGCGGCGACTTGATAAGAGAGCAGATCCCCGGCGCTGACGGCCCCGGTGTCCTTCAATCCCGTCCAGCGTTGCGCGGCATCCTCCGCGCGTTCGGCCGTGGCTTCGGCGGCGGTGACGGACGCGAGCTGCACCTGCAGCTGCGCCGTGAGGTCGCGGTCATCGAGGGTGATGATGGGGTCGCCCGCCTTCACCTGGTCCCAAACCTTCACGTGGACCTTGAGCACGGTGCCGGAGGTCGGCGAGCCGAGCTGCGTGTTCTCGGCGACCGCTTCGACGAGGCCGGCGGCGGCGATGAGGCCGTCCTTCTCGCGGGTGGCCGGAGCGTAGGCCGGCGGCAGGGTCGGCGTCTCGCTGGCCGTGCCTTGGGTGAGTTGGAGGGCGGCGGCGGCGCCGGCGATCGCCAAGGCGACCAAGAGATAGCGTTTCTGGAACATGGATTTCAAAGGTGGTTGGTGTCGAGGAGGCTGGCGTCTTCGACGACGCGACGGATGCGCCCGTCTTCCATTTCCGCGATGCGGTCCGCGAAGCGGAAGATGCGGTGGTCGTGCGTGACGACCACGACGCAGCGTTCGGGGGAGCGGGACAGGTCGCGGACCATCTGCATGATCTGCGCGCCGGTGTCCTTATCGAGGGCGGACGTCGGCTCATCGCAGATGAGCAACGAAGGCTCGTGCACCAGGGCCCGGGCGATGGCGACGCGCTGTTGCTGGCCGCCGGACAGCGCGTTCGGACGACCCTCTTCACGGCCCTTGAGGCCCACCTTCTCCAGCATCGCGCGCGCCTTGGCGACGGCGACGGCCTGCGCGGTCCCCTGGATGAGCAAAGGCACCATGACGTTTTCCAAGACCGTGAGCGTCGGGATCAGGTTGAAGGATTGGAAGACGAAGCCGAGGTGCTTCCGGCGGAAGGTGGTGAGTTCCTCCTGGCTCAAGCCATCGAGGCGCTGGCCGAACACCTCGACCGTGCCGGTCTGCGGGGTCAACGTGCCCGCGATGACGGAGAGCAAGGTCGTCTTCCCGCAACCCGACGGACCGACGAGCATGATGAGCTCGCCGCGATTGGCTTCGAAGTCGGCCTGCTTCAGCGCGGTGACCTTGGTCTCCCCGTCACCGAAGAACATGTCGATCCCGCGGGTGCGGACGGCGACGGCATGGGCGGCAGGGGTGCTCATCCGCGGAAGACGGTCGCGGCA
The DNA here is from genome assembly GCA_943330755.2 of Opitutus sp. GAS368. Lineage (GTDB taxonomy): Bacteria > Verrucomicrobiota > Verrucomicrobiia > Opitutales > UBA953 > UBA953. The sequence continues at coordinate 14,603 of CALQIY020000044.1, forward strand.
TCGACGCGCGAGACCTTGATGATGCCGATGATGGCGGAGACGAGGCTGATGCCGAGCACCAGCGCGAGCGTGGCCCAGAAGATCTGCGGGAACATGACGAACGGGGGCATCCCCTTCTCGATCATCGCGCGCCCGATGGCTTGGGCCATGCCGACCCCGAGGCCAAAGCCGAGCAAACCGGCGGTGAAGGCTTGCACCAGCAACATGCGGGCGATGACGCCCATGCCCGCGCCCATCGCCTTGATGGCGGCGAAGTACTTCAGGTTCTCCAGGACGAACGAGTAGAACGTCTGACCCGAGACGGCGATGCCGACGAAGAGCCCGAGCGCGACCGCCGTGCCGAAGGAGAACGGGATGCCCGTGTTCTTCCAGAACCACCAGAACGTGTTGCGGGCGAGGCTGAGGTCGGACCAGCTCCAGATGACGGTCTCCGACGTCCACGCCTTGAGCCCGGTATCGGCTTCGATCCGCGCGCAAAGCTTGGCGGGGTCCACGCCGGGTTGCGGCTCGACCAACATGAAGCTCAACGTGCGGCGGGCGCCGAGGGTGTACAGTTTGGTGCGGTCGTAGGTCGTGTAGACGAAGGGACCGCCCGTGAAGGCGCGCCGCACCTTGCAGATGCCCACGATGCGCGCCTCGAGGTCATTGACCTCGAACGTATCGCCCACCTTCAGCGGAATCACGACCTCCTTGCCATCGGGGCCTTTCGTGACGCGGCCCATCAATTGCGCGCCCCACTCATCGACGATGACGGTGTTCGGCAGGCGCAGGTCTTCGATGCGTCCCTGCGAGAGCACCGCGGGCGCGCCGGCGAAGGTGTCCGCGTCGATGCCCACCATGGTGATGAGCTTGAAGTTGCCGTCCTGCATGCGCGCCTGGAGGAAGGACGTGTGCAAGGGTGCGGCCCAAGCCACGCCATCGACGGAGCGCACCCGGTAGAGATCGGTGTCGCGCATCGGCTTGGCGTCGTTCGCCTGCTCGACCATCGGGTCGCTGACCCAGATCGGCGCGCGGATGTTGTGCACCGGCGTGTACGTCCAGCTCATGATGCCGAAGAAGACCGAAGTCTGCTGGGCCATGAGCAAGGCGGAGAAGGCCAAGCCACAGAGGAGCATCGCCAACTTGGCGCGATCTCCAAAGAGCATGTTCAGGGCGAGGCGATACATGAAAAAGACTGGGGACGGCGGGCCTTAGCCGCGACCGTCGCTTACTTGGCGGCGGGAGCGGTGACCGGCGCGGTCGGGGCGGGCGCCACGGCGGCAGGGGCAGCCACGGCCGCCGGAGCCGACTTGATCAGGAGGGTGTCCTTGAAGAAGGCCGGGCCCCACGGGGCGTTGACGGACCAAGCCAGCACCAGGAGACCGAGCGCGATCGAGAAGCAACGGACGACCTTCGTGCGGTCTTCGCTCTTGGCGGAAGCGTGCAGGAGACCGACGGCCCCGAGGGCGAAGATGACGTGGAACCACGAGATGTTCCGGGCGCCGTCCTGGAGGATGGCAAAGAGGCCCACCACCAGATTGATGTCGACCAAGACGGCGACGATGCGCTGGAACTTGGTGTTCGGTCCCTTGATGAGGGCCACCAAGATGACGGCGGCGATCAGGGCGAGGAGGAGGGAGCCGTAATGCTTGTGGGCGACGAAGAGCGGATTCATCCCTCGACCTTGATGGCAACCGTCCCGGACTCAAGCACGGGCACGCTTTTTGCCTACCGTTCTTCGGGGAAGATGGCCAGGAAGGCCCAAGCGGCCAAGGCACCCCCGAAGACCTGCGCCAGGATTCCCAGGCACAGGCGGGGTGTCGAATGGGCCAAATAGGAAAACTCCCGCTGAAAAGCCAACCAGGCATTGCCCTCGGCGTTGAAGACGCTGAAACAGCCCGACAGCCCCTTGCTGAGGGCCACGGCCGGGTTGAAATCGGGGTAAAGGGCCGCAAAGACGCCCATCAACCCGGTGACGGTCGCGGCGATGGCGAGGCCATAGTAGCTGTTGCCGATGGTTCGCCGAGAGGTCGCCACCATGAGGATGACCAACGCCAAGAGGAAGGTGCCGAGGAATTCCGCCGCGGTGCCCGCCAACCAACCTTCCAAGACGGGCTCCTGCAGGGCCTCCAGGATGTGCTGGCTGTTCTCTTCGGAGTGGCCGTGGAACAGCCCCGCGACCACCGCCGCCGCCAAGGCCGCCAAGAGTTGGACGCCGACATAAGCCGCCCCCGCCGACCAGGCCTGTCGACGCCGCA
>CALQIY020000045.1 GCA_943330755.2 Opitutus sp. GAS368
ACCTACGTGGAACGCGTCACGACCGTGACGACCACCCCGGGGTTGGTCGCGTTCTGGGACTTCACGAAACGCGAGGCGCCCGACCGACGTTTCACCGCCCACGTCCCCGCCGGCGCGAAGAACGACTACGCCCTCGACGCCGGGAACTACGTGAAGGACCTCTGGAATCAGGGACCCACCGCGACTTATGCCGATTTCCCCTTGCTCGGCTCGGGTCCGTTCGGACAGGCGATCCGCATCAAGGCGGAGACGAACCCCGACTTCCGTCCCCTGCTCTTCGTGCCGCGCGCCCGCCTGCAGGACTCGCCCTTGGACATCAAAGGATCCGGCCGGGCCGTGACGGTCGTCGTCTGGGCGATCCGCGAAAGCGGCAACCACGCGCTCGCCGGCATCTGGCATGAAGGCACCGACCTCAAGGAGAAGACCACCGAGACCATCGCCAAGGTGGAGCGCGGCCAACGCCAATACGCCCTATTCGCCGGACTGAACAAGGAAGGCGCCGCCTGCGGCCACGTCTCCGAAAATGGCGCGAGCTCCTTCCTGAACAAATACGCGTTGCACAAGTGCAACTCGGCGGAAGTTTCGCCCAAGGTTCCGGCGGACTCGCCCCCGGCCGTGCTGGCCAAGGCTTGGCAGACGTTCGCGATGACCTTCGACAGCCGCACGCAGGAAATGACCGGTTGGCTCAACGGCGTCAGCGGCGATCGCTGGCTGGAGAACCCGCAGCAGGACCGCCTCCTGTCGTTCGCCGCCAACGCTTGGCTGCAAGGTCGCTTGGCCAAAATCCCGGGCACCCAACCCGGCGAAGATCCAACCTTCCCGGCTGACCAGCATTACAACCCGCCGGAAGGAACGCCGGTCAAGGTCACCATCCTCAGCGAACAACGCTCCAAACGCGAAGAGCTCCGGGAATACCGCTACACGAAGGTCAAGGTGATGATCGTGAACGATGAGGAGCGCAGCCGCGAACTTGTGGCACTCCGCCTGAACCCTTGGTGGTTCCCCCACGACCTGTATACGCCGAAGGCCGACGGCTCCGGCGGCCCGTTCACCATCGGGCGCGTCATCCATAGTTCGCGCAGCGTCGGGTTCACCGGTTGGATCGGGGGCGTGGCCGTCTTTGACCGCGCACTGACGGCGGCGGAATTGGGGAAGCTCCAAGCCCTCGCGGCGGAGCCCATCCCTGCGCCGACGGCTAAGTAAGGATGCGCGCGCCACAAAACGCTTCCGTCCCCGCAAAGGCTCGGCAATAGTTGCGCCATGGACAACGTCACGCATGCGGCCCTCGGACTCTCCGCTGGCCTGCTCGTGGCCCGCCGCGGCGGCTCCTTGCCGGCGGCCGCCGTCGCCGCCCTGCTCGCCGCCGAAGCCCCCGACCTCGACGTCTTCATCCGCAATGGCGACGATCCGCTCGTCTCGTTCCGCTGGCACCGCCACTTCACGCATAGCTTCCTGTTCATGCCCATCTGGGCGGTGCTGAGCGCCCTGCTCACCGCTTGGCTCTTCCGTTGGCGGCAGAAAGCCGACGAACCTTGGCGCGGGCTATTTCTCCCGGCGCTCGCGGGCGGGCTCACCCACCTCCTCTGCGATGGCTGCACGAGCTACGGCACGATGTTGCTATGGCCGTTCGACGATGGCCGCTACGCGTGGGATTGCCTCCCGATCGTCGACCTCTTCGCGACGCTGCCGCTCCTGACCTTGGCCATCCTCGGCTACCGCCGCCAATCCCGCCGGCTGGCGGCCTACGGACTGCTCTGGTTCACCGGCTACGCCCTCCTCGGCGTCTGGCAACACCAACGGGCGGAGACCAGCCTCCGCACTTGGCTGAGCGCCCGCGGCATCGAGCCCACACGCCTCACGGTCAAACCCACGGTCACCAACCTCCTCGTCTGGCGGGGCATTTGGCTGCACAAAGACCATTGGCAAGTGGGCGCCGTCCGCGTCCCGCCTTGGGGCGACCCCATGGTCGCGCCGGGCGACGAACGCCTTGCGTGGAAGGAAATCATGCCCGGCAATCCGCCGGCCGACTCCAAGGCCGGACGGCATTTCGCCGACTTCTCCAAATTCACCCAAGGCTGGAACACCTACGCCGCCTTCGAATCGGGCATCGTCGTCGGTGACGTTCGTTTCGGCATGCTCCCCACGAGCGGACGGCCGTTATGGTCGGTCTACTTCGGACGCGACACCAAGCATGGCTCCAACAACTCCACCGTGGAGATCCTGATGGACCGCACGTTGGAGGATGGGGACTGGGGCCGCTTCTGGGGCTTGCTCGACGGCTCCGACAAGCGTTACGTCCCCATTCGCTGACCACTTTATGCGCGCCCTCTTCCCTTGCTTCGCTTTCGCCGCCGCCTGCGCCGCCGAGCCATCCTGGAAACTCACGCTCGAAGACAACTTCGATGGCGTGGAACTGAACGCCAAGGTCTGGACCGTCGAGACCGGCAAGCGCCGCGACTCGCTCAACTCGCCGAAGGCCGTCGACCTCAAGGACGGCATCCTGAAGATCACCACCTGGACCGACGCCGAAGGCACGACCTACTGCGGCTTCGTCACCACGCGGAAGAAGTTCTTCGTCACCCAAGGCAAGACGGAGGCCCGTTGTCGCTTCTCGGTGCAACCGGGCACGCAGATCGCCTTCTGGGCGCAATCGCCGACGTACGGCAAGTCCGGCAAAGCCGCGGGCGCCGCGGACGATGGCGTCGAGATCGACATCCTCGAAACGACCGGCCTCAAAAAGGGTGGCTACCAATCCGCCCTCCACTGGGGGCCCTACGGAAACAAGGAGGAGAAAAAGACCAGCGCCGTCCAACACCCGGCGAACGTGGGCGCCGAATGGCACACCTACGGCGTCGAATGGGACCGCACCGGCTACCGCTTCTTCTTTGACGGCCAACTGGCCTGGAAGGACGAGAAATGCCCGGGCTCCCAGGCACCGCAGTTTCTGCTGCTGACCAGCGAATCGAACATCAAGGGCTGGAATGGCGAGCGCCCGAAGCAAGGCTACGGCATCAAGGACGCGCAGGCCTCTTTCCAGAACACCTTCGAAATCGATTGGGTGAAGGCCTGGGAGCGTGGCGAGTCTCCGAAGCCGGCCGCGAAGTAAGCGACGGTCTACTTGATGATTTCGACCTTGTTCGGAGGCGTCACGACCTCCTTCGGTAGATTCGGGAAGAGTTGCCGCAGCACCTCTGGGTTCTTCCGTAGCCCGGCGGCATCGATGAACTTCCAGTCGGACTTACCGGCCGGTCGCACCGCGATGTAGTAACTTTCGGCCCGCGTACGAATCTCTCCGGCGCTAGCGACCTGGACGAAGGGCACGAAACAGATCTCATCCGGTCCCGCGACCAACAATGCCGTCGGCGGACCAAAGGTGATCTTTTCGATGACATACCGGCCGGCCAAGGTCTTCAAGGCCAGCCGCGTCGCCATCTCAAACGGCTCCTTGCCGCCAAACAAGGTATGCAAAGCCGGGTGCGTCAGCTGTAGGACCTTATCGGCGTCGCCCTTCGCAGCGGCATCGCGATAGGCCGTGGCCTGAGCCACCACGGCTTGGGCTTCCTTTTCAGGCAGCGACGCGGCGGTGGCCACCAAGGCCGTGGATGCGAGGAGGTAGCTGAGGGCTTTCATTTTAACTCAAAACGATAGGTCGCGGTGGCGTCCGCTGGAACGAAACGATCGCCGACGCGCGCGGGGGTGAACCGCGACGCTTGGGCCGCCTGCAAAGCCGCGGCATCCAGGGAGGCGCTCCGCGAAGTCGCTGCTATCTCCGCCGTGAGGACTTCGCCCGTCGTCGAAATATGCAAACGCACCGTGACGCGCCCCTCCACGCCGGCGCGACGGGCGCGCTCAGGGTAAGCTGGCTCCGCCCGGACACAGAACTGCGGCGGCACAAAGAGCGGGGCGGGAGCGGCGGCGGGCGCCGCGATGCTGGGTCCTGCGGGAGCCATCGGGGAAACAAGCGAGATGGGGGTGGGCGTGCTTCCGGTCACTTCCGGCACGGCCGATTGGATGACCGCGGCGGCTTCCGCGAGCAAGGCCCGCGACCCTCCGCCCAAGGCCAAGCCCTGCTTCACTTCCCCCTGGAGCCCCATCGGCTCGGCATCCAAGCGGACTAGGATCAAGCCGCCCTCCGCGGTCTCGGCAGCACCGGAATGCCACGAACCACTGGCGGCGACCCCCGCCAAAGCCGCCAGATGAACGCACCCTACGGCGGCCCAAATCAGGCGATGACGGCGCGGTTCGCTCACAAGGCAGAGTCGCTGGGCGCGCCCCGACAGTCAAGACGCAGGCGTGTCATTTCCCGGCGGGCGGCGGCCGCAGCGCCTGCAAGCGCCAAGTCCCATAAGGCTTACGGGACGTCGGGCCGGCCAGCCGTTCCAAGGTCACCAAGGCCGCCTTGCGAAAATGGATGCCCGCGGCCCCGTCGCGCAGCCCCAAGAGGAGCCCGACCAGCGAAGCCAAATGCGGATTATGTCCGACCACGAAACGCGGGGTGCGCGTGCGGGCCAACTGCGCGGCCGTCACCCGCGGGTTGGCCTCGGGCTCCAAGCCCGCCAGCACTTGCAACGGCTGCCGAATCTTGGCCGCCGCCTTGACGAGCTGTGCCGTCTGCACCGACCGCAGCAACGGGCTGTGCTCGATGACCCGAACCACGGACCATACCTCCAGACCCAAGCCGCGCCCGACGCGGGCGGATTGCCGACGCCCCTTCGCCGACAACCGCCGACCCGCATCGGGCTCCCCCGGGACCGCATCGGCATGGCGCAAGAGGTGGACGATCATCGTGGGCCGACGCTAGCGCCCCGAAAATATTATGCAATTGGTCTTGCCGAAAAACCGGGGTCGCCGACGAATGCTGGCGTGCGCCGGCTGATTCTCGCCACCCTTTTCCTCGGACTGTTGACGAGGACGAGCGTCGCCGCGGTTTCCGAAGCGGGGGCGACCTATGACGGCACGATCTGCGTGGATGCCGCCACGGGCGCGGTCCTCTCGGAAAGCAAGGCCGACTGGCCGGGCCACCCCGCCAGCGTCACCAAGCTGATGACGATGCTCCTCGTGCTCGAGGACATCCAAGCCGGGAAGGCCACGCTCAACACGCCGATCACCATCACCAAGGCATCCGTCGGGACCGGTGGCTCCATGGTCTGGCTCGCCGCCGGCGAGACCTTCACCACGGAAGCCCTGCTCTATGCCCTCATGCTGCAGTCGGCGAACGACGCCGCCGTCGCCCTTGCGATCAACCGCGCCGGCAGCACCCCCGCTTTCGTGACCCGCATGAATACGCGGGCGACCGAACTCGGCATGACCCGGACCACCTTTGTCACTCCGAACGGACTCACCTACGGGAAAGGACCGCACGACACCACCACGGCGCGGGACCTCGCCAAGTTGAGCGTCGCCCTCTGCAAGATGCCAACCGCGCTGAAGTTTACCTCGGCGAAGACCTACACCTTCCGGCCCGGGCCTAAAGCCGTTAACCTGGTCAACCATAACCGCCTCTTGAGCTCCTTTAAAGGCTGCGACGGACTCAAGACGGGCTGGACCGTGGCAGCGAACGCCTCGATGATCACCACCGCCCGTGAAGGCGAAGCCCGGGTCATCGCCGTGGTCCTCGGTTGCGATAGCCCCCAAGGCGCCAAGGCCGCCCAGCGCGTCCGGGATCAGATGGCGGCCCGACTCATGTCCCAAGGGCTAGCCCGCGTCACCTTACTCGAAGCGGAAAAGGCCAAGCTTCACGCCCTGCCCGCCCGGGTTGCCCCGGCGGCCGCCAGCGCCAAGCCAGGCCTTAAAGGGTCCAAACCCGCGGAAGAACCAGGCTTTTTCGATTGGCTGGGGGATTTATTTAGCTTTTAACCCCTGTGTTCAGGGGGGTGTAAGAAAGTAGTGAACATTTGTTCATTTTACTTGCAAGAGCCACCTAAGTGGGCAGTTTGGCGTTCTCACCCACCTCACGCCCATGTCCATCTCCAAGACCGACGCCACTGCCAAAGAAAAGGCGGCCACGCAGTCCTCCGAGCGCAAGACGCTCGACCTCGCCCTCTCCGCCATCAACAAGCAGTACGGTGACGGCACGCTCATGCGCATGGGCGACGCCACCAAGATGACGGTCTCCACCGTTTCGACCGGCTCCGTCGCCATCGACCTCGCCCTCGGCGTCGGCGGCCTCCCCCGCGGCCGTATCGTCGAGATCTTCGGCCCGGAGTCCTCCGGTAAGACGACCCTCTGTCTCTCCATCATCGCCGAAATCCAGCGCCAAGGCGGCAATGCCGTCTTCGTGGACGTCGAGCACGCCCTCGACCCGCGCTACTCCAAGGTCGTCGGGGTCGACCTCGACAACCTCCTGGTCTCCCAGCCCGAATCGGGCGAAGACGCGCTGAACATCGCCGAGACCCTCATCCGCTCCGGCGCCATCGACGTCATCGTCATCGACTCCGTCGCCGCCCTCGTCTCCAAGCAGGAGCTCGACGGCCAGATGGGCGACTCCACCGTGGGCGTCCAGGCCCGTATGATGAGCCAAGCCATGCGCCGCCTCACGGCCGCCATCAGCCGCACCAATTGCGTGGTGATCTTCACCAACCAAATCCGCGAAAAGATCGGCGTGATGTTCGGCAGCCCCGAAACCACCCCGGGTGGCCGCGCGCTCAAGTTCTTCTCGTCCGTCCGCATCGACATCCGCCGCATCGGCCAGATCAAGGAGCCTTCCGGCAAGGTGATCGGCAACCGCACCAAGGTGAAGGTCGTGAAGAACAAGGTCGCCCCGCCCTTCACCGAGTGCGAGTTCGACATCATGTACACCGAAGGCATCTCCCGCACGGGCTCGGTCCTCGACATGGGCATCGAACACAAGATCCTCGAAAAGAAGGGCGCTTGGATCGCCTATAACGGCCAACTCATCGGCCAGGGTCGCGAAGCGGCCAAGGACTACCTCATGAAGAACCCGAAGGTGCTCGAAGAGCTCCAGAAGATCATCCTCGAGAAGGTCCAAGTCGTCGGTGGCATGACGCTCGGCGCTGGTGCCGGCGAAGGCGTGACCGCGGAATAAAGTTTCGTTGTTGGCTGCCATAGCCCGGGCCGCACGCAAGTGCGGCCCGTTTAGTTTATGGATAACGCGGACAGGCGGAGAAACCCCAGCGGCCCATCGGACGTTTACCCGATGGAATGAGCCTCACGGTCATGGCCTTGCAGGGCTGACCGGCACTTGGGTGAATCGCCATCCCATGGAAACCCATCGACTCAACGCCTTCGTCACGTGGCAACGCAGCGTGCTGCTCGCCGCCGAAATCCTCAAGCTCGCGCACACCGCGCAAGGCTTCACCCAACGCTTCCTCGACGACTTGGCCAACGACGCCATCCAGCGCGCGGCCTCGCTCGGGGACAACTACCTGAACCTCGAAACGGGCTTCGAGCTCTGGTGCCTGAACGACTCCCGTGCGCTCGCCCTCTACACGCGCCTGAAGACCGCCGAGACGGCGGGGCTGCTCCCCGAACGCGAGACCCGTCGTTTGCTCGGCATGTTCGAGGACGTCGAACGAATGATGGAAAACTACCTGCGCGCCCAAGCCAAGGCCGAGGCGGCGCCCGCAACCCAGACGCGTTCACCCTGGCGGCCAAGCGCCCACGATGGGTTCAAGCCGCTCAGCGAATCCAAAGGCCCGCGGCCAAGGCGAGAAACGTAAGCAGGTCGGCGCGGGCGCGCACCATCTCAGCCGGGACGCCTTCGGAGCGACGGTCCAAGAACCAAAGGCTCGCGCCACCGAAAGCCGCCGCGGCGGCGGGGCCACCCGCACCCGGCACGGCCCAAAAGGTGAAGACCGTGCCGAGGACGGCCGCAAACATCGGGCCGAGCCGCAGCTGCCAAGCGCGGTCCGTCTCCTCGGAGCGGCGGATGACCGCCAGGTTCGCGAGCACCAAAGCAAAGACGGGCAACGCAAAGCCGAGATAAATCACGTGCTGGGTGATTCCGGTGTCGACGAGGCGAACGGATTGCTTGGCGGACAACAACGAGAGGATCACCGCCACGGCGAAGGCTCGGTAAAGCCAACCGGAATTCGGCGCCAACCGCGCGCTCAAGAGCAGGAACAGCGGGGCGAGAAAGAAGACCGAACGGTACTTGGCGAAAGCCTCCGCCACGCCCGCGAAGTCCGGTGCCGCCGCGTAAAGCAAGCCGGCCAAACCTGCGACCCCAACGGCGAGGAAGCTCCCGCGGTTCGCCTGCACGAAGCCGTGGCGGAAGGTGCCACCCTTGGTATGTCCAAGCCGCGCATCCATCCAACGCTCCAAGGCATACCCGACCCAAAGCGCCCACCCCAAGGCGAACGACTCCCAAGGGCGACCGAGGAACGCGCCCGGCTGCACGACTTCACGGGCCAAGAGCACGAAGAGCGACCCTTCGAGGCACCAGGCCGAAGGCCAGGCCCACCAAGGGATGGGCGCCCGTGCCGTGGGTTCGCTCACTTGCGACCAGGCGCGCGTGCAACGACGGCCTTCATGCGGCGCAAGATTTCGCGGAGGCGTTCGCGGGGGCAACCAAAGTTGAGTCGGACATGGCCGGGGCCACCGAAGTCGGCGCCATTGCTGAAACCGATGCCGCCCTTTTCGAATTCCGCATGCGGGTCTTCGAAGCCGAGCGCCGTGACGTCGAACCACGCCAAGAAACTCGACTGCGGACGCTGCCGCAGCACGACGCCCGGCATGCTCTTCAATTCCTGCTCGATGAGGTCGAGGTTGCCGCGGAGATACTCGACGCACGCGAGGCGCCACGGTTCACCATGATCGAAGGCCGCTTGGGTCGCGGCGAGGCCGAAGGCATTCTGATCGAGGGACAAGCCTTGGAGAATCCGCCGGAAACGCGTGCGTAGGTTGGCGTCGGGAATGATGGCGAAGCCACAGGTCAAGCCCGCCACGTTGAAGGTCTTGCTCGCGGCCATCAAGGTGACCGTTCGGGCGGCGAGGTCTTCGCCCATCGATGCGAAGACGGTATGCTTGGCTTCCGGGTCGAGGATGAGGTCGCAGTGGATCTCGTCCGAACAGACCAGCAGGTCATGCTTGCGCACCAAGGCGGCCAAGCGGTCCAGCTCCGCCCGATCGAAGACACGCGCCAGCGGGTTGTACGGATTGCACAGCAGGAGAATCTTGGCGTGCGGCTGCGCGCAGGCTTCCTCGAGCTTGGCCCAATCAAACGTCCAGCGGCCGTCGACGAAGACCATCTCGAGCTTCAGCGAATTACGTTCCGAAAACACCGGCGCCGTCAGGAAAGGCGGGTAGACCGGCGCCGTCGTGACCACCGATTCCCCCGGCTTGGTGGCGGCGCGGATCGAAGCATGGATGCCGGGCACCAACGAACACATGAAGGTGATCCACTCGGGGCGAATCTCCCAGCCATGGCGGCGGCGGACATGGTTGACGACCGAGGTGAAGACGGCGTCGCGTTGCGCCGGATAACCGTAGACGCCGTGGGCGGCGCGCGCCTGCACGACGGCGACGACCTCGGGCGGCGACACGAAATCCATGTCGGCGATCCAGCAAGGGATGATGTCGCGATCGGCATACTTGTGCCACTTCGTGCTGTCCGTCCCAGAGCGTTCCGGACAGCTGTCAAAATTGAAAGCCATTCTGGGGAGAACCTTGGGTTGAAGTCAGGTGCGGGCAAATGCATTTTCTGCGAATGACACCTACTTGGGTCAGCCCCGCCGACCTCCGCGGTCGCCCAGTCATCCTTGGGCGCCAAGGGCAAATGTCCGTCGCGGTCACGAGCGAAGGCGAACTTATCCTGCGCCACCCGGGGTCACGCTCCGCCATGCTGGCGCGGCTGGCCCATTGGGGGCTGAGCGGGCGATCCGGGAAACTCCCGAAGGTCCGGCTGGCCCTCGCCGTCGGCACGACGTTTCAGCACCGGGTCTGGCAAGCCTGCCTAGCCATCCCCACCGGGACCGTCGTCACCTACGGCTCACTCGCCCAGCGTATCCGATGCCGATCGGCCCAAGCCGTCGGCCAAGCGCTCGCCGCCAACCCCCTCGCCCAACTCATCCCTTGCCACCGGGTAGCCGCAGCCGATGGACCCGGTGGGTTCGCCTGGGGAGCCCGCCGAAAAGCAGCGTGGTTGAAGGAGGAAGCCAATGGGGCTGCTCGATGACCTCGACCGGGGCCTCCTTGACCTGATCTTCCCACGAGACTGCGCGGTCACGCAGTCTCCGCTGGATCAAGGGGCCTATCGGCACCTTTCCCCCGAGGGGGCGGCGGCCCTCCCGCGCATCGCCGACCCGCGGTGCCTGACGTGTGGCCACCCCTTTGATGGCTGGCTTGAAGGTGAGCGCAGCTGTCCCCATTGCATCGCGCTGCACCCGGCCTTTGACCGAGCGCTCTGCGTCTTCCGGGCCAAAGGGCCCGTCCGGCAAATCCTCCATCGAATCAAATACGAGCGGTCACCCTACCTCGCCGATGATCTGGTGGCGGCGGCCTGCACGGATGAACCGTTCCGTCGGCACCTCGCGGGCGCGGTCCTCGTGCCCGTTCCGCTCCATACGGCGAAAGCGTGGTCCCGGGGCTACAACCAGAGCGAGCGGATTGCCGTCGGACTCGCCCGCCTGATTCCGGGCTGCACCGCCGAGGCCCTCCTGGAAAAACATCGCCCGACGGAATCGCAGACGCGCTTGGATCGAACCCAGCGACTTCGCAACGTCGCCAAGGCCTTTCGCCTCAAGCGCGGCCAGGCCGTCGACCCCAGCCGACGCTACGTGGTCATCGACGATGTGCTGACGACCGGGGCGACGCTCCACGCCTGCGCCACCGTCCTGCGCGCGGCGGGAGCTAAGTCCGTCGACGCCGCCGCCCTCGCCCACGGCTAAACCGCCAGAACTGCGGCGAGCTCCGACTCGGTCACGCCCATCTTGCTGAGCACAAAAGCCCGCATGTCGGGCGCCAAGGGCGCGCGGAAGATGCGTTGGAACTGCGGGGCGCGGAAATCCAGCCGCGCCGCATGCAAGGCCTGGCGTTCCAGCTCGAGGGCCTGCCCTAAGCGGTCCGTCCAGCCGTGTTCGACGAATTCCAAATAGAGCGAATCATCCCCGCCGTAAAGTTTATCGCCGATGACCGGATGGCCCAGCCACAACGCATGCGCCCGGATCTGGTGCTTCCGTCCCGTGTGCGGGCTCACGCGCGCCAAGGTGTAGCCGCCCCGCACGAGGGCGGGCTCGAAGAACGTCGCCGCCGGCGAGGTGCCGGGACCGGTGCGCACGGCGGTCTTGACGATGACCTTGCTGGTTTCATCCGGGCCCAACGCTTGATCCACCTGCACGGGCTCCCGGAGCTCGCCCTTCAGGATGGCGTAATAAGTCTTCGAGACCCAGCGGCGTTCCATCGCGGTCTGCGAGAGCGAGGCGGCGGCGGCATGCTTGGCGATGAGGATGATGCCGCTCGTCTCGCGATCGAGGCGACTGACCAAATGCAACGTCGTTAAGCCCTTCCACTCGCGCACCGCCCCGACGAGGGACGACCACGGTCCATCCTTGGAGGGGTGGCAGACCAACCAACCTGGCTTATCGAAAACAAAAAAATCATCGTCCTCTTCGATCAACCACCGCGGCAGTTCCGCCGGATCGACCTTCGGAGCGGGGCGGTTCGGGACCGCGGCGTCTTCCCCGCTCATGGCTTGAGCGGCAGGCGATCCTGCCAAGCCGCGGTCGATGCGCCGAGGCCTTGATGGCGCGCCAGCACTTCGCCGACCAGATAAAGCGACCCGAGGACGACGATGGGGTCGCCAGCGGTGGTGCAGGTGCCCGCGGACGGGAACAGTTCCGCCGTGGAACCACGCGCTACTTCGCCGCGGAAATCCGTCGGCACAAGGTCGGCGAGCTCCGCCACGGTGCACGCCCGCTCGTTATCCGGCCGCACCAGCACGAGCCGTGCGGCGTGCCGGGCCGCCGCGGCGACGAGGGGTTGCGCGCGATCCAGGCCCAAGGCTCCCACCACGATCGTGGGCTGAGGCAACGCCGCGAGCAGCGGCTCGATCGCGCGGATACCTTCCTCGTTGTGCGAGCCATCGATGATCAAGGTGCGCCCGTCGTTCAGCGTCAGGCGCTGCCACCGTCCCGCCCACGCGACATCCCGCAACGCCGCAGTCGCAACCTGCGCGTCAAAGGGCAAGCGCGTCGCCAACGCACACGCCAACCAGGCGGCGCCGGCGTTCCAGCGTTGGTGTGTTCCGGCGAGGTTCGTCTCCGGCAAGCCGGCGGCAAAATGGTCGCGGACGAAATGCAGCGGGGCGCCGATCGTGCGCGCGCGCGCGGTGACGACGGCCTCCGCTTCGGCGGGAAGCTGTCCGACGACGCAAGGCACGCCGGGCTTGAGAATACCCGCCTTTTCGCCGGCGATCGCGGCAAGGGTCGGGCCGAGGTACTCCTGGTGGTCAAGTCCGATGGAGGTGATCACGCAGACTTCCGGCGCGCAGACATTGGTGGCGTCGAGCCGGCCGCCGAGGCCGGTCTCCAAGATGGCCACATCGACCTTCTGCTCGGCGAATTCGAGCAACGCCGCGGCCGTGATGAGTTCAAAGAACGTCGGGGCGTTCTCCGGATCTTCGGAGTGGATGGCTTCGTAGTGCGGACGCAGGCGTTCGGCCAACGTGACCACGGCCGCATCGCTCAGCGGGATGCGGTCCACCTGGATGCGTTCACCGATGCTTACCAGATGCGGGCTGGTGTAGAGACCCGTGCGGCGACCGTGGGCGCGCTGGATCGCCTCGATCATCGCGGAGGTCGAGCCCTTGCCGTTGGTCCCGGCGATATGAAAACACGGCTGCGCCCGCTCGGGTTGGCCGATCCGCGCGGAGAGCAGGCGCATCCGGTCGATGCCGAGCCGCGAACCGAGGTTACGCAAGCCCGTCAACCAGCGCAGCGTGGCGGCCGCTTCCATGTCGGCCGAGGGCCGTTAGGCCGCGCGACGCTTGCCGCCCTTCGGCGCGCGGTGGGCCAAGGCACGGAGCAGGCTCGCCAGCTTCGCCTTCATCTCCTTGCGGTGGACGATCATGTCGATGAGGCCGCGCTTGAGGAGGAATTCGGAAGTCTGGAAGCCGTCGGGGAGATCCTGGTTGGTCGTTTCCTTGATGACGCGCGCGCCGGCGAAACCGATGAGCGCGGCGGGCTCGGCGACGATGACGTCGCCCAAGGTCGCGTAGGATGCCATCACGCCGGCCATGGTTGGATTGGTCAGGACGGCGATGTAAGGCAGGCCGGCGGCGCGGAGCTTGGCGAGGGCCGCGCTGGTCTTAGCCATCTGCATGAGCGAAAGGATGCCTTCCTGCATGCGGGCGCCACCGGAGGCGCAGACGACGACGCAAGGGCACTTCATCTTGATGGCACGCTCGATGGCGCGGGTAACCTTCTCGCCGGCGACGGAGCCCATCGACGCGCCCATGAACGAGAAATCCATGATCGCGAGGGAGACGGGGAGGCCATCCATCAGGCCGTGACCGCAGACGACGGAGTCACGGAGGCCGGACTTCTTCTGGTGCTGGGCCAGACGCTCGGGGTAAGATCCACCAGCGGTGAACTTAAGGGGGTCGCGGGAGGAAAGCTTGGCGTCCGTTTCCTTCCAGCTGCCGTCGTCGATCAGGAGGGCGATGCGACGCTTGGTCGAAAGGCGGTCATGGTAGCCGCTGCCCGGGAAGACGTTCCAGTTGGCCTCGAGGTCCTTGGTGTAGACCATCTCGCCCGACTGGGGGCACTTGGTCCAGAGACCGGCCGGGATATCCTTTTTCTTCGGAGTCGGGGTGTGCGTACGCTTGCGGAAGACAGCCATGGTGGAGAGCCGAGATGTTGAGAGTTTCTCTGGGGTGGTGAAAGGTTAAAGGCACATGGAGAACCCCGAAAAACGCTGTTTAAGTCGTTTTTTCGCGGTCCCTCCCTTACAGCCTAGCCTTCAGCGACGCGGGGTGCCAGCCACGCGCTCGAGCAGCAGCTCGTAGGCCTTCACGGCCTTCTCTGCCATACCCAGTTCGAAGTTCTCGTCGGGGGCATGCAAGTTGGAGTCCGGCGTGAAGAGCCCGATCATGACCGAGTCGAGGCCCGTCTCGCGACGGATGTCGCCGATGATGGGCACGCTGCCGCCTTCGCGCAGGTACAAGGGGGCCTTGCCGAAGGCTTGGGCGATGGCTTTATCGGCCTCGCGGAAGGCGCGGGCGAGGACGGGGTTCTGATCTTTCGGCGTGTTCGGGCGATCCGGTGGGCAGACGTAATACGCGGCGTTGCCCTGCATTTCCTTAATCTCCACCCGGACGCCCTTGGGCGCACGTGCGTGGATGGCCTCGGCCACCTTGCGATGCACCACCACCGGGTCTTGGCCGGGAACGAGGCGACAGGTGATCTTCGCGAAGACCTTGGAGGGGATGACCGTCTTGGAGCCCTTGCCTTGGTAACCGCCACCGATGCCGTTGAACTCAAGCGTCGGGGCAAAACGCACGGCCTCGAGCCCGTCGAGCCCAGGTGCCGGATGCAAGGCCTCCACGTCCAAGAAACGGCGGTAGGCCTCTTCGGTCAGCGGGAGCTTGCGCAATTCCTCACGCTCCCAGCCGGTCGGCTGTTCCACGCCGTCGTAGAAGCCCTCCACCGTCACGGCATTATCGGCATCGTGCAACGAGGCGCAGAGTTCCGCCAAGGCTTGGATCGGGTTATAGACCGCCCCGCCGTGCAGGCCGGAGTGCAGGTCCGAACGCGGACCGGTCAGACCCACCTCGAGGCCGATGATGCCGCGCAGGCCGGTCGTGATGACGATTTGATCGGTCGACGGCGAAGCGGTGTCGGACAGCACCACGCAATCCGCTTCCGCCAGCTCCTTCTTATGATTATGCAGGAATTCGGGGAAGCTCGGGGAGCCGATCTCTTCTTCGCCTTCGATGAGGAAAGTGATGCGGAGCGGGAGGTCCGGCCGACGCTTCAGCAACTGGGCGAGCGCCACGACGGCCACCAAGTGCGGGCCTTTATTGTCGGCGGTACCGCGGCCCCAGATGCGGCCATCCCGCACGACGGGCTCGAAGGCCGGCGTGGTCCAAAGGTTCAACGGGTCGGCGGGCTGAACATCGTAGTGGCCGTAGAGCACGATGTGGGGCCATTCGGCCGGACCACGGCGACGGGCCAAGACGATCGGATGGAGCGGCGTCGGGACGACCTCGATCTCCAGGCCGGCCTGCTTCAGCAAGCCGCAGATGTGCTCGCGGGCACCCGTCATCCCCACCTTGAAGGCGGGGTCGGTCGAGACGCTCGGGTGCTTGACGTATTCGATGAGTTCGCGGACGAGATCCATGGCCCCATTAGGGCGTTTTAAGGCCGAAGGGCAAGGCACACCCAGACTTAGCCGACGCTTTGGTGCTTTTTGACTTCCCCCAGGGCGGGCTTCGGAAACATTAGACCCATGTCGCCCGCGGAACAGTTGACGGCCATGAAGGCCCGCACCGAGAAATTCATCGGTGGCGAAGATATCCTCAAGCGCCTTGAGGCCGGGAAGACCCTGCGCGTGAAGCTCGGCGTCGACCCCACCCGCCCGGACCTGACCTTCGGCCACATGGTGGTGCTCAACAAGCTCCGCCAATTCCAGGACCTCGGCCACCAGGCCGTCCTGATCATCGGCGATTACACCACGCGCATCGGCGACCCGACCGGCCGTTCCGATACGCGCCCGGTGCTCACGGAGGCCGAAATCGAATTCAACGCCAAGACCTACCTCGAACAGGCCTACCGCATCCTCGACCCGAAGAAGACCGAAATCCGCCGCAACAGCGAGTGGTTCGGGAAGATGACGTTCTTGGATGCCTTGCAGCTCAGCCGCCAGATGACCGTGGCCCAGATGCTGGTGCGCGATGACTTCGCCAAGCGCTACGAGAGCAAGACGCCGATTTCGATCGTCGAGTTCCTCTACCCGCTCCTGCAAGGCCATGACTCCGTCATGCTCAAGGCCGACCTCGAGATCGGCGGCAGCGATCAGCTCTTCAACATGATGGTCGGCCGCGACCTCCAGGAACAAGCGGGCCAAGCCCCGCAGGCCGTGCTCGGCATGCCCCTGCTCGTCGGCCTCGACGGCGAGAAGAAGATGTCCAAGAGCCTCGGCAACTACATCTCGTTCAACCACAACCCGAAGGACATCTTCGGCAAGGTGATGTCCGTGCCCGACGCCACGATGTGGGTCTACTACCGCCTCCTGCTCGAACTCGGCGAAGACGAGATCCGCGGCCTGCAGGCGCAGCACCCGATGGAGATGAAGAAACAACTCGC
>CALQIY020000046.1 GCA_943330755.2 Opitutus sp. GAS368
ACCCCTTGCCCACGTGTCACCGTGTCAACGTGCCCCCTCGCGGCTTCGCCGCGCTGATCACAGATCGGAGATCACCTTCGACTGTCCATCCAGACAGAGGTCGACTACCTGCTTGCAGCGAAGGAACTCGGCTTCGAGGGGCAGGCCGGCGATCCGAGCGCCGCGGGCGCTCGCGCCGAAGTCGGCGCCATGGGGTCCCCGCGGGCCGAAGTCGGCGGACGGGTGACGGAGGCGCATCTCCCGGATAAACGCCTGCAAGACCGCAGGAGTCACCTCCATGTAAGGATTCTCCGTGCCGGCCGAGAGCGTGAACTCCGTCGGGGAATCTTCCGTCTGCACCATCAGCAGATACAGCCGGTTGTTCGTGATGAAGCTCAGCCTCACCCCGCCGCCCTCGTCGGCCTCTCGGCTCAGTTGCGTCGGGTAGAGTTTCGCCACCAGCGCGGCTAGTTCGTCGGATAGATCAGCCATGTCAGTCCTTACGTGGGCGGGTGACGTAGAGGCCGAGGACGCCAAGCCCGATGGCCATGAGGCCGGCGCCGGAAAGGTCTTCGCCGTTCTTGTTCAGGCCCAGCAAGAAGCACGCGCCCGTGATGATCCAGCCGTAACAAAGAAAGCGGGCGCACCCGGCGGGAATCGGAATCATCGGCTTACTTCTTGATCAGCCAATAAATCCAGCCCCAGAAGAGACCCTTGATCGGCGCGAGGATCAGACCCGCGCCCATCGCTACCGCCAAGCCCTCGCCGCGTCCGTTGAGGTAACCCAGCACGCAGCCGATGAGGAATAGGACCCAGGTGGCTTTCCACCAGCAGGCCCAGTAGGTGACTTTAGGGGCGTTATCCATGCGCGCATCCTGTCCGACCCGCCACTGTTGGCAATATGCTTCTATTAGAATGTTTACACCGACCACTCGTCCGACAGCCTGCTCCTATGGATCCTCGTACCGGACGAGGCCCTCGGCCGAAGCCACCCAAGCCCATCCCCGATGCGTCGGGCAAGCTACCCAAACTCAAGTCCGTCACCCTCATGGTCGAATGGGGCTACGAGTTGCACAGCGTCACCATCGGGCCGCGCAACTGGGCGAAGATTCAGGCCGGCAAGGAATGGGGCACCGGCGGTGAGACTTACTACTACGAGGGAGAGCGCTTCAGCTGCTACTGGGATTTCAACTGCCGCGGCGAACCCGGCTCGCTGATCGTCAGCTATGGCAATGATGGCGGCGAGGGCTACTGCGGTAAGTGGGCGAACGTCGACATCACCGAGCACTACGCCTGATCGATGCACATCACACTTTTATCCAAGGATATGGGGTCAGGCCGTTACTGACTCTGATTGATACTAAATCCGACTGAAGGACCTGATTTTGGTATCAGCGCTCTGTAGTAACGGCCTGACCCCGTGTTGGGCCGTTACCTGGGTCGCCAAACGGATGCGGCTGAGCTCGGCCTCTTACCAACGGAAACTTCTTTCCGAAAGCTAAGGGGTCAGGCCGCACCTTAAGCGAAGCGCACCTAGATCCGGAACTTTATGTGGCTTTTAGGTGCGGCAAATTAAAGGTGCGGCCTGACCCCGTGTTCGGCCGTGCTCAGCCCAACGCCTAACTTACTGATTCTTCTTAGCCAAAGCATCATTTACGCCTTGGCTCCGACCATCGCTATAACCTCTGCTATATTCTTTATCCTTCCAATCACCCCGGACCATAGTTGCCCGGATTCTAAGCGTGGTGTTATAGCCCTCCGCATAACCGTCGCTATAACCCGCGTCATACCTAGCATCGGCTGATTCACCACAGCCGGATAGGGCCACGATGGCTGATATGTAGATCGCGAAATATGGTCTCATCATAATGTTTTAAAAAGTTAAGTTACTTTGTGATTCTTGATTCGAAGAACTTACGGGTTTCTTCGTCCATGAAGTAGACGTAACAGCCCTTCATGCCGCGGGTGAGTAAGACGCGGTAAGTATTCTTAACCAGATCGACGAACTTGTCCTTGGAGCGCTTGACCATGGAGTCGCAGGATTCCTCCTTAACGCCAACCCAGCCCTGGTCGGAGCGATATACGAGGTCCTTGCCGATGATAACCCCGATATAATCAAATTCGAAACCTTGGGCAGTATAGACGCATCCGACCTGGCCAATCCCGTTGGGATCATAAGCCCATAGGGCAGCGGGTGGGATTCCCTTGGCTAAACGCCCCGCGCCTGGCTTGGCATCCCATGGGCGCTTCCAATCTCCTACGACGACATCGTCTAGCAGATTTCCGGATGAGTCAGGGTCGGACCATTTCCAGCAAAAGCCGGCCGACATGCGAGCCGTAGCCTTCTCTTCGACCTTTGCGTGGATTGCTTTCTCAAGTTCCTCTGGGCTGCCAAAAATCTTGAACTCGTAGGGATTCGAAGCCTCCCAGAAAGGGTTAGCAGTCACTTCAATGGCAAGCGTGTGATTCACCCAGTTAATAAAGGCGTCAGATCCGTTACATCTGAACTGTGCCGTTAGATCGCACTCGTACAGGCGAATGCCATGAGCTTTGGCGAACTCTGCGATCAACGCAGAAGAGCCAATCTCGTCTGGCCTTACAATCTGCCGGTCATCGATAAAGAAGACAGCGACTTTTGATGCATCAAAGAGCTCCTCAAGCTGGCTCTTGTTCGACCGCTTATCCTTCTTCGTATACATGTTATTGCTCGTCTTTCGGATGCGGTGCGCCTCATCGCATACCATGACGTCAATCGCTCCGGCCTCTGCGGCCATATAGCTGTTGAAGAACTTTACTTGTTGAGCACCGCGCGTACCAAGAATCTTGCGAATGGTCTCAGTGAAAGCCTTGGACCCCGTGACGTAGTGCGTGTTATGACCCAGCTTAGAAAGCTCACCCATGACGTTCAGCGCGATGACTGACTTCCCGGTGCCAGGGCCGCCACGGATAATGACTGCGGCCTTCTCGCCCGTCTTGGCTGACCGCTTCACCTCTGCAACTATTCGGTTATAGGCGATGATTTGTTCGTCCAACAGAACGTAGCGTGAATCCTCTTTCACTACACGATGAATCTCATCGAGCAATTTCTTGCTGGGCTTCGCCTTACTCTGGACGACTTCGTCGATGACCGATCCGTCGTCGCCAACGGGAATCAAGCCGTTCAGATAATCGACCAATTTATCGACGTCGTCTTTGCTGAACACCGGGTTCTTGGCGACTACAGCCTTAAATTTCTCCTCAAAGAGCGGGTCCTCTTTCTCGAGCGAGTAGTTGTGCAAATACGAGCAGGCGCTCAGGCGGATTGACGTTTCTCCCTCATGAAGGGCAACGAGCTGATCGGATAGATACTGCCGGTAGTTGCCTACCTGAACCGAGGGATGAAGGACGTCTCGCTCTCGCTGACCGACGAAGGTGACGACCTTGTCGCCATCCCCAGGCTCGGTCTTTTCCCACTGCTTGAGTTCCACGATCACGGCCTCCTTCTTCTTATCTACTGACAAGCCCGTGATCATGAAGTCCAGGCGCTTGGATGAGCCTGGGAGTTGGTATTCGATGCCTACTCCGTGGTTCTTCAGCCCGGACTCGCTTACTACCAAAGCCATAGCTCGCAGGGAGTTCTGCCAGGAACGTCGCTCGGGCTCAGAGGGGCCATATCCCATCTGCCGCTTGAACGATGAAACGAGCGTGTCGACGATGGCATTCTTAGTCGTCTCACTCACGAACTCCTTGGATGTTCCTTGATAAAGCAGCATCCGGAAATACTCTTATCGCCAATATAAACCGCAAACTATTTAAGAAATCTATGTCTGATATCAACGCTCTCCAGAAAGAAGCCCTAGCCTTCCGTGATGCCAGAGACTGGGCGCAGTTCCATAACGCCAAGGACCTTGCTGCCGGGCTTTCGATCGAGGCCAGCGAGCTGCTCGAGTGCTTCCTCTGGAAGGACGCCAAGTCAGCCGATCCTTCCAAGATTCGCGAGGAGCTTGCTGATATCCTTGTATACGCTCTGCTGCTCGCACACGAAGCCAAAATAGACATTCCTTCGGCCGTTCGCGAAAAGCTGACCAAGAACGCCATCAAGTACCCGGTCGAGAAGTCCAAGGGCCGAGCCGACAAGTACGATCAGCTCTGACTACTTATCCATTGAGGTCGGGAGATGCTGGCCGAAGTATCCGATGATGAGCTTGGCGTGCGCTTCGTCCCAAATAAAGTGAATCGACATGCACTCTTTCGGGTAGCCACCGCCCAGGGTGATGTGTTCGTCGAAGAGCGTCAGCTTGCCTTGGTATTCGAACCGATAGTGATCACCGTGCACTCGGACGACGGTGTCGCTGACCATCGGACGGTAGAGATTCCCTAGTGCCGAATCCCTAGCGAGATCCTTCAGGCGATGCATGGGGATATTCTTGCCCGCGCGCTTCGCAGCGAATGCGGCCAGGTGCGTCAGTGCTTTATCTAGCTTACCATCATGTTCGTAAAGGCATTGGCCCGCATGCTCCAGCGCCTGCGGGAGTATCCCGATATGCTGGGTGAACTCCGGCTTTGCCAAGTGGGACTGGAGTACATCGATTGCCTTTGTGAATGGCTTCCTTTCGGCATGGGCTTCGACCGCGTGCTTGTTGACCGTCTTGAGATTCTTTTTGGTGATCAAGCCCACCATGACGGCGGAGACCTTCTCTCGCAGAGGATCGGGCACGGTGACGGATACGCGCGAACCCTCCTTGGTCTTAGCGAAGCGAATCCTGGCGACCCCATCATATCCCAGGAAATCGAGGTCGATGCCCTCTCCGTTCAGGGCCGCTCCACCGCCGAGCTCCAAGACCTTCGTCCGGACATAGAACCTCACCGTCTGGAAAGCCTCAGACGGCGACTGCTTACAGGTGTATTCCCATGTGTCCATGGAGGGGTCTCGAAAGCCTAGCCCGTGATCAAGCACTGTGAAGCGGTTTCAGTCATGGGGGTTATTATATCTGAACAAAGTAAGGTGGCCCGGCTCGAAGGCAAAGGGGTCAGGCCGCACCCCTCATCCGTGCGCACCTAAATCCATGCCGCTATGCGGGGTTTAGGTGCGGCTAATTAAAGGTGCGGCCTGACCCCATGTTCGCCCTCTGCAATACAGAACCGGCCCGGACACTGCGTGCCCGGGCCGGAGAGATTCGCCTGACCGCTGCGCGGCTTCGGTTTTCTTTTTGATCACCACGCGCTGAGCGCGTATTTTAGAACAACGTTGGATCAGCTTGTATCCTTTAGTCCTCAGACGGTGGGGTGTCTTCGATTCCTCCGTTTTCCGGCCAGAGCCCCAGCATGTGGGATTCCAGCCAGTCTCGGAAGGCTTCGTCCGACAACCCGCCCTCTTCGCGAGGCGCTGGTTTGTCCATGAGTATGTATGAGAACGGCCTTTTGAGGGGCGCAGAAGGTTAAATTAGGCGGGCATGGCCAGGAGTCAACCTGCCGCCCTGCAGGTGGCTCTAAGTCCCCGTCAGCTCGGCGCCGACGGAACTGGCTGAGGCCCAATCACTAGTGGTTAGCCACTAGAATAGGCTTACTTTATTATAATGGCCTACCGCTTAAACTGCTCCGCCACAAACAACGCCAAGACCGTCAGAGCCGACGCCCCGAGCCATAAAAGGAACAGCTTCATGCCGCACCCCATCGGCTTATTGGCCTCTTCACATCTCCTCGCGGCGGCCGCTTGTTCGGGGGTAGGCTTCTTCGCCGCTGGAGACTTATGGATGCGCGGCTCTTCTTCCATGATTGATTACGCGGTCTTGATACCGAGTTCGACGGCGCGTTCGCGGCGGAGCCTGAAGACGCCCCAGACAGATGAGGTATACTCGCTAATCTTAGGGGAAGTCATGTATCCATAGTTAGATGATAAGCCAGAAGTGGCAAGGCATTGGGTTTTAGTGGCTGGTTTTATTATCGACCCTCAGGCCGCCCGGGATTGGGCGGCCGGGGCGGCGCAGGCACGGCGGTTATGGTCGTCGGCCTTGTTGAGCTCGGCGATGATCTCGTGGGCCTGGTCCTGGGGCTGGGTGGCGAAGAGCATGGTCGGCGCCTCCAGGGGGTCGCAGCCATACATGAGGCCGATCGAGGCCCCCATCTCCACCCCGTGCTCGGCCAGGCGCTCACGGCCCTCCCGGGTGACCACATAGACCTCTCCGGACCCCAGCACCCAGCGCTTGGCAAGGAAGTGGGCATGGTCCTTGTTGTCGCGCGGCTTGCCCACCAGGAAGATCGGAACCTTACGGGAGGTGTCCTTGATGCGGGCGAGCAGAGCATCCACCTCTTCGGCCGAGCTGATCGGGGCGTAACCCGAGGCCTTAGCACGGGTGAGATATCCCATGACAGACGCCCAAGGGAAGAGGCGCTTGGCGATATCCGTACGGCTGTCGCAGACGCCCATGCGGGACGAAACCTCGATCTGGACGTGCCCGTCGCTCATAGGACGTGCCTTCACGTCGTGGTGGACTTCATGGTCAGTGGCCACGATGCCCCAGACATTCTCGGCATCCGGAGCGGCGTCCGTGCAGGTGAAGTTCGAGAACTTGGCGAGGGAATGGGCGATCGACATGATCACCGACTGAGCGTTACGCAGGCCGCCGTCCTTGCGGTAGGAGCGCAGGCACTCGGAGGAGCGCAGCTCACCGCAGTCCGGGCGGGCCCAGCGGCGGTAAGCGAGGTCGTACCAAGGCGACACCGGCGACGGGCAGTAGACATTGCGGACCGGGCGGGCTCCCACGTCGTTGGGCTGCTTGAGGCGGCCGGCCAGGGTCTCGCGGGCGGGGTCGGAGCCGTGGACGAGGATGACGTCCACGTCGCTATCCTTGGGCTTGGAGCCATGGATATACTCGGCCAAGGCCTTAGCGTCAGCGTGACCGGAGTAGTAAGGGGAAAGGTCTTCAACGTGCATACGGACCTCGTCCCCCGGGACGTTGGCGAACATCGGCTTACCGGACTTCTTCTTCGGGAAACTAAGCTTCATGCTCGCCCGCTCCTCGAGGGACTTGGCGGCGAGCTCGCGCAGCTGTGCCGCCGGAGACTCTTCCGGGCAGTAACCAGTCAGCAGCAGCGTCGAAAGCTCATCCGTGACGAAGTCCGAGATGATCTGGATGATAGTCCCCTCGGTGGTGGTGCCGGAGCCTGCGATGATGATGGAGAGACCGCCATTGAGCACGGGCTCCTTGACGTAGTGGAGGCGGAAGGCGGCGTCGAAGCGCTCGTCATGTTCGGCATCAGGGTCGAACAGCGTCGCGACGGTCTCGGGCCCGATGAGGCCGGCGAGGGCCGAGTGCGGGTTGCGCCAGCGGGGCTGGCCATCCGGCCCAGCGATCAGCAGGGACTCGCCCACGATGCGGGCGAAGTTACCGGCCAAACGGGAGCAGACCGAGATCTGCGGCACACCCTCCTCCGGCAGGATGCAGAGCTCGTCCCACATCGTAAGCAGCACGTAGAGGATGTCGGAAAGGACATCCGTGGTGCGGCCAAGAGTAAAGGCCGGGATCACGAGGGAGGCGCCAGGGCCACGGGCGTTGGCGTTACCGATAGCGGCGGCAAGGGCCGTAAACCGAGCCTGGCCGTCGAGGCAATTGGCGGCGCGGTCGGGGCGGTCGCCGTAGGTCGATTCCAGGACAACCGTCGGAGACATCGCCTCCCAAGGCTGACGGGCGGCGGCGAGGCCGAGGTGGGCGGCAGCGTCGGTCAGCGGGCCGACATCACCCGAGAAGTGGATCTCGGCCTTCGGACGTCCAGGGACGTCGGCGCGGATCTGGACGGAGACGGCGCCGAGGAGGTGAGCCGTCGGCATAAAGCTCATCGTGATGCCCTCGAGGCCTTCCATCGGGAAGTAGGTGCCTAAGGCGTAGTCGGAAGAAGCGTCCGGGCAGACCATGCGGCCGTGCAGATTGGCCAGGCGGTCATCCTCGTCGGCGTCCGCGGCGAGAGGCTCGTCGAGTTCTAGGTTCATGCGGACGGCCATCAGCTTGGCCGTCGCCTGCGTGCAGTAGATCTTACCGGTGAAGCCGGCCTCGAGCCACTTCTGGAGCTGGCCGATGTGGTCGTGGTGAGCGTGGGTGATCACCAAGGCGAAGACCTTAGCCGGGGCGACCGGGAAGGCCCAAGGGTCGTACAGGCCCTGCCCTTCCGTCTCGCCCTGTAGCGCACCGCAGTCGACGACGAGGTACTGCTCGTGCGAGGCGACGTAGAGGAAGTGAACGGAACCCGTCACCGTACCACAAGCGCCGTAGGGCTTGTAGAAGAGCGGCGAGTCGCTGGTCTCCCAGGGCTTGGCGATCGGCGTCACGCGCGAGCGGAACTCCGGCTTCGGCGCGGCGGGCGCCGCGGCGAAGGTCGGGTCGTCCAGGAGAGGACCGAGGATGGAGCCGTAATCGGCTACCAGTGCAGCTGAGGCTTGGAGGTGCTTCGGCGGCGGCAGTGGCACCTTTTCGAAGTAGGAGTTGAAAACGCTCGGCTCGTTAAAGCCGAGGGTAGCAACGGTATAGGCATTGTTAGTGTTGGGGACGTGTTTCATGTATTTTTATGTTTTTGTTGTGTGTGCGGGGGGTGAAATTAGGACGACAGCTCACGCTAGGCCCTGAAAAGGGCCCGTCAGAACCGTCGGAGAATGGGGGGTCAGATCAGGTTCCTGAGGGGCGAGGCGCGGCCGGGCCGGACTGATTATTGAGGGGGGAGAGACCGAGCGCGGCGCGGGAGGCCTGGAGCGCTGCGGAGGCCTTGCGTGTCTGCTCGACGGAAGCCGCCAGCTTCTGGAAAAGCTTCTCTACCGTCACGCGAGCGGAGCCGAGCGCGCGAAGATGCGGTTGCGGACGGAGGTCGGACTCGCCGAGAGCAACCGAGGCCTCGACCTTGGCGGAAACGCCGTCGTACTCGACGCGGTCGCGGATGATTTCGACGAGACGAGCGACGTAGGCCTCGGGCAGTTCCTCGAGTCGCTGGCGACGAACGACGGACGACTCCGACGCGGCGATATCGATGACCGAATCTTCGGCGCCGGCCTTGACCACCGCATCGATACGCGAGGCATCGACGAAGAGCACGTCCTTGTCCTTGCGGCCCTTGCGGAAGACTAGCATCGCGACGCGCTCGCCGGCACCGGCGATACCGCGTGGAAGCTCCACGACCGTGTCTAGCCAGTTCTGCTCGGTGGTCAGATAAGAGCGGAGGAACCGTGTGCTTGGAAGGCGAATCAGATTACGGCCAGACACCACCGCGACGGCGATGCCGGAAGAGGTGACGGTTTCCAGGGCGTGACGGATGAGCTTGAGGTCTCTTCCATCGTTCCGGTGCAAGGAGAGGCTCTCAGCTGTGAACTCTCGCCGAGCCTTACGCAGTCGGGCTTCGGCTTCATCGTACTCCGCCTGCAGGTGGGCGACGGTGCGCTTCAAGTTTTCGTGACGAGCCTGGCGCTCCCGGAACTGGTACTCCATGTCTCGAAGTCCATCCTCGATGGCCTTGGCGTACGAGGTAAGGACATCGAGTTCCTTACGGGCCTTCTTGTAATCGGAGTTTTCCCGCAAGTCCCCGCCTTCCTTGGATTGCTGGATCACCCTCTGGACAGCGGGGATGCGGATCTTGACGAACTCTTCGAACTCTCGCTGCTTGGATTCCTTGTGATAGCTTGCGGCGACAAGCCCCTGCTCGTCCTGAGCGAGCTCGCTTCTACCCTGCTTCAGTCGGCTCTCGGCTGCGGCGCAAACTGCGATCAGCCGCTCAGCAGGCTCAGAAGTCTGGGACATCAGCTTCAAGATATCCACCTTAGGTCCCGATTCGACTTGGTAGACATAAGCCAGGTCTACAGGTCGCGTATTGGCCAGATTCGCGAACGCGTGGGTGAGGGGATCGCCGACTTGAACCAAGGCCGATTCAGCGCCGGGCATAATCTGGATTCTCAGCCAGCCAAGAAGCGCCTGAAGCGGGTCCGATTCTTGTGCAAAAAAAGAGGCCGTGCTGTTTTCGCCCATAGAATCGGCGGTCATGCCACCGAGGCCGAAAGTCAGATCCAATGCGGCCTGACCGTGCCCTAGCGCAAAGGCCTTGGCGATGAGTCCCGAAAGGCTGGGCGGAACGTTGACTGCCGGCTGTTCGGTGTCGTTGACGTTCGTTCGGATCAGCAGACCGTAAACAAGGGACGGGAGGACCGGGTCGAGCTCGATGAGTTCAGCTGGGTCAGCGATCTTATCCAGTACCAACAACTGGAACGGCAGCTCACGGGCAGGAAGCTCCATCCAGTTGGCGGAAAGCTTCGCATTGGACGTAAAGTCCAAGCTCGCGGCATTGAGGCTCGCGAGGTCGTTGATCAGCCGAGACGCGCGGTAAGCGAGGGGCTGCTGGTCCGCGGAGCCATCTGCTTCCTCGTTGAGGAAATAGTCCAGCGCCGACACCCCGTTGAGGTAATCCGGCAACGCCACCTGAGTGGCCGACATCAAGCGAGGCAGATTGTCGCCGGTCTGGCGCGCGGCCTGGCACGCGTAGACGGCATAGACCACCGCAGCCAGACGGCTATCGGAGTCAGGAAACTTGGCCTTCAGCTGCTTGCTGATGGACGCCAGGCGCGTGCGGGCGGCGGGAGAGAGAGCGGGGGGCATGGGATTCAGGCGTTGAGGCCGAGGATTTCGGAGAGCTCCTGGGTGGTGATGGCGAGCTCGAGGCGGGCTTCTTCACGGCGAGCGACCACCAAGGCCTGTGCGTCTCGGGCGACTCGGGCCAGCTTGCGTTGCATCTCAAGAGGTGGGAGCGGGAGATCGATCTCGGCGAGGGCATCACGGGAGAACAGACGGACCGCCGTACCTCCGGCCGAAGACACCATCTTAGTCTGCACAGACGGAGTAGAAAGAACCCAGGCGACGTAGGCCGGATCGGCTTTCTCGGCGTCGATGCGGACGACGTGACAAAGCGGGCCGGCCACCAGCTGGAAACCGCCGGTGAGCTGCTCGGGCTCCTTTTCAAGGAGTGAAGCACGGAAGACTCCACGCGAAGAGGTGAGGATGTCTCCCTCCTTTAGACCGTGTCGAGTAACGACCGGACCAGGAAGCGCGACGTCTTCGCCCTCGATCTTGCTGAGGAACGTGCCGGTGAGGGCGATTGGCCCGACCATCTTGGACGGGATTACCCCGTCTGCACTGGGCCGGTCGATTTCGCGAGAAGGAATGCCGGCGCGGACATTGGCGATGTCACCTAGCTTAAAGTGAGGGAATTTCTGGGGCATAAAATTAGGCGTTCTTGTTGGAGGCGGCGTTGAGGGCGTTGAGGATGACCAGCGCCTTCGCGCAACCGATCCCGCGGCGGTTGAGCTTGGTGACGATACGGTTGATACGCGCGCTGTTGATACGGACGCCGGCGACAGGCAAAGGAATCCAGTTCCCCGCGATGATCTCACCAGGGACCCCCTCAACCATCATCTCGACGGAGGCGACGGCCTGCTCCGACTTCTCGAGGTCCTTGAGCATACCCTCAGTCAGCTTTTCCAGCTCACGGGCGCTCTTATTAAGGGCCCGGCGGATGTGGTCGGAGAAACCCGACCCCCCGACGGTCTCGTCGAGGAGGCTTTTGTGCTTTTCTTCTGCTTCCTTCTGAGAGGGCTTGGGCTTCCAGCTCTTGACCTGGCCGAGCGCCCGTGCGATTGCTTCCTCCATGAACTTCTCCTCGGAAGCGGCCTCGCCCTTGGCCGTGCCGGCCTTCTTGAGGATCGCCATCGTGGAGCCGAAGGTCAGGGTCATGAACTCGTGCCCCATCGGAGAAACGGCGTCGAAGAAGCCGTACAAGAACGAGGCGACGAAGGCCGGGCGGCGGGTGAAGACCACGTGCTCGGCATCCAGTGCCGGCCCCTCTTCGCTCTCATTACGGACCACGGCGACCTTCATCAACTTGAGCGCCTTGGCCTGGATGGGCGTGATCGCCTTGGCCTCGGCCATGAGGGAGCCGCTCTGGACGGCCTTGCCGAGGTTGAGGAGGTTGTCGGTGGTCTGCTGTGCTACGCGAGAGAGATTGGACATGGCTTTTTGCGGTATGAAGACAGACTGGAGGGCTTGCCCTGCTAGTCAAACCAAATTGACATTTACTTGTAGGGCATAGCAATTAGGCCCGCATTAACCGTTTAAAACGAGTTTTAAGCCACTTTTCCATGTCTGTACGCCCCCTTTATCAACGGACTCCCTCCCACCTCGACCTTTTGGGCCCGAAGGAAAGGTGCTCTCCCACGACAAGGTGACAGGCTGGAGCGTGATCCTCCCCATCGCCAAGAGCTGCCAGCCTTCGAAGGTCTGCATCAACACGTGCTACTTCTCCAAGGGCGGCTCCTCCTGCCCGGCGAGCTCCCCCTCGAAATCGCAGGTGCCCTTGAAGTTGTCCGGGGCAAGGTCGGTCCGCGTCGGGTAGTGGGACTCAGGCGCAGCGGATGACCGGGCCGGTCATCCCTACCCGAGGCATACTAGGTCGGCACGCAGTGCCGACCCTACCGTAAGAGAGAGGACAGCACGTGGTGCCGTCCCTACCTTAGGACGTCGAGGGCGAAGCCGGCGGTGAACCAGAGCCAGTGCGCGAAGGCGAAGAGAGCGGAGACGGCGAGGGAGAGGAATAGGGTGGGAAGTCCGAGGAGGATGACGCGGAGGGCGCCGAGCTGATGGCGTTTGGTGAGATCGACGAGGAGCCAGGCGAGCGAGATGAGTCGGATCGCAATCAGGCCGCCGGCGAGTCCGAGGGTACGCGTGAGGAAGTCCCCACCCTGGGCGATCATCAGCCAGGTCCAAGCGAGGACAGCGAGGTCCGCGACGGCGAAGATGCCGAAGACCGAGCGCGCGGTGGCCCGCCAGCCACCGGGTGCTCCGCCGGTGAGGCGGAGTCCGAGATGAAGAACGAGGAACGCAAGGACGGTGACGGAGGCTGGGATGATCACCCCGAGGAGTAACGCCCAGCTAGCCATGAGGGCTTTCCCGGTGATGGCATACGGGGTGACATGCTCATTGATGAGCTGGATGACGGGCTGCGCGAGCCAGCCCATCCAGTCCGCGGGGATCACGCCGAGCGCCTGCTCTTTCGCGAAGTCCGCGCCGAGTTTGATGGCTTGGGCGAGAGGGTCGTGCGTGAGGAGGAGGCGAAGATGCAGGAACCACGTTGCCGCAAGGGCGGCAATGAGAAGAGGCACAGAGGCTCGGAGGCTCGGTTGACCAGAAGGAATAGGTGCGGGATTCATTTCCGGGTGGCAGGTGGCGGCCTCAGGTGGCGGGTGGCGGATGTACCATTAGTTGACCGGTTGACCGGTGGGCAAGTTGGCAAGGGAGGCAGAGTGCAAATGAACGAGAGGCTGGGAGGCTCAGAGGCTCGGTTGAACAGAACGCGGCAGAGCCGCGAGGGGACACGCTGGCAAGGTGACATGTGGGCAAGGGAGGCATGGGGCAGATGGGTCAGATGGGTCAGACACGTTCAGAATTCCGAACGAAGTCAGACCCCATCTACGCCAGCGGACGGCTCGGAGGGCCGTCCCTACCGTGAGACAGCGGATGCGATGTCATCGCATCCCTACTTGGGTTCAGAGGGCGGAAGGGGGTGCCCACTCGGGTGGACGATGAATGACACCGGCAACATCTCTGATCACGGCCGGGAATTGGGCGCGCTCAAGCTGACTCCAACTCACGCCATTCTGATAGAAAGAAGCTGCCTGACGTAAACCGCCGCTGTTGCGCACCGAACGCGAGCCAGGTCCGGAGATGCGCTGCGGGTTCAGGACACCCACCGGTCGCCCAACCTTTTCCCGCACCATGCGGACCGGTGTCGTGAAATCCGAATCGCCGGAAATCACGATCGCCGCCTGATACTCCCCGCCAAACCCGTCAGCCATGAGATGAGCGGTGAGATTGATATCCGACCCCTTCTCTTCATGGCGAATGATCTGAGCCATCGGCGGAGGGGGCTGCGCGAGCGGAGCCCAGACCTGCCTGACCCGGAAATACCCCTCGATGATCTCCACATGGCCCAGGGACCGAAGCGCCCGCCAGTAGGCCTGTTGTCGGGCAGCCTGCATCGGGTCTGACGCTGACGGAGGCAGCGCCGCCGTGAAGTATTTCGT
The DNA here is from genome assembly GCA_943330755.2 of Opitutus sp. GAS368. Lineage (GTDB taxonomy): Bacteria > Verrucomicrobiota > Verrucomicrobiia > Opitutales > UBA953 > UBA953. The sequence continues at coordinate 14,060 of CALQIY020000046.1, forward strand.
CCGGATGATCTGATTGGCAGGGAAGGCCTGCTGCGCCAAGACCACCGGATTCAGCCAGCGAAGCGGCGTGGCCCGGACGGCACCGTAATACAGATTAAACCCATCGACATAAAGCCATGTGCGCATGGGCCTAAAACAATGCAGGGGCGGCTCCTTGCGGAGACCGCCCCGCGTCCGGTTCTGTAGGTAGCCGGAGGGATGTATGCAAAGAGTGGTGAACGGCGGAAGCCATGGCAAGTCGTTAAGAAGCGCATGGCCGACGCCATCGGCGAAGTTAACCCGAAACCAGCAGGGGCAAATCCTAGGGACTTGGCTTCAGCAGGAATCAGGAAGGCCCGCATCGAGGAAAGGTGGGCGTGATGTAGTCACGCCTAGGACAGCACGAAGTCATCTACTGCAGCTGAGCGATCTGCTGAGTTTCCTGACCAAGCAGATGCTGATGCCTAATCACTACTTCCGTGGCCCGGGCGGCAAGGCGCTGCTCCGTCGCTATTATCGCCTTTGGTCTTCGGAAAAGGATAAGGGGCGCTAACGCGCCCCCTTGGAGGTATTTCCGCAGGCCTGCGCCTACTTCCAAACCTGTACATGATAGTGCGGCCGCGAGAAGCAGTGGCAAGATGGAATTGGGTCGAGGGTCTTAAGGTAGGGGCGTGCGGCCCGCGCGCCCGCGGATGACCGGGTCGGTCATCCCTACCGGCGCGGCGGAGCCGCGAGGTATTGGCGGTTAGCGGGGCGGACGGTTCGGAGAACCGTCCCTACCTGGGGGATTCCCGGGGTTGAGGGGGAGGAGAGAGATGAGGAGCGTCGGGGTGTGAAATCCATGCATCGCCCGATACTCGATACTCAGGACTCAAAACTCGCACAGGAAGGGGGTCTTGCTATGCGTACGCTTTTACGTACCTTTGTTGTCATGACGACGATTTCCGCCACCCGGGCCCGCGCGCAGCTCTATAAGCTAATTGAGGCCTCCGTCCATGAGCCGATCCAGATCACGGGGAAACGCGGCAATGCGGTCCTGGTGAGCGAGGCCGACTGGGCCAACATCCAGGAGACGCTACATCTGGCGGCGATCCCGGGCATGGGCACTTCGATCCGCCGCGGGCTGAAGGAGCCGCTGAAGAAGGCCGCCAAGAAGCTCCGCTGGTGAGCTGGGAACTGGCCTACACGAACCAAGCGCAGAAGGACGCCCTCAAGGCGTCCAAGGCGGGCCTGCGTCCGAAGATTGAAGGACTCCTGGCGGTGCTGGCGAAGAACCCCTTCCAGAATCCTCCGCCCTACAAGTCACTGGTCGGCGACCTGGCCGGCGCTTACTCCCGCCGAATCAATCTCCAGCATCGGCTGGTGTATCAGATTTATGCGAAGGAGAAGACGGTGAAGGTGCTGAGGATGTGGACGCACTATGAATAGGCGACAGCGGTTGGCGGTTAGCGGTAAGCGGTTGGGAGAGGTAGGGACGGAGGAGACGAGAGTATTGAGTATGGAGTATCGAGTATAGGGGGTGACTCCGGGTGTTCGGGTTACAGCGTTGTGCGGGGTCCCATGGTAGGGGCGTGCGGCCCGCGCGCCCGCGGATGACCGGGCCGGTCATCCCTACCCTGCGCGGCGGAGCCGCGAGGTATTGGCGGTTAGCGGTTGGCGGTTGGGAACGGCAGGATGGCAGGGACGGTTCGGAGAACCTTCCCTACCTGGAAACGAAAAGAGCCCGGCCTTACGGCCGGGCTCTGACGTATGAAGCTATCCGTGAAGCTTAGAAGCTGTAACCGGCCGAGACGCCGAAGGTGTCGCCACCGATGAAGTCGTCCTGGAAGAGGTAGGTCACGCGAACATCGAAGTTGCTGGTGAAGTTATGGCGGAGCGTGACCCTGAAGACGTTGTCGTTGAGGATACCGGCGGCGATATCGACGTTGTTATAGCCGGCCATACGGGTGCGCACGCGAGCGTAGCCCAGTTCGCCTTCGAAACCGGCGCCGAGGGCGGCGCGATAAGAAAGGCCGAAGGAGCTCTCGTCGGCGACGCCGGCGCTGTCGAAGTCATTGGTGGCGATATTGCCC
>CALQIY020000047.1 GCA_943330755.2 Opitutus sp. GAS368
ACCTTGTACTCGGCGTTGAATTACATCAACAAGCCCGACCGCAAGATCATCACCGTCGAAGACCCGGTCGAGTACCAGATGGCGGGCATCAATCAGGTGCAGGTGAAGCGCGACGTCGGCATGACCTTCGCCGCCGCCCTCCGCGCCATGCTGCGTCAGGCGCCGAACATCGTCATGATCGGTGAAATCCGCGATTTGGAAACCGCCGAAATCGCGATCAACGCGGCCCTCACCGGTCACATGGTGTTCTCGACCCTCCACACCAACGACTCCGTCAGCGCGGTGACCCGACTCGTCGACATCGGCGTGAAGCCGTTCCTCGTTTCCGCCGCTTTGCGCGGGGCCCTCGCCCAACGCCTCGTCCGCCGCGTTTGCCAGTCGTGCGCCCAGCCGTACAAGCCCACCGCGAAGGAACTCTACACCATCGGCATGACCGAGCAGGACATCGCCGGGGCGACCCCGATGAAGGGCGCCGGTTGCGCCAAGTGCGGCGAGCGCGGCTACAAGGGTCGCCGCGGCGTCTTCGAACTTTTCGTCATCACCGAAGAAATCCAGGAGATGATCTACTCCGGCTCCAACCTCGTCGACCTGCGTCGCAAGGCCCGTGAAGCCGGCATGCGGACCATGCGCGAGGACGGCCAGCGCAAGGTCGCTTCGGGCATGACCACGATCGAGGAAGTCATGGGCGCCACCGTCGCCGACGACGTCATCTAAGTCCGTCATGGCGTACGAGATCAATCAGCTGCTGGAAGCCATGATCGAGAATGGCGCCTCCGACCTGCACCTGCATGTCGGCCGCGCCCCCAGTCTCCGCGTCAGCGGCAGCGTCGTCTCGATCGAAGGGGCCGCGCTGACCAGCGAGGACACCCAGGCCTTGGTGAACTCCATCACGCCGGCCGAGCAGGTCGAACGCCTCAAGCGCGACGGCGGGTGCGACTTCGGTTTCTCGTTCCACAAGAAGGCGCGTTTCCGCGTCAACGTCTACCGCGGCAAAGGCGTGCTGGGCATGGTCCTGCGCCTCATCCCGACGGCGATCTACACCCTCGAGCAGCTGCGTTTGCCGCCGATGATCAAGGACCTCCTGCGCCGTCCGCGCGGGCTCATCCTCGTCACCGGACCGACCGGTTCCGGCAAGTCCACGACCTTGGCTTCGATGATCAATTGGATCAACGAAAACGAGGATGGTCACATCGTCACCATCGAGGACCCCATCGAGTATTACCACGCCCACAAGGGTTGCGTGGTCACGCAGCGCGAAGTCCACAACGACGTGCCCACCTTCGCCGAAGGCGTCCGGGCCGCGCTCCGGCAGGACCCCGACGTCATCCTCATCGGCGAAATGCGCGACCTCGAGACCATCGAGGCCGCCGTTTCGGCCGCGGAGACCGGCCACCTCGTGTTCGGCACGCTCCACACCACCGGGGCCGCCCGCACGGTCGACCGCATCCTCGATGCTTTCCCCGCCGGGGCCCGCGACCAGATCCGCGTGCAGCTTTCCTCCTCCATCGTCGCGGTCATCTCCCAGTGCCTCCTGCGCACCGTGGACGAAAAGCGCGTCGCCGCCTACGAGATCATGATCCGGACGGACGGCATCGCCGCGAAGATCCGCGAGAACAAGACTTTCCAGATCACCTCCGACATCGAAACCGGTGGCGGGCGCGGCATGCGCACGCTGGATTCCGATCTCCTCGCCTTGTTCAACCAAGGCAAGGTGTCCGAAGAGGAGGTCATGAACTACTGCCAGGATTCCGAGATGATGCGCGCCCGCCTCAATCCCGGAGCCGCCAAGAAATAACCCCTTACCCGACCATTCCCCATGTTTGAAGACCATAGTGACGTCATCCGCGATATCGCGCTCGAAGCCGGCCTCGTCGACCAAACCCAGTCCGACGAGCTCTGGGAGTCGCATGCGACCACCGGAAAATCCTTCGCCGACAGCCTGATCGACGCCGGCCTCGCCGACCGTCCGACCCTGCTGCAGGCCGTCGCCGACCACCTCCAGGTCCAGTATTACTCGGCGATCCCGGCCGACCTCGGCGAAGAGTTGACCCGCACGCTGAAGCCGGCCCAGGCCCATAAGTACATGGTCGTCCCGGTCGCCGACGAAGCCGGCAAGCTGACCCTCGTCGCCAAGGACGCCTTTAATTCCGGCGCCATCAATGAGCTGACGTTCATCCTGAAGCGCGACATCGAGTTGGCCGTGGCCGACCCGGATGCCGTCGAATCGGCCGTCGTGCGCGTCTACGGGGAAGCCTCCGCGACGTCGATGGAGGACCTTCTCGGCGAGTTCGAAGAGGGCGCCGTCGCCGCCACCAACGACGAGGACGTGGTCGCCGCCGCGAGCCAGGCCCCGATCATCCGCTTCGTCGACCTCGTGTTGCAGGAAGCCGTCAAGGCCAAGGCCTCCGACATCCACTTCGAGCCGTTCGAGGACCAATTCCGCATCCGTTACCGCATCGACGGTTCGTTGTACGAAATGGCGCCCCCGCCCAAGAACCTCGCCTCGGCCGTCATCGCCCGCGTCAAGGTGCTCTCCGCGCTGAACATCGCCGAACGCCGCATCCCGCAAGACGGTCGCATCAAGACCACCATCGGCGGCCGCGCCATTGATTTGCGTGTCTCCACGCTCCCGACCCAGTTCGGCGAGTCCGTGGTGTTGCGTATCTTGGACAAGACCGTCGTCAACCTGAGCCTCGAAGCCCTGTCGATGCAGGATGACATCAAGGAAGGCATCCGCGCGATGGTGAATCGCCCGAACGGCATCTTCATCGTCACCGGCCCGACCGGTTCCGGCAAGACGACCACCCTGTACTCCGCCTTGCGCGAAGTGAACACCGAGGACGTGAAGATCCTCACCGCCGAAGACCCCGTCGAATACGAAGTCGAAGGCATCATGCAGGTGCCGATCAACCACCAGGTCGGCCTGACCTTCGCCGCGGCGCTGCGTTCGTTCCTGCGTCAAGATCCCGACACCATCATGGTCGGTGAAATCCGAGATCTCGAGACCGCCCAGATCGCCGTGCAGGCCTCGCTCACGGGTCACGTCGTGCTTTCCACGCTCCACACCAACGACGCCCCGGGCGCCGTGACGCGACTCATCGACATGGGGCTGGAGCCGTTCCTGATTTCCGCCTCGTTGGAAGGCGTCCTCGCCCAGCGTCTCTTGCGCCGCATTTGCAAGGGCTGCCGTACGGCCTACGAGCCGGACAAGGAAGTCATCAACATGCTCGATGTCGACGCCCTCGAGATCACGAACAAGAAGTTCTACTTCGGCAAGGGTTGCGCCGAGTGCAGCCGATCCGGCTACCGCGGCCGCCAAGGCCTTTTCGAACTGATGACGATCAGCGATTCCCTCCGGACCATGATCTCCCAGCGCGCGCCCACCCTTGTCCTGAAGCAGAAGGCCATCGAGGTCGGGATGCGTCCCCTCCGCGAAGACGGCCTCCGCTGCATCTTCGACGGCCACACGACGATCGAAGAAGTCCTGAAGTACACCTAACCTTTAACCAAACCCCACTCCCATGCCCGAATACAAGTACAGCGCCATCGACCGCAATGGTGCGCAGACCTCCGGTAAGATCGAAGCCGCCAGCGATGAGCAGGCCCGCCAAAAGCTCATGGCCCGCGGCCTCATGGTGACGACCCTCGCCAGCGATGGCGGCGCCGCCAAGTCCGTCGTCGCCAGCAGCGCCCCGAAGAAGTCCAGCTTCACCTTCGGCGCCAAGGTTTCCGACGAGGATGTCACGATCATGACGCGCCAGTTGGCCACGCTCATCGTCGCCGGCTTGCCCTTGCTCCGCGCCCTCGAACTCATCCACAAGCAGGAGCGCAACCCGCACTTCAAGGAAGTGCTCGGCAACATCGCGGAGAGCGTCTCCCAAGGTAACAATTTCTCCGAAGCCCTCCAGGCGCACCCGAAGGTCTTCGACCGTCTGTTCGTCAACATGGTGAAGGCCGGCGAAGCGGGCGGCGTGCTCGACAAGGTCCTCGACCGTCTCGCCAAGTTCCGCGAAAAGGCCCAGCGCATCCAGAAGAAGGTCAAGTCCGCGATGGTCTACCCGGGCGTCGTCGTGACGGTGGCCGTCGTCATCGTGTACATCCTCATGGTGAAGGTCGTCCCTTCCTTCCAGAAGCTGTTGGATGGCCAGAAGACCAACATGCCGGCCCTGACCCAGTTCGTCGTCGGGATCTCCAAGGCGCTGACCGAGTACTGGTACGTGACCCCGGTGGCGATCTTCGGTATCTATACGGGTCTCAAGTACTGGTTGAGCACGGCGAAGGGTAAGGAGATCTTCGACCGCATCATCTTCAAGCTGCCGAAGGTCGGTGGCTTCGTGCAGATCGTTTCGGTGTCCCGCTTCGCGCGTACCTTCGGTACCTTGATGGCCTCGGGCGTGCCGATCCTGCAGTCGATCACCATCACCCGCGACACCCTGGACAACGTCGTCATCGCGAAGTCCCTCGAGCGCGTGCATGACCGCGTGCGCGACGGTGAGCCCTTGTCCGTCCCGCTGGAACAGAGCGGCGTCTTCCCGCAGATGGTGACGTCCATGATCCAGGTCGGCGAAGAGACGGGCCAGTTGCCGGAGATGCTCAACCGCGTCGCCGACATCTACGACGAAGAAGTCGACAACGCCGTGACCGCGCTGACCTCGATCATCGAGCCGGTGCTCATCGTGTTCCTCGCCGTCGTCGTCGGTACGATCGTGCTCGCGATGTTCCTCCCGCTGATCGCGCTCATCACGAAGATGACCGGTGGTGGCTAAGTTTTAGGAGCTGGACACGAAACGGCCCAGCCACCGCAAGGTGTCTGGGCCGTTTCGTTGGCGAGGGCGTGGCCGTTCGCGTCCCCCAAAAAAGGAGCCGGCTTGCATACCCCTATGCAAGCCGGCTGTTTTTTACTGCTTTATCTTACTTACCCCATTGCCCCGTAGGACAAAGTTAATACGAGATATCATTCATTTAGTCCCTGGTCTGACAAGGACAAAAAACTAGGTATTTATACCTGTTTGGCAATATACTGACCAAGAACGACTTAAAATTGGGTGCAGGGGTAGGATTTGAACCTACGACCTTCAGGTTATGAGCCTGACGAGCTAACCGGGCTGCTCCACCCTGCAATCAGTGGGAGGCGAAGGAGAAGGGCAGAGAGGGGCAGCCGCAAGCCCTTTTTTCGGGCATTCGCCGAAAGACGGGGCGGCGGTCAGACAGTCTGAAAAAGGGTTTGAAGACGGGGTCTTTGCGTCAGAGTCTTACGGAGTAGGCCATGAGTGACGATACCCCCCCACCTCCGCCCCCCGAGGAGAGCAATGCCCCTTTGCCTCCGTCCATGCCTCCGCCTCTGCCTCCGGCGGAGGAGTTGCCGTTGGAAGATCCGACCTTGGGCTCGGGGCGCCGCAAGCTGCCATTTTGGCGCCGCTTCGGCGGGGAAGGTTTCATCGTTTCCGTCGGGATCCACGCCATCTTGGTGCTGATCGCGGCTTTCTTGATCATCTCCGTCACCAAGGAGTCCTCGAAGAAAGACCCGAATGCCTTCGCGACCGGCGCGGGCGGTGGCTCCGCAGGCGATAAGGCTAAGAATTACGAGACCAAGATTAAGCCGAAGAACGTGAAGGCCTTGGCCAAGAATGCCGCGCGCATCACTTCCAAGAGCCCCACCGCGACGATTTCCCTCCCTGACCTCCCGACCTCCAGCAGCGCCTCGATGATCTCGGGGATGATGGCCGGTGGTTCGTCCAAGGGCTTCGGTGGCGGTTCGGGTGGCGGTATCGGTTCCGGCATGGGCGTCGGCGTCGGCAATGGCCGCAACTTCGTCGGTCGCCCCGTCATGGGCGCCAAGATCTTCGCGCAGCGCATCGCGGTCTACATGGATTCCTCGGGCTCGATGACGCCCTACCTGGAGCGCGTCGAAGCGGAGATCCGCAAGCAGTTCCCGGACGCCGACGTCTACATGTACAACGGCCTGTTCATCTACGCCCAGGACGGTTTCGTCACGGGCGGTAAGCGCTTCAAGGGCCAGCCCATCCGTTCCTTCGGCACGGGCGCCCGCGAGACCGACCAGAAGAAGCTGACCGGCTCGGGTAAGACCATCTTCAAGAAGTACGACGACAACTTCAAGCAGGGCTCCGCCGGCGCTTGGCTCGACATCATGAAGGACGAGAAGGGCTACGACGCCTTGGTCTTGTTCTCCGACTTCCAGGATGGCGTGACGCAGTACCGCATCAAGGGCGAGAAGGCGGACGCCAACGTCCAAGGGGGCGGCTACCCGATCGTTTACTACGACGGCATCCGCACCGACATCGCCCGCGGAACGGATAACCGCAAAGCGGACGAAAAGCGCTGGGAGCAGGAATGGCTCAAGGCGTTCAACGATGCCCGCGATGGCCGTGGTCCGCGTCTCTACTTGTTCTCGACCCAGGTCGAGCCCCAGGAACTCCTCACGAAATGCGCCACCGGTTCGGGCGGCCAGATCAAGATGGTGACTTGGCTGCGCACGGGTGGCCAGCCGCCGCCCGATCCCGTCGATCCCGCCGCTGCGGGTGATAAGGCGATGCCCACCGACCCTGCGGCTCAGCCGCCGGCGGCCAAGGCTTACAAGCCCGCGCGCTAAGGCCCCAGGCGCCTCTCCGGTCTAAGCTTCAGGGGATGAACCATAGGTTCGTCTGCTTGTCGCTGGTCGGTGAGTTCGCCAAGTCGAGGGAGTGGATCACCTCTCCTTTACTCGCGAGCGTCGACAGGCGCGTTCCTGGCGCAGCCTCTTGGCATCCTTGTTGGTCCACGCGGCGTTGATCGTGGCGGCCTGCTGGGTCGTGTTCCGTTCGCCGTCGCCCCGGCCCCGCGACGATGGCCCGTCCGTCTTCGTCGCGGCGTCGGGGGCAACGGCCAGAGGCTCCGCCGAGCACGCGGTGAAGGCCCGGCCGAAGGCGAACTTCCAGCCACGGCAGCGCTTGGCGGTCAATAATGCGAACGCGAGCATCTCGCTGCCCAGCCTGCCACCGGTCGGTGGCGCACTGACTGGACCCACGGGCGGGACCAAGGGCTTGGCGTCCGCCAGCCATGGGTCGGGGAAGGGGATGGGCTTCGGCGGAGCCAACGGCACGGCCCGGCACTTCGTCGGCAAGCCGGTCATGGGCGCGACCATCCGCGCCCAGCACGTGGCCGTTTACCTGGACTGCTCGGGCTCGATGAAGCCTTACCTCGAACGGGTGACCGCGGAGATCCGCAAGCAGTACGCGGACGCCGATGTCTTCCTCTTCGATGGGGCCCGCATCGTGGCGGTCGAAGACCACATCGTGTACGGTCGTACCTTCCGCGGCGAGGCCCCGCGGCTGACCGAGGCGCTCTCACCGACTGTCGAGTCCACCCTCACGCCCGCCGGTCGTCAGCTCCTGGCCCGCCTGCGTCTGTCGTGCGAGAAGGGCTCCTTGGGTGCGTGGATCGATCGGCTGCTGGCCGAGAAGTACGATGCGTTGGTCGTATTCTCTGACTTCCAAGACGGCATCCGCGTCTACGACGAGAAGCGCAAGGGCCATCCGTCCTTGGTCTATTCGGATAGTTCTTACCACCCGGTCGGCCGGACCTTGCCGCCGGGGCGTTGGCAAGAGCAGTGGCTCCAGGCCTTCCGGCAGGCCGAACGGGGGCAGGGGCCTAGGTTGTACCTGTTCTCCATCCAAGGAGAGCCCCAGGGCTTTCTGCAGCGCTGCGTTGAGGCCTCCGGCGGGGCCTCCATCAACGTCCGCTGGCTGCGGTCTGGCCGGCAGGCGCCGTGATGCCTTGGCGGTTGCACCGTCGAGGGACTTTGGTTGCATAAGGGTATGGTGACCTACACGGCCGAATACCGCGCGCATTTCTCGGACACCGACGCCGCCGGGATCGTGCATTTCTCGACCATCTTCTTCTGGGTCGAGGCCACCGAGGAGGCCGTCTTCCGTCATCTCTATCTCCCATTCCTGAAGACCGATGGCGCCAAGCTCTCGGGCTTCCCGCGGGTCCGCGTGGAGTGCGATTACCTTGCACCCATCTACCGCGAGGACGTCGTGAAGCTGACGCTCACCCCGGCCGAAATCGGCGACAAGAAGCTCGTCTGGATCTTCGAAGCCCACGTCGGCGAACGCGCCGTCGCCAAGGGCAAGCTCACGACCGTCTACGCGTGGCGCGACGGCCAGGGTCCGATGTCCGCCGCCTTGGTGCCGCTCGAGATCAAGCAGGCACTGCAGCGCCACTTCGGAGAAGTCTGAGGGATGGGCCGTTACGCCAAAGTCCTCTTGATCGGGCTAGCCGCCCTCGGGGTGCTCGGGTGGATGCTCTTGGTCACGCTGGGTGGTGTCGTCATGCATTCTCCCGTGAGCCCGCCGGGGATCCAGACATGGCCGCCCCGTCTCCATGCGGACGAGGCTGTGCAATGGTCCTTGGCTAAGGATTCCTCCGAAGGCGTGCCGTACAGCATCAACCAGGATAAGTTCCATGGACCGGCCTTGGCCGTCGCGGCGCAGGTCGTGTTGGCTGCGCGTGGACTTAAGTTCGACGACGCCAGCGAAGACGACCTGCGTCTGGTCCCCTTCCTGTTTTACCTGCTCATCTGCGCGGCGCCGTTCTTTCTGCGCGCGGTCGCTTGGCCAACGCGCTGTTTGGCGTCCTTCCTTTTGCTGATGGGCTCAGCCGGTTGCTATTTCGGCCACTACTTCATCCAAGAGCCGTTACTCGTCGCAGGCTTCGTGTGGGGCGTGCTGCTGTGGCTGCAATCGGCGGGCGGCGAGCGCCCAGCTTGGTGGGCGCTATTCTCAGGAGCGGCCTTTGGCTTGTCCTTGGCCTGTAAGGTCACCGCTGCGGCCTATCTTGGAATCCTTTTGCTGACGTTGCTCGTCTTCGCGCGTGAGACGCTGTCGTGGCGTCGGGTCGGTTGGGCGACGCTGGGTGCCGTCGTGATCTGGGTCAGCCTGCAGACGGTGCTCTTCACCGACTGGGAAGGCATGATCGCTTGGGGTCACCAGTTCTGGCGTTCCTTCGCGGTTGCTTCAGGCAACGAAGACACGCTGGCGCTCACGAACTCCGGGTATTGGTGGACCGTCGGACTTTGGTTGGCTGCGTTGGTGGGGATTCGCCTGGTTCGCGGCGGTCGGCGTTCCGCCGAAGACGTCCCGCTGGCCCTCGCCGTCGGCTGCTTCCTTTTCCACCTCGCCTTGCCGTACAAGACCCCGTGGCTGCTCTTCCTTCCGGTCTGCTTGAGCCTGACGATGGCGTGGCCGCTGTTGGCGCAACGTGGGGCATTCCTTTGGTTATCTTCGGCGGTTGCCGCAGCGGCTTTCGTGATCGCCTGCACGGGTACATTGGAGCGCCATACGCCGACCAGATTCCGGCTTGGTTTGCTAGCCAATGATCTCGGTGAATTCCGGGCGGTGTGGCAGAAGGCCCATCCCGGGAAGCCGTTCTATGTCGCCATCGATGGCGGTCATTATTGGCCCTTACCTTATTACCTTCGGGCGTTCCAAGTCGGGTACGGGGAATTCGACGGGGCGGAACGCGCCCCCGTCCGTATCTTGGTGGCCCATGATGACAGCCAGCCGGCTATTCCAGGGTACAAGGTCTATAGTCTCCCTCTCCGCAGGGACGAAACTTACTGGGTCCTGATCGATACCACCAACAAGGTCGACATCCCCTTTATGTTCGGCGATTGGTGATGCCATCGATACCCCTTTCCCCATGAGCGAACGCAACGTCATCCACAATTTCTCCCATGAAGCCATGGGCACGCGTTTTTGGATCCGCATCGCCGATGAGGATCGTTCGTATGCCGAGCGCGCCGCGGAATCGATCTTCTACGCCATTGACGAACTGGACTTCCAGGTCGATGCCCGCCACGACAGCGGTCCGCTCGCCGGGGTCAACGGCATGCCCGATGGCGCCCTCGTGGCCGCCGGTGACCATTTCCAGACGCTCTGGAATTTCTCCCAGGCCCTGAAGGAGGAGTCTGCGGGCGCCTTCGACGTCACCGCCGGCACGCTATTCCGTTATTGGGAGGCTCGCGGCACGCCGTCGTTCAATCCCGACGACGCCGACTGGAACAAGGCCTACAATGATTTCCGCGGAGCGGAGTTCAAACTCGAGGGCACCGAGTTCTCTTGCGTGAAGTCGGGTGGCATCGTCGATTTCGGCGCGATCATCCGCGGACTCGCCGTCGACCGCATCTCGGACATGCTCGAGAACAGTTGGGGCATCCACCGCGCCCTCATCATGGGCGGCGGCGGGGTGGTCTTGGCCCTCGATCCGCCTGGGGATGCCAACGGCTGGCGCATCGGCATCGGCAAGGACAAGGAGCTCAACCTTTGCCGCTTCGCCATGGCGAGCAAATCCAACGAACGTCAGGCCACCCAGTTCATCGACCCGCGTACGGGCCAATGCGTCACGCTGGCGGCGCCCGTGCGGACGCTGGCCTCCGGCGCCCTTGAGGCGTCGGGTATCGCGATGGCCGTGGCGGTCCAGTCTCCGTCCGAAGCCGAGGAGCTCATCCGCCAAGGCTGCAGCCGCGGCGCTTGGTTGCCCGACGGCATGTGCCTCGGAGCGGCGATGAACTTCGAACTCACCGATCGCCCGGCGCCGACGCCGACGACCGAGGCTACTTGAGCAGCTGCTCGAGGTCCGTGAGCAGCTGCTCGCGGTCACCGGAGAAGAGGAAGGTGTCCGCACCGACGGAGCGGAGCGCGGACTCCAGGACGTCACGCGGCGGCTTGCGGGTGGCCATGAGCCGACGGAGGTAGGTCTCCAGGTCGCCGGCGATTTGCGGGTGGGCCAGTTTGAGCTGCACGATCTGCAGGAGGATGGACTGGTTGGTCTCGTTCTGCAGGTGCGCCGCGATGAGCATGTTGTTGGCCTCGACGTAGCGCTTGGCGGCGATGAGCTTGCGGCCGGAGGCCACGAGCAGTTGCGGGGGCACGTTCTTGTTCTGCATCAGCCGCTGCAGGTTGATGAGGGCGATCTCCGGCTGGCCATCGGCGAAGTAGCCGATCGTGCGGAGCGCGTCGAAGGCGATCCGGGTCTCGCTCATCCACTGCTCGCGGTCGCTCTGGCGGATGAGTTCCTCGATGAGCATGACCGCCGCGTGGGGTTGCTGGGAGTTGAGGAGGCACTCCGCGTGGGTGAGCGCGAACTTCAGGCGGTTGGGGAAGCGGCGTTCTTCGGACCACTTGAGCAGGCGACCGGTCAGCGCAGGCTGGACGCTATCGTTGGCGTACTGGGCGAGTTCGAGCATGACCCGATCGTTGCGGCCGTGCTCGCGGATGAGCTTGTCGATGATGCCCTCGCGCTTGGCGGCGTTCTCGGGGCCGGGCATCAGGAAGAGCGATTGGATGGTCGGGCCCGGGTTGGATGGGTCCTTGATGAACAGCAGGTCGAGGCAATCCTTGGCCCCCGCGAGGTTGCCGTTGTCCTTGAGCCATTTCGCCTTGAGTTCGAGCAGCCGGCTAACCCCCGGATAGGCGGTGGTGGCGGCGTCCAGCAGCTTGAGCGCTTCGGCCCGTTCGTTGGTCTCCCAGAGGACTTGGCACTTGAGCAGGAAGCCCTCCGGGGTCCGGTCGAGTTGGTAGGCCTGGATCAACCGCGAAGTCTCGGCGTAGTTGCCGCGGAGGAAGTTGGCCTGCGCTTGGGCGATCTCCAGGTCGCTCTTGATGCCCGCATTGAGGCCGGGCATCGGCAGGTACTTCTTCGCGCAGTCGATGATGCGCTGGTCCTGGTCCAGCATGAAGCTGCGGTAGAGGAAGGAGCGGAAGTGCGGTTGGTCCTCCAAGGAGAACTCCAAGGACTCCTCGAGGATCTGATAGGCGTCCAGCGGGCGGCCAAAAGCGAAATAAAGGTCCGCGCAGAGACGTTGCGCTTCGAGGTTCTTGGGGGCGAGGTTCGCGCCGGTACCGATGTATTTAGAGAATTCGGCGTAGTCTTGGCGGGCCAACGCGGCCTTGGCGACGGTCACGAAGTATTCGCCTTTGTGTTGGAGGTGAGCGACGCGCCCGTATTCTTCACGGCTCTTCAGGATGTTCGCTCGTTCGCGTTGCCGGACTTCTTCCTTCGTGAGCGGGAGGTTGGCGAACCAGTTGCCCACGGAGTCCGGGAAGTAGAGGTACATATCCCCGCGGCGGGTCGTCGTGATGCCGCTCATGTAGCGTTCCTTGAAATAGTAGGCTTCCGCGCCGAGGAGCCACGTCGCCAGAGCCGTGACGGGCAGCACCCAGGCCAAGCGGGGCCAATTGGGGCGATAGCTCAGGTCGTGGTAGCCTTTCTGCTCCACCAGCACCAACCCCAGCAGCATCCGGCGGGTCCGTTTGCTGCCCGGACCCTGACCATAGACGTAAGTGGGATCGTCGGCCATCGCTGCACCCAATCAATCTCCGACCTGCTTTACGGGCAAGTGCGGAGTGCCCCGACTCAGAGCGCGGCGGCGATTTCGTCCACGTTATCCGTGGGCGGCTGGCAGGTGGTACCCACGCAAAGCTGAAAACCTTGGGTTTCCGGTGAGGCGACGAGCAGCAGTGGACGATGGGGGCGGGCGTGGGCTGAGGTATTTACCTGTCCGCCGAGGGCGGCTTGTAAGGCCACGAGGTTCGCCGTGGGCGCGTGTTTGAGTACCGCATGGCCCAGCGCATACCGGGTCAGTCCCTCCAAGGCGTGGGCGACGCCATTCGGCACGTTGCGGGCCATGCCGCCGTAGGCTTGCGCCAGGTCTTCGAGCTTCTGGCGCCAGCGGTCTTCGCCCGTCAGCGTGTAGGCTTCCGCGCAGGCATGGACCATGGCGGAGTTGCCGGCGGGCACGGCATTATCGAACCAGTCTTTCTGCCGGACGGAAAGGTCATCGCGGCCCGCCGGCGCGAAGAAGAAGCCGACGGCGTGCGGGTCGGCGAAGCGGTCGGCCGTGGCCTGCATGAGCGCGCGGGCCCGGGTGGCGAAGCGCGGGGATTCGCCGGGCAGTCCCCACGACGCGTAAGCGGCGAGCGTGAGCTCGGCCTGGGCGAACCAGGCGTAGTCGGTGAGGTTGCCCGTCAACGTGGCATGGTCGCCGTGCGCGACCGAACGAAGCGTGGGCGATGCGCCCGCCTCGGCGAAGAGCCGCCATGCGCTGGCTTCGATGTCGGCCGCGAGCTCGAACCAGTCCTTCCGGCCGAAGATCCACGCGGCCTTCGCCAGCGCCCGGATCAGCAGGGCGTTCCAGCCGAGCAAGGCCTTGTCGTCGCGCTCGGGTTGCGGACGCAGGTTGCGGGCCGCCAGTAAGGTCGCGCGGGCGCCGGCGAGGCGGTCGCGTTCCCCGATCTTGGCCCGGAGCTTGGGGATGTTGGCGCCTTCGAAGTTGCCTTGGTCGGTCAGGCCGTAGGCGGCGGCGAAGGGCAGGGCTTCGGCGCCGAGCAAGGCCACGATCTCCACCGGCTTCCAGACGTACGTCGTCCCTTCCTCGTGGTGGGTATCCGCGTCGAGCGCACTGGCGTAGAGACCGTTGGGCAGGCGCATCTCCCGTTGGAGCCAGCCGATGGTCTCCTCGCAGATGCGGGCGTAGAGCGGGTCGCGGTAGCGGGCCCAAGCCTCGGCATAAGTCCCGAGCAGCTGGGCATTGTCGTACAGCATCTTCTCGAAGTGCGGCACGGTCCAGTCGCGGTCGACGCAGTAGCGGTGGAAGCCGCCGCCGATCTGATCGAAGAGCCCGCCGCGGGCCATCCCGCCCAGCGTGACCGTGAGCACGGCGTCGAGTCGCGTGGCCAAGGCGCGGTCTTGTTCGACCGCCGCGGTGCCACGGATGGCGAGGAGGAAATCCACCGTCGGCGGCGAGGGGAATTTCGGCGCGCCGCCAAAGCCACCGTAGGTGTCGTCGTGCTGCTCGCAGAGGCGCTTCGCCGCCGCCAAGAGGTCAGCCGGCTGCGGCGAGCTCCCATCCGCATCGGGCGCGCGCGTCAGGTGCGTCAGGTTCTGGGCGATGGCATCGGCGTTCGCGGCGAGTTCGTCCTTGTTCCGGTGGAAGAAGTCGGCCACCCGCATCAGCAGCTGCGGCCAAGGGACTTGGCCCTGTCCGCGGTCTTCGGGCGGGAAGTAGGTGCCGCCGAAGAAGGGACGTCCGTCGGGGAGGCAGAAGCAATTGAGGGGCCAGCCGCCGTGCCCGTTGATCATCTGGACCGCGTCCATCATGAGTTTGTCGACCTCGGGGCGTTCCTCCCGGTCGACCTTGATGCAGATGAAGTGCTGGTTCATCAGCTCCGCGATATAGGGCTGCTCGAAGGACTCGCGGGCCATGACGTGGCACCAGTGGCAGGAAGAGTAGCCGACCGAGACGAGCACGGGCTTACCTTGGGCTTGGGCCGCGGCAAAGGCGTCCGTCCCCCACGGCCACCAATGGACGGGGTTAGCCGCATGCTGTTTCAGGTAGAGGGACTGCTCTTGGGCCAGACGATTGGACACCCCCGCAAGGTTGCGGCTCTTTGGCCGGGTGCAACCCTCGAGGTTTTGGCCTGTTCGTCTTGCAGGGGCAGGGGGTGGGCTTAATCCTCGTTCTCCCCATGCGGCGCCTCCTCCTTGCCCTTTTTCTCGCCACGGCGGCCGTGCAGGCCGTCGAGGTGCAGCTGGTCTTCGACGATCAGGCCGACGAGGAGAAGCTGAAGGCCTTCGGCGCCCGCTCCAGGGAACTCATCAAGGAATGGGAGCCCAAGATCGCCGTGGTCCTCGGGACGGCCGAGGCCAAGCGCCCGAAGCAACTGACGGTCCGCTTCAAGGACATGGACGGGGTGGCCTTTTGGGATGGCAAGGCCATCACGGTTTCGACCCGCTATGCCTCGAAGCATCCGGATGATGTCATGTTGATCGTGCATGAACTGACGCATGTCCTGCAGGGCTACCGCAAGATCCCCAGCTGGATGACCGAGGGCCTCGCCGACTACGTCCGCTTCGGTATCGCCGAGGAAGGGAAGTTCGGGATCCGCATCGACCCGACCAAGAACAAGCCCCGCGATTCCTACCGCGTGACGGGTTACCTGATTCTCCAGGCCGAGAAACGCCATCCCGGCTTGGTCAAGAAACTGCACCTCGCCGGCGTGTCCGGTGGGGATGTCGAGAAGGTCTGGTCCGAGCACTGCGGCCAGACGATCGATGAGACCTGGGCCGCGGTCGTGCCCGCCAAGACGAAGTAAGCATGTCGACGATCCGCGTACTCGACCCGACGGTCGCCAACCAAATCGCCGCGGGCGAAGTGGTCGAGCGCCCCGCCGCGGTGGTCAAGGAGCTCCTCGAGAACGCCCTCGATGCGGGGGCGACCCGGGTGGTCGTGGATTTCTCCCGCGGGGGGAAGGCGCTGACGGTCGTCGAGGACAACGGCAAGGGCATGACGCCGGCAGAGGCTTTGCTGAGCGTCGAGCGGCACGCGACCAGCAAGATCCGCCTCGCCGCCGACCTCGACCGCATCGCGACCTTTGGCTTCCGTGGCGAAGCCCTGCCTTCCATCGCCAGCGTGGCGCGGTTCACCCTGCAGACGCGGCCGGCGTCCGCTCCTTCCGGCACCGAATTGCTGATCAATGGCGGCCGGGTGGTCCACCAGCGCGAGCATGGCATGGCGCCCGGCACGCGCATCGAAGTCGCCAATCTTTTCCATCCCGTCCCGGCGCGCCTGAAGTTCCTGAAGTCCGATGAGACCGAGGCCGCGCATATCATCCGCTTGGTGCGGCTATATGCGGTCTCGCACCCGCAGGTGGGTTTCTTGCTGCGCGAAGACGGCCGCGAAATTTTCCGTTCCCCGGGCAACGTCCCGCTCCTGGACCGCGTCCGGGAAATCTGGGGCCGCCAGGTCGCCGATGAGGTCAGCCTGATGCCGGTCTTCGAGCGCGATGGGATGCGCCTGAGCGGGTTGTTGGGCAAGCCCGGCGTGAGTCGTGGCACGCGCCAGGACCTCGTCACCGTGGTCAACGGCCGTCCCGTCGATAGCCGGACGATGGCCTTCGCGCTGACGGAGAGCTACCA
>CALQIY020000048.1 GCA_943330755.2 Opitutus sp. GAS368
GCAGGTGCGCGAATTCACCGTCCAAAACCGCATGGGTATCCATACCCGCCCGGCGGCCCAGATTGTCCGACTCGCCAACCGCTACCCCGACGTCGAAATCACCGTTTCCAAGGACGACGAAGTCGTGAACGGAAAAAGCATCATGGGGCTGATGATGCTGGCGGCGGGCCAAGGTTCGGTCTTAAGATTCTCCGCGAGGGGTAAGGACGCATCCCCGCTCCTCGACGAAATGGATGCTTTGTTTGCCCGTAAGTTCGACGAATCCTAACCCACCCCATGTTAGCTCTGTTTGCCAGCCTAGTTGTCTTCGCCGCCGGTGAGACAACGCCTCCGCCACCCGTCCCCCTGATTCCCGACCCGGAGGTACCCCGCTACCTTAATACCCCAGAGCGGGCCGAGTGGGGGCGCGCCGTCCGCCAGGTCGAACTCGGTCAGGCCCGCGTCCAGCAAGGCATGAGCATCATGAGTGCCCCGCGCCTCGAGTCCAAGGGCGCCTTTGCGGAGACCGCCGAGCAGGTGAAGACGCGTGCGCAGAAGATCATCGACGAAGGTCGCGCCCAGTTGGCCCAAGCCCAGCCCTCGTTGACGCGCCTGCGTAACGTCGCCGGTACCCGTTACCTTGAGGTCACGAAGACGGTGAACCTGAGCCTCGACCTGCCCCAGACGAAGTGGGAAAACTCCCTGATTCAGGCCGCCCTCCGCTTTCAGAAGATCGCCCGGGACCAGGGCTTCCAGCAGCAGCACATCGTGGGGGCGATCACGGTCCTCGAAGGCAGCCGGCCGTTGCGGACCAGCGCTTTGACCGAGCAACTGCGCGCGGCCTGGATCAAGGCGGACGCCAAGGCGCTCACGCCCGCCCCGGCCAACGGCTATGCCAACTTCGCGCCGGCGATTTCGGGCCCGCGCCAATGCGCCTTCATCTGGGCCGAGGTCTACCCGCTGACCGTCGATAACTCCGCCTCCTTGCTCTTCGTCCGCCTGTCCGACGCTTGGACGCAACGCGTCGTCTCTTCCGAGGTCTACCTCACGACGACCGGTCCAGCCGCCACGTTCGCGAAGGTCTACACCGGCTCCCTTTCCCTGAAGGACGAGAAGAGCTTCATCCCGCGCCTCGCGGGTTCCGGCGACTGGGTGCTCGGCTATGACCGCTCCAGTTCCCCCTTGGGCGCGGCGCTCATGCGCCACTTGTGCGTGCGCGTCGGCAATATCGGCGTCAGCCACCTGGAGATTCTGCCCGACGTCGTCGGCTTGACGGACCCCACGACGCCCGAGGCGCCGAAGGCCTCGTGGATCGTGACCACCGACGGCAGCAGCAACCTCGTGAAGTCCTTCAAGGTCGCCAGCGCCGCCGCCGGTGCCGACAAGACCGAGGTCGGCCAACTCGTGCTGAAGCTCGAGGAGCCCGCCAAGCCGGCCGGTAAGTAAGGGCCTTCAGCCCTTCTGCTTCTTGGCCGCCTTCAGTTCGGCGGTCGTCGCGCGTTGCAGCTTCTTCACCTTGGTGGCGGTGAGGAGTTGGTGCGCGCGCGTCATGCGGTCGATGAAGAGGACGCCTTGGCAGTGGTCGTGTTCGTGCTGCACGCAGCGGGCTAACAGGCCTTCGCACTCCAAGGTATGCGGGGCGCCATCGGCGTCGCGGAACTGGACGATGGCCTTTTCCACGCGCTCGACATCGCCCGTGATGCCGGGGAAGGACAGGCAGCCCTCGGTGTAGATCTCACCCTCGCCGGCGGGGACGGTGACCGTCGCATTGGCGAACAACATGGGCATGATTTCCTCGGAGTCGACGACCTTGCCGTCCAGGGTGGGCTTGAAGTCCTCATCGTGCACGTTGACGACGAAGAGTTGCAGCGAGAGCCCGACCTGCGGGGCCGCAAGCCCGATGCCTTTGGCGGCCCGCATCGACGCGAGCATCGCATCCCCGAGATCCCAGAGCGCCGTCCCGAATTCGCGCACGGGCTCGCCCTTGGCCCGGAGGACAGGGTCGCCGTAGCGTCGGATGGGATAGGCGGCCATGGGCTCTTCGATAGCCGTCTCGGCACCGAGGTGAAGTGCAATCGTCAGGCCGAGGTCCCGTAGGCGCCCTTTTCGCAGGCGCGGACAAAGGCTTCGGTCCGTTTCTGCAGCGCGTTCCACTTCGTCCGGAGCGCCTGCGATTCATCGGGTGAGACCCGGCCGTCTTCGGCGGCGCTGACGACTTCGGTGATGATGACGCTGAACTCCTTGACCAAGGCATTGGCGTCCCGGGCCAACATGGGGCTGGCGGTCGTGGCTTCGTCGCGCACGAAGTGGCCGCCGGCCTGTTGGGCCAACCAATCGACGATCCGGTCGTCGCCGGTGGCCGCGATGAGCTTGACCACGCGTTCGAGCGGGTTGGTGTGGCCGCTGCCGCGCTCGGCGGGCTCGCGCCACTTGTAGAGCATCGACGCCGATACCCCGACGGCGCTGGCGACCCGTTTATGCGCCGCGACTTGGGCGTTCTTGCCGCCGGCGGTGGTCGGCGAGCCCCCCACATGCAGCAAGGCCTCCTGCATGACGGTGTGGGCCTCCTTGATATGGGTGCGCCGCGGGACGGGGGCTTTCTTGGTCATGCGACAGGCTATGCCGAGCTGGGGCTGGAATTCCACCCCTGTTTTATAGAATACGGGTTCAAAAAAGTATGGATAACCCCCTCGGCTGACCTACTTTGGGGGCATGCTAGCGATCCTGACCGCCCAAGGGGATGTCTCCCTGGTTCTTCCCATCAGCTTACTCCTCGGCGGATTGCTCCTCATCGCGGCCGAATTTTTCCTGCCGACGATCGTCCTCGGGTTTCTCGGCGCGATCGTATCCTTCGCCGGCATCTACCTGTCGGCGGAGGCCGGCGGGGGCGTCTGCCTGCTTTTCGTCGTCGCTTTCGTGGTGCTCTTCAGCCTCGAGTTCGTCGCCTTCCGCCGGCTCCTGCCGCAGACGGCCGTGGGTCGCTCCCTCACCAACGTGAGCAGCAACGAAGGCGCGGCCGTTCCTTCGCCCGCGGCCCTCGCGCCGTTCATCGGCAAGACCGGCGTGGCCACCACGGTGCTGGCGCCCTCGGGGACGATCGAGGTCGAAGGACGCCTGCTCGAAGCGATCACCCTCGACGGCTTCGTGGAGCGCGGCGTCGCCGTGACCATCGTCGAAACCGGGGCCGGCCGCGTCACCGTCCGCCGCCTCCGCTAAGCTTTCCCTACCATGCCTCCTGACAATATTCTGACCATCGTGATGTGGGTCGCCGCGGGCGCCGTCCTTATCCTCGTCCTCTTCCTGCTGTCGTTCCTGGCCGTCTGGGTGCGCGCGCGTTTGGCGGGGGCGGAGGTCGGCCTCTTCGACCTGGTCGGCATGCGTTTGCGCGCCGTGCCGTACACGGTCATCGTCGACGCCAAGATCGCCGCGACCAAGGCGGGCCTGTCGGTCGATGTGGAGAAGATCGACGCCCACTATTTGGCCGGCGGCAACATCGTGCAGACCGTGCAGGCGCTGATCGCCGCGCAGAAGGCCGGCCTCCACCTCGACTGGAATCGCGCCTGCGCCATCGACATCGCGACGCGCGGGACGAACAAGTCCGTCCTGGAGGCGGTCCTCACCTCCGTCAGCCCCAAGGTCATCGATTGCCCGAATCCCGCCAGCGGTCGCACCACCATCGACGCCGTCGCCAAGGATGGCATCCAGGTGAAGGTCAAGGCCCGCGTGACCGTCCGCACGAACCTCGACCGTTTCGTCGGCGGCGCCCAAGAGGAAACCATCATCGCCCGCGTCGGCGAAGGCATCGTGACGACCATCGGCTCCTCCGAGAGCTACAAGTTCGTGCTCGAGAATCCCGACCGCATCTCGAAGACCGTGCTGGAGCGCGGCCTCGATGCGAACACCGCCTACGAAATCATGTCCATCGACATCGCCGACGTGGACGTCGGCGACAACATCGGCGCGATGCTCCAGGAAGCCCAAGCGAACGCCAACAAGAACATGGCGCAGGCCCAGGCGGAAATCCGCCGCGCCGCGGCCGTGGCCTTGGAGCAGGAAATGCGCGCGCGCGTCGAGGAGATGCGCGCCCGCGTCGTCGAAGCCGAAGCCATGGTGCCGCAGGCCTTGGCGGATGCGTTGCGTTCCGGCCGCATGGGCTACATGGATTATCAGCGCATCGAGAACCTCAAGGCGGATACCGCCATGCGCAAGGGCATCGGTGGCGAGCAGCCGCCCTCCGCCCCGCAGGTCTGACCGCCCGTGACGCTCACGCCGTTCATCCTGGGCGGGATCGCGATCTTCGTGGTCGCGCGTCTCTTCGCGGCCGCGGGCGAAGCCCCGCCCACGTCGCCCCCGCCGTTGCCGACGCCGGCGCCGCGGCGGTTGCGCAAGCGGATGTTGAAGACCCCCGCGCCCGCGCCGGAAGAGCCGTCGCCGGTGCCGCCGGCCCCGGTCGCCTCCCGCGTGCCGGTCATCACCCAGCCGTTGATCCGGTACGGGCACCACGCCATTCGCCAGGAGTTCGCCACCCGCGCCGCGCTGCGTCGGGCCATCATCGCGCAGGAAGTCTTGGGGCCGCCGCTTTCGGAGCGGCCGCCGCGCCTCTGACGCTCAGCGCCGGGGAGCGCGGAGGCGCGCGATGAGGTAAGGGAGCGCGCAGCACAGCACGATGCCGGCGCCGGAGGGCACGCCCGCGACATGGTAGGACAGGTAGAGACCGCTGATGCCGCCGAAGAGGGCGCACGCGATGCCCCAGCCCATGACCTGCGGCAAGGTCCGTCCGAGCAGGACGCCCGTGGCGGACGGGATGACGAACAGCGCCGTCGTGAGCAAGGCGCCGACCAGGCGGACGCAGGCGACGGCGCCGAGCGCGACGAGGATCAGCAGCACGGCGCGGAGCCAAGCGGGGCGCGCGCCGATGAGCTCGGCGTATTCTTCGTCGAAGGAGGCCAGTTCGAGTTCCTTGTGCAGCACCCGGAGGGTGCAGAGGATTCCCATGGAAGTAAGGCCGATGATGAGCAGGTCGGTGGCGCCGACGGAGACGACGCTGCCGAAGAGCAAGCCCGTGAAATCGCGCCACGCCTGCGCGGCCGACATGAGCGCGATGCCCGCGGCAAACATGATGGAGAGCATCACCCCGATGGCGCTGTCTTCGCTCGTGCCGCGCCGCGCCGAGAGCCAAGCGATGCCGCCGGCCGTGAGCAAGGCGGCGGCGAGGGCGCCGACATAAGGGGAGAGCCCGAGCAGAATCGCGCCGACCACGCCCGGGAGGATGGAGTGGGTGAGCGCGGTGCTGAGGAAGGCCATCCGGCGGAGCACCACGTAGGCGCCGAGGCACGCGCAGGTCAGGCCACTCAACACGACGGCGAGCAGCGCGCGTTGGAAGAAAGGTTCGCGCAGCGGTTCGAGGAGGAACTCAAGCATGGCGGTGGGGGTGGCCGGCGCAGGCGTGGACGGTGCGTAAGGCGCCGTGGCGGAGTTCGAGGATGCGGTCGAAACGTTGCGAGTCCGCCGGGTCGTGCGTTGCCATCACGATCGTGAGGTTGGCGTTGGGCGCGAAGAGGAAGCCTTCGACGATATCCCGACTCTCTTGGTCGAGGGCGGCGTAGGGTTCGTCGAGCAGCAGCAATTCGGCTCCTTGGACGGTCGCGCGGGCGAGCAGGGCCCGCTGCAGCTGCCCCCCGGAGAGCGTATGCACCGCGCGCTCGGCGAGTTCGGTGAGCTGCAGCAAGTGGAGCGCACGGTCGACCGCTTCATCGCCATGGTGACATTCCTCGAACCAACCATGGTGCGCGTAGGTGCCCATCTGCACCAAGCGCCGAAGCTTGAGCGGGAAAGGGTCCGTCAGCCGCGGGCGTTGGGCCAGGTAGGCAACGCGGGCCCGGCCCAGTTGCGGTTTCGCTCCCAGGACTTGGACCGAGCCGCTGGCGGCGGGAAGCAAGCCCGCGAGGACGCGGAGGAGGGTGGATTTACCTGAGCCGTTCGGTCCGATGAGCGCCGTCCGGCAGCCGCACGGGATCGTGAAGTTCGCTTCGGTGAAGGCCGTCGGCCCATCCGTCCGGGCAGCGGCGGAGAGCCCGTGGGCCGCGACGGCGATGCCTTGGCAGTCGGCACGATCTGGGCGGGCATAAGGCACGCGGGGGAGCAAGCCGAAGCACGCATCCCCGAGCGGGGACCACCAAGGTTGCGGTTTCACGGTTGCTGGAGGGCGTCGGCCAGTTTCCGGGCATTCAGCCGCATCATGCTGACCCATGTATCGCCTGGGGTGCCGGGCTTCTGTAGGTATTCGAAACTCACCGCGGTGGGCGCCTTGAGACCGGCATCCTTGGCGAGCTGCTGGGCGGCGGCGGGATTTTGGCCCGCATCGCTGAGGATCACGCGGACCTTTTCGGCCCGGATGGATTTGAGAAGGTTAGCGTAATGTCGGGCCGACGGATCGGCGGACTCGGCCGAAGAGCATTGGAGGATGCTGCCGGTGACCTTGAGTCCAAAGGCCTCGGCAAAGCTTTCCAAGCCGGGGTGCTGGGTGACGAATTGCCTTTCGTGGGGCAGGAGGGGGGCGAAGATGTCCCGGATGTCCTTTTCCACTGCATCTACATCCTTAAGTATTTGTACTACAGCATCTTCAGATGTTTCAACCCCCGCGGCATCTAACCCTTTCTTTAGGCGGCTGATCATCCGCTTCACTTCCGCTGGGACAGTCCAGAGGTGGCTGCCAGATGGCAGGGGGTCGGGGTAGAGCCAGAGGAGGTCTTTTTCACGCCGATTAGCCTGGGCCCAATCAGCCAGCCAAGGCTCCAGTTCCGGGTTGATGCCGATGATCAATTTGGCCCGCGCGAGGCTTCGGGAGTCGGTGGCGTTGAGGGAATAGCCATGCAGCTCCCCGCCGCTTGGAATCAGGGCCGAATGCGCGATTTTATGCTTAATTACCAGGCCTACCCATTCGTTTGGAATGGTGAAACTGCTGACGACCTGGGCTTCGATTTTGGCCCACCCGGCAAGGGGTAGGGTGAGGCAGAGGAGCAGGAGGAGGAATCGGTTGAGGAGACTCACAATCCTTTGGGTTTAAGTGCCCCCTGCTTAGTTGCAAGAGTTTTGCATTAATCAAATGTTCCAGCGCTCGGGCTTTTGCGTTTGCCACCATCCTTGGCGTCCTTACGACATTGTTCCCCATGCCCCGATTCAAAGCCGTTTGCGCCCTCTTGTTGGCGATGGTCAGCCTGACCTCTTACTCCTTTGCCCAGACCGCGCCGGCGACCGGTGCGGGTGCCGCCGCCACCGGAAAGAGCGCTGTTTTCGTACGGAGCGTCACTTTCCAGCAGAGCAAGCTCGGCGGACAAGTTAACCCTTGGAACCGCATGCAGGTCGAGATCCAGGCCAACAGCGTGCCCGAAACCAAGCCTGCGGCGGCCGATGCCAAGGTGCTCAACAAGAAGTGGGTCGACAAGGTCAAGGTCACCGTCACCCAGATTTACAAGACCGCTTCCGCCAAGCCCGAAGATTGGAACTACTATCGCTCGTCCGCCACCGTGTTGACGATCGAAGTCAACCAGCCCCGCTCGGTCTTGTTCTACCTCCCGGGTGACGTCGTCAAGCGCGATAACCTCAAGAAGGAGCCCGATTACTACTACGTTCAGTTGGAAGTCGCCGGCAACGAGGAGCCGGTTTTCGACGCGCGCGGCCTCGTTTTGGCCGACCAGAAGTGGGCCCTGCACAAGGACCTCCAGACCAAGGCTAAGTTCGATCCCGCCAAGGACGCCGCCGATCGCGGAGTCATCACCACGCCGGGCATCCTCCGCCCCCAGTACCTCGTCCTTTATTCCGACACCCCTGTGGTTCCGCCTTCCCCTGAGTTCATCCGCGAGGATGTGCCGACCCGCTAAGGTCAGCGCGGAACCCAACCAACCACACCCCTGCACGTATGAGCCAGAAGAAGGCCTTAATCGTCAACCTCGCCGCGTCCCACGTCTCGGTTTCCTCCTTCCGCGAGGAAGCCGGCCGCCTGTTCATGGACCAGTTTTTCGCCGAAGACCTGGCCCCTGGTCTGGGGGACGATGACTGGTTGAACGCCGCCGTGGCCGCCTTGGCGGGCCTCGTCAACACCCACAAGATTTCGGGTCAGGCCACGATCATCGCCCCGAGCTTCCTGCTGTTGCAGAAGTCGCTCAAGGTGCCCCAAGTCGAACGCGAGCGCCAAGCGCAAATCGTCGCCTTCGAGGCCCAGAACGCGATTCCTTACCCCCTGAACGAAGTCATCTGGGACAGCCAGGTGATGTCCTCCGACGGCGTCGAAGCGGAAGTCCTGCTGTTCGCGCTGCGCACGGAAGTTGCCACCCGCATCGCCAACCTCGTCTCCGCCACCGGCCTTCGCCCGTATGCCATTCAAGCCGCCCCGTTGCTGGACAGCCGGGCCGCGTTGTTGCATGGCGGTTTGGCCAACGAGGAAGTCCTCATCATCAACGTCGGCGCCCGTTCGACCTCGCTGAGCTTCGTCGGCCCGGCCGGTGCCAATATCCAGTCCGCGAACATCGGCGGCAACCTCCTCACGCAAGGCGTCTCCGACAACACCGGCCAGCCTTTTGCGACCGCCGAAGCGGTCAAGGTCGGCTACTACTCCGGCATCGTGCACCTCACGGAAGCCGATCCGCAGGTCGCCGTGCTGCAGGTCAATTCGCAGAGCTTCATCCGCCGCCTCTCGCAGGACATCAATCGTCGCCTGATCAACGTCCGCCGTGGCGCCGCTGGTCGTCAACCGACCCGCATTCTCCTCACCGGTCGCGGTTCTTTGGTGCCGGGCCTCGCCGAGCAGCTCACCGAATCGCTCCGCCTCCCGGTCGAGCAGTTCGATCCCTCTTCGGCCCTGACCCCTGGTCCGGAGCTCAACCCGGATTACCTCCGCCAGCACGTCCACCAGATTTCCGAAGTCATCGGCGAAGCGGCCTCCTTGCTGCTCCCGCAGCATTCGGGCGTGAACCTGATCCCGCGCGATATCGCCGCCCAAATCGCTTTCGATGCCCGCAAGCCTAAGCTCCTGGTGGCCGCCCTCTTGGCCGCCTTGGCGCCGTGGCCCGTCTTCCTGGCCTTGGCCGACGCCACGGACTACAATACCGCGCAGATCAACCAGCTGAAGGCGCGCGCCCTCGTGCTCAACGGGCACCAAGCGACGATCGTCAAGACGCACGAAGACGCCCAGGCCCTCTTGGTCACGAACCAATTGCTGGAGTCCGTCGTCACCAACCGTTCGAACTGGCCGGCCTTCCTGACCGACCTCCAGTCGCGCGTGGCCCAGAGCAAGAACACCTGGGTCGAAGAAATCCGCGTCGTCCATGTCGCCGGTGTGGCCGCTCCGGCCGTCGAAGGCGAAGCCCCGAAGCCGCCGTCTCCGCCGGTCACCAAGGTCACCGTCACGGCCCGCATCCTGCTCGATAAGGTCGCCCCGGGTAAGACCTTCAACGCCCGCGAACTCATCGAGCGCCAGAACGCCTTGATGGCCAGCTTGAAGAAGTCGGCGTACATCGCCGACATTCCGTCCGACGAAATCAAGCCGGACTACAAGGAAGCCAACGTCCCCAAACTCACCTTCACGCTGATCATCCAAAAGGATAAAGCCCTCTAAGTCATGGAAAACTTTAAGCAGAACAAACTCTTCTACAGCTCGCTCATCGCGGTCGGTGTCGTCTTCGTCGCCGGCGTCGGCGCCAGCTACTGGAAGTACACGGACAAGAACGCCACCGCCAAGGAGCTCGACCTGCAGCAGAAGAAGAGCCGTGGTTTGCTCAATGGCCACCTGCTCCCCGCGGCGACCACGCCCATTTCCTTGACCCCGGCCAACGTCGATGCCGCGACGAAGGATCTGGTCGATCTCAATACGCAGAAGGAACAGCTCAAGGCGCTCATCGCCGGTGCGCCCGAGGCCCGCATCCTCGGTAAGGACATGTCCAACACCGCGCTGGCTTCGGAAATCAAGCAGTCCGTCGACGAGTGGACGAAGTTCGCCGGCGATCGCGACATCCGCATGCTGCCGAACGAAAAGTGCGAATTTGGTTTCCGTCGCTACATCCGCAATCCGGGCACTTCCCCCAAGCGCGACATCGTACGCGTCGACCAGCAGCGTCAAATCGTCGATTTCCTCTTCAAGACCTTGGCCGACTCCCGCCCGGTGACCGCGGGCGCCCCGACCCCGATCCTCCTCGAGTCCATCGACCGCGAGGCCGTCGAAACCTTCGAGAAGATTCCCGAAGGCAAGCCTGGCGCAGGCACTTTTGCGCAGCCCGAAACCGTCCGCAACGAAAGCGACGAGTTCGCCCCGACCCGCACCTTCCGTCAGCCCGGCCTCGTCGACACGCTCTCCTTCCGCGTTCGGTTCGTCGGCACGACCGCCACGCTCCGTACCTTCGTGAACAAGGTGCGCAACAGCGGCCGTCCGTTCGCCGTCACGGCCGTCGAAGTCGGCACGCCGACTGCGGACATGCTCAAGTTGCTGGGTTCCGCCCCCACGGTCGTTTCCCCTTCGGCCCCGACGGCCCCGACGGCCGTCAGCAGCCTCCCGGGCTTCTTCACCGCCGACGCTGCGGCCGCCACCAATACCAAGGCCGCCGCCCCTGCTCCCAAGGAGGAGCGTAAAGTCGTGATCCGCCAAGCCCCTGCGCAATTCACCGTCCAGATCGACTACCTCACGGTCGTCGAAGATAAGCCCGCCGCTGAGGGCGAACCCAAGAAATAATCCGAGAACTTTTCCATGAATTCCCGTAAGGACTTCTTCCTTTTCATTGGCGCAACGCTGTTGTTGATCGCCGGCGTCACCGCTTGGGGCCTGCTTGGGCAAGGCTGGTCGCCCGAACTCGTCAAGCCTCTGCTGCCGAGCGAAGAGGCCCGCCAGGTAGCCATTCCGGAACTCTCTTTGGCCCCGAAGGGTGGCGATTACCCCAACTCCCCCCGCGCCTCCTTGGCCGATGGGGCTAACGATTGGCTCGCTCCCGAGGAAAACGAAGATGGTTGGGATTACGACCTCTTCACGACCATCGATATCGCTTGGGACCCTGCCCAATCCGAATACGTCCCGCTCGCCCGCAAGGTCATCCCGCTGCCCCCGTTTGGCATCGCCCTCGTCAAGGTCGGCCACCCGACTTACCCCTATGTCCTGAGCACCACCATGGCCCCGCGCTCCGGCAAGGAAGCCGACCGCGAGTTCCTGATCCAGAACATCGAGAACAAGACCTACTACGAGCGCTGCAAGCTGAAGCAGCCCATCGACCCCAAGGTCCCGGTGACCCCCGTGGCCTTTAAGGTCGAAAAGATGCCGGACGGCTTCACCCGCAATGTCTTGACCCTCGACGACAAGACCGTGGGCCGCTTGGTGGAAATCGACGATATCAAGCCAATCGAGTTCAAGGACACCATCAACATCCTCCTGGCGGCGACCGACAACCCCACCACGACCTGGGCCCGCCACCGTAAGGGCGATAAATTCTCCTATAAAGGTGCCGATTTCGTCATCAAAGACATTGACTTGATTAACAAGACCGTGACCGTTGAGAAGACCTTTATCCCCGACCCTAAGAAGGGGCGTAAATCCTTCACCGAGACCTTGGCCATCCCCGCCGAGGTCAAGCCTGCTTCCCCCAATAAAGATAAAGCCCCCAAATAACCCTTTACCTCCGACGCCCCGATGAAAAATCACAAACGCAACCGGCTCGCTTGGGCCACCCTCGCTGCCGCCGTCGCTGTCGGCTCCCTCGTCGCCCAAGACGTGGATCCGGTGACGCAAAAGACCCAGCTCCTCTCCGAGGCGCTGGCCGCCCGCGAAAAGGGTGACCTCCAGGTCGCTCTCGAAAAGTTCGAGCAGATCCAGAAGATCTCCTCGGACGATGAAGCCGCCAAGGAAGGCATCGCTTCCGTCAAGGCTGCCCTCGCCGCCGCCGACAAGGCCAAGGCCGACGCCGAAGCCGCCAAGGTTAAGGCCGCCCAGCCCGCTCCCGCGGCTCCGGCTAAGCCTGCCACCTTGCTCGATGAAGTCGCCTCGTCCCACGAGAACCTCTACCGCGAAGTAGCCCAGGCCATCGCTGTCGCCAAGCAGACCGCCGAACAGGGCGACTACGCCGCCGCGCTCAAGGTGCTGGATGGTGCCAACGGCGCCCTCCCGAACAACACCGCCGCCCAGAACTGGCGCGACGAAATCACCCTGGCCAAGCAGGACATCATCTCCCGCCGCGAATCCGGCGACCAGGGTGCCGACCAGTTGGCCCGCGCCGAAGTCGTGCGCCTCGCCAAGATCAACGCCGCCGCCATCGACGCCGCTTCCGCCCTCATCAGCGAAGCCGAAAGCTCCGTCCGCAAGGGCGAGCTCGACGAAGCGAACGCCCTCCTCGACAAGGCTTCCTCTAACCTGCCCCGCAACATCGCGACCAAGCCGGTCAGCGACCGCATCAAGTCGGTGAAGTCCTCCATCATCTCCCGCCGCGCCTTCCTGGCGATGGATTCCCGCGAGATGAACAAGGCCGACGCCTTCGTCCGCGAGTTCGAGCGCCTCAACGGTGCCGATGACGCCAGCTCCCGTCGCCTCCGCGCCGAGTTCGCGGCCAAGAAGTCCGACCCGGCTTACCGCAGCGTCGACGAAATCTCCCCCGGCCTCCGCGCCAAGGACGACAAGGTGCAGGAGCTGCTCGTCAAGGGCCGCGCCCGTTACCTCTACGGCGACTACGCCGGCGCCCTCGACGCCTACCGCGAAATCCTCCAGTACCAGCCCAACAACGCTGAGTCGAAGGCCTTCCAGGTCCGCATCCGCCAGGTCCTCTCCGAAAACTCCGGCCAGTGGAACCGCAACGTCACCAAGGGCAAGCTCCTCGAGCTGCTCGACGAAAGCTGGAAGCTCCCGGAAGTCTACAACCGCGAAGTCGGCCCGATCGGCGGCACCGCCACCTCGGACCCGGTTCTCGATAAGCTCCGCTCGATCACCGTTCCGGAAATCAACATCCGCGACCTGCCATTCGACCGCGCCATCGCCCAGCTGACCATCGTCTCCCAGTCCTACGATAAGGAGAACAAGGGCGTGAACATGTTCGTCATCGACCCGGACCGCAAGAATCCGTCGGTCAACATGACGCTCCGCAACGTGACCCTGGAGAAGGCCATCGACCTCATCACCAAGCAGGTCAACTTCACCTACACGATCAACGCGGGCATCATCGAAATCCGTCCGGACTCCGGCTCGAACGACCTCGAAACCGAGTTCTTCCCGCTGAGCTCTGCGGCTGAAACCAAGATGACCGGCATCGGTACCGGTGCTCCGACCGCCTCCACGGGTGGCGCCGCCAGCCCCTTCGGTGGCGCGACCGCCGGCGCGGGTGCGACCGACGTCAACCCTCGCAATGAAGGCATCAAGAACTTCCTGACCCGCTCCGGCGTGTCGTTCGAAGTGACCGGTGCCGTCCTCAACTACGACGGTACGACCCTGATCGTGACCCAGAATCGCAAGAACCTGGAGCGCATCCGCAACATCCTCCGTCGTTACTCCGACATCAAGCAGGTCCACATCGAGTCCAAGTTCATCGAAGTCTCCGAGTCTTCCCTGAACGAACTCACCACCAACCTGCGCCTGTCCAAGACCGTCAACGGCGTCCAGACCATCCGCGCTCAGACCAACCTCCGTTCGGTCAATGACGTCTTCGGTTCCGCCACCGTCTCCAACCCTGGCACCATCGCGGTGTCGGGCGGCACGGTCACCTTGCCTGATGGCAACGGCGGCACGATCACGGCTACCCAGCCTGGCACGGCCACCCCGATCGCCAACAACCCGCCCAACTTCCCTTCCGGCAACTTCGGTGGCCGCGAGCCGAACTTCGGTGGTGCAGCTGGCTGGAGCGGTGCCGCCGGTGCTTACAACGGCATGATCGGCACGATCGGTTCCTATGACCTCTCGATCTTCCTCAAGGCGATCGAGCAGAGCAGCGGTTCCGACCTGATGTCCGCCCCGAGCCTCACCGTCCTCGACGGTAAGACCGCCATCATCAAGATCGCCCAGCTCCTCCGCTACCCTCAGTCCTACGGTGACACCCAGTCGAACGTCGGTTCGCAGGGCGGTAACCAGAACGGCGGCGGTTCCGCTGGTGTGACCATCACGGCCGGTACCCCGCAGGACTTCACCGTCCAGGAAGTCGGCGTGACCCTCGAAGTCACCCCGACCGTCGGCGCCGACGACTCGATCGCCCTCAACCTCAAGCCAAAGGTGACCGAATTCGAAGGCTTCGTCGAATACGGCGGCACCTCCGTCGCGATCTCCGGCTCCACGACCGTCACCATCCCTTCGGGCTTCTTCCAGCCGATCTTCACCACCCGTGAAGTCTCGACCGACGTCACCGTCTTCGACGGCGCCACGGTCGTCATCGGCGGACTGACCCGCGAAGAAGTGAAGACCGTCAGCGACAAGGTCCCGGTCCTCGGCGACATCCCGCTCATCGGCGCGGCCTTCCGTTCCAGCGGTAAGTCCACGACCAAGAAGAACCTCACGGTCTTCGTCACGGCCAACCTCGTCTCCCCGGGTGGTGCGACCCTCCGCAGCAGCTATCCTGGCATGCGCGCCGGTTCCACGTTCCAGAACCCGGTCGTCCTCTCCCCTGGTGGCGCGGTCTACCGCGAGCCGGTCGAAGCGACCCCGACGAACTCCTCGCCGCGCGAAGGTTCCACGGCTGCTCCGGCTCCGGCCGCTGGCCAGTAAGCTGAACGGAAGTTCGCCCTTCGCAGGCCCGCCATTTGGCGGGCCTGCTTTTTTCTGGAAGCAGTCGGCGAGTCAGCGAGACTCGTCGACATGCGCTGGCTCCTTGTCGATGGCTTCAACCTGGTCTTCCGAAGCCATTTCGCGATGGAGCGCTCCAACCTCCGTCGCCAGTCGGACCAGTTTCCGACCGGCGCCTTGCACGGTTGGATCAAATCGCTCCAGGACCTCCGCGACGCCGAGAAGCCCGATCGCTGCGTCGTCTTTTTTGACCTCGGAGGATCGGATCGGCACTTGGCGGTTTTGCCCGATTACAAAGGCCAGCGCGACGACACCCCACCCGACATCATCCTGCAGTTGCCCGAGATCAAGAAGCTGACCGCCTTGTTGGGGTTTGCGGTGGTCCAGGAACGCGGCGTGGAAGCCGATGACCTCATCGCCACGGCCGTCCATCGTTTGGCCGCCGCGGGAGATGAATGCATCATCGTGAGCGCCGATAAGGATTTCGGGCAATGCGTCGGCGGGCCGGTGCTGCAGTTGGCGCCGCCGCCGACCGCGAATCCCGCGCTCGGCTGGCGGCGACTCGATGCCGCGGGCGTGGAGGAGAAGTTTGGGGTTCCCCCCGCTTTGATCGCCGATTACCTCGCGCTGGTCGGGGATACGTCGGACAACATTCCTGGCCTGAAGGGCGTCGGCCCAAAGACGGCCGTGAAGTGGCTGCAGCAATACGGAGGCCTCGAGGGCGTGTTGGCGGCGGGTGCGACCATCGAGCCGGCGCGCTTCCGTGAGCAAATCCAGGCCGAGGCTGACCGTATCCGTTCGAACCTCTCGCTCGTCCGTTTCAAGACCGACTTCGTCTTTGAGCCAGGCGATGCCCCGACGGAAGACATCAGCGGCGTGGTGGCCTTCCTGGAGGCCATGGAGATGCATTCCACGTTGCGCCGCTATCAGACGAAGCATGGTTTGGCCGGCGGGTCGGAGAAGACGGCCGAGCCAGTCGCGAAGC
>CALQIY020000049.1 GCA_943330755.2 Opitutus sp. GAS368
TCTTGCTGAAGTGATCATTGAACCAAGTGTTGCCCTTGGCGACCTCATCGAGCGCCTTCCGGAGTTCGGAGAGGGGCGAATTCTTGTTCACGAAACCATGGACGCCTTCCTGGATGAGCCCCCGCACGACTTGGGGCTCCTGCTTGGCGGAGAAAACCAAAATACGCATCTTCGGGAGGTTTCGGCCAATGCGGCGCAAGACCTCGATGCCGCTGAGTCCCGGCATCATGACGTCGAGGATCAGGATGTCTGGGCGGAGGTTGAGGACCATGTCGAGGCCTTGATTGCCGTCGGCCGCCGCCCCGAGGATGCGATACATGCCGCGGGTTTGGAGCATCTCGGTGGTCAGTTCGCGGATCGCGGTCTGGTCTTCGACGATGACGACTGTCTTGCGACCGTCGGGTGGGGGCAGGGGAATCGGTGGGACAGTCGGGCGGGGGACAACGTGCTTGGTCGGCACGGATTGTGGAGGCGATGGTTTCTTGGATGAAGTCTTCATACGATGTGTACGAAGGGTGTCTCCTAGATTGAGAAATAATCCGCAAATGAAAGAGTGTGGGCTTTGTCTACTATGAAAACACGTGATGGGTTTACCCTATTGATAAGTTTGTTGGCGCTGGCTGCCGCCTTGCTGACGGCGCTCACGCTCGCGTCTTTGCTGGTCGTTGGCGGTCGTGAGTCCGCGCAGGCCACCACCTTGGCCCGACTCCGTTCGGCCGCCCTCGTGGGGGCCCAGGCGGCGTTGGGCGAGTTGGCCTCGGTGGCGGGTGGCGATGTGGGCTTCACGCATGTCGATGCGGCGGGCGTCGTCACCTTCGGTCGCGGTGCCGAGCGCTTCCGCTTGCGCGCATCCTTGCCGGCCGAAGACAGCGCGGTTCAAGTGACCGTACAGATCGAAGACCGGTCGCAGCGTTGGGATGAGCAAGCCGCCGCGGCGTCGGTGGGGCGTGCTTCGCCGTGGATGCAGTCGCGCTTGGGGCGGCAGGCCCTCTCCGTCGGGCCGATGGGAGCGCCGCCCGCCGTCGCGACGGCCCTGGCTTTGGAATTGGGCGACAAGGACTTCTATTACGCGTCGGTGGGTCGCCAGCCTGCACCCGGGGCGGGGTGGGCGTCGTGGGGCCTGCTCACGGATGCCGTGCGCGGTGGGTGGCGGCGTAACCTTTCTGACCCCGCGACCTTGGCGGGCGTGGTCGGTTGGGGGCTGGCGCCGCGCCTATTGGCGCCCGAGCCGGTCTTTGCGGCCAATCCGGCCAAGGGTTTGCCGCCCTCGACGTTGGAGTCGCCGCCGTACGCGCTGACCCACGCTCCCATCCTCGTCGATTTTGCCTTGAGTCTGGGATGCTTCAACGCCCGTTCCGATGGTCGGCATCGGGTGCGATTCCATGGTTCGGGGCGTTGGTGGAATCCATCGGCGGCCCCGTTGCTCGCGGATACGAATCATAACCTCATGTTGATCGAAATCGATGGCGCCCCGGAGGTGGAAGTGCGCAACATCACTTCGGGCGCGAACTTCACGGCTTCGCTGGACGATTGCCTCCAGGCGGATTTCGGCCTCTTCGCGCAAGGCCTCCGGGAACAGGGGCTCTGGTTGTGGGGACCGGTCGCCGATGCCCAGACCCATGGCATGTCTCGGCGCGGGTTGTTGCCCGGCGAGGTCTATGGATTCGTCTCGCCAGACCCAGCCCAGCAACCGCAGGGCCTCTCGCGGGTTTTGACGAAGACCACGTGGCGATTGGATGACGCGCCGCATCCGGCGAGCTGGCGGCGGCCGTCCCCCGAGGTGTTCACGCCCACCGATCGGATCGAAATCGCCGTGCGCTTCCGTGGTCCGATGACCTTGAAGCTCCGGCCGGCGAATGGCCCGGCGCCGGTTGACCAAGCGATCGGCGAGTACCCTTCGCCACCTCAGGTCGTCATCGCGAATGTCGCGTTCCCCGATTTCCTGATCGAAACCACGGGAGCGGATTATTCCCGCGAGGATAGCGCAGGCTATACCATCGCGGGGCGGCGGGCTTGTCTGCGGTTGAAACTTCGGGAGCGGTCGCTGGCCGCTTGGTTGGCCGGGGTCCGGGGCGGAGCGCTTTCGAAGCCCTCGTGGGATCTTGCCGTCCCCGCGGACGCCGCCGAGTGGGAGGTCAGTCACCCGCTCTTGGCGGTCTTCGATAAGCAGGAAGGACCGACGTCTCCCCGTGAGTCGGTCCTCTGGGACAAGTACGACAACGCGCATGCCGGCAATGAAGCTGGGGCCTTCGCCCGGATCGTGGTCAGGGATGTTCCCGCCTCCCCGCTGAGCTCGGTGGCCGGCTTGCAGGCCTTGGTGCCGGAGTCCGACCGGAACTGGGGTTTTTGGCTCGATGCCGCGTTTGTGGCCGCCCCCGGTGCCGCGACGCGCCCGCAGGGAGCTTCCGACAATCCCCGGCTCGTGGCGGGGGACGAGCGGCTACCCCTGCGGAGGGCTGAGCTGCTTGCGCCTGAGGCGGCCAGCAGTTTGGTCGTCGCTGGGGCCTTCAACGTGAACTCGCGCGATGTCGATGCGTGGGAATGTTTGCTGACTTCCGCGACTTCCTCCTGGTCGGCCGATGTGGGCGGCCCTTGGGAGGCACGCCCAATGACGGGGGTCTGGTGGGCGACCTTACCCTCGGGGGCGCAGTTGGCGCCCTTCGGCTCGTCCGCTCCGGTGAACCTGCCGGATGAAGCGTTGGCCGCTTTGGCACCGGAGGTCTTGGAGGTTGTCGGCGCTCAGCAGGGCATTCGCCAGTTGCCGGCCGCCGCCAGTCGCCGGTGGGCGGAGGCTATTGTGGCAAGACAACCGGACCACGGCTGGCCCTATCCCTCGCTCGAGGCTTGGGTCCGCTCGGGGATCTTGGAGAAGTCACTGCATGAATCGGGGGTGAATCAAGTCCTGGGGGTGGGACTGGCTGATGGTCCGACTGCTTTGCGGGCGGGGCATTTCCTCCGAGCCTTTGCCCCCATCCTTACCGTTCGAGGGGACACATTCGTGATCCGCTCCCGGGCGGTCAGTGCCAAGGAGGGGGCGGCCATCGAAGTCGAATGGACCGTGCAGCGCGTGCCGGAGACGCAAGGCTTACCTGTTTTGGGTCGGCGCTTTCGGGTAATTCGCGCCCGAATTCGTAACGGATGAAGGGGGGCGTGGGCTTGACTGGAGGGCAAAAGGGCTAAAATTAGCCACATGGAAAACAATCCGTTCATCGTCGACGTCGCCCCCGTGGAGGAGCGCGTCAGTTTCTACCGCCGCACCTATGCACACGTCGCCGGGGCTTTGCTCGGCTTCGCCGCGCTGTTGGCGCTTTTCTTCGCCGGCTTTGACCAGCAAACCGGCATCGCCTTTGTTTTGGCGAAGAGCCTCTTCGGTATGTTGCAGTCCCTCGGCGCTTGGAGCTGGTTGCTCGTGATGGTCGCCTTCTGGGTTGGCACCATGGTGGCCCAAGGCTTGGCCACCAACCGAGCCTCCGTGGCCGCGCAGTATTCCGGTCTCGGTCTTTACGTCCTCCTGCAGGCTTTGATCTTCATCCCTCTCCTCGCGATCGTGCACATGAAGACCGGCGGTCATATGGCGCAGATCCTCTTGCCCGCCTGCAGCTTGACCGGCGCCTTGGTCGTCGGCCTGACCTTGTCGGTGTACATGACCAGCACGGACTTCTCCTTCCTGCGCACCATCATCGTCATCGGTTCGGTGGTCGCCCTGGCGCTCGTGTTGCTGTCGGCCTTCGGTCTCTTCGCCCTCGGGACGTGGTTCGCCTTGGCGATGATCCTGCTCATGGCCACGGCCATCCTCTACCAGACCTGGGTCATCAAGACGCAGCTCACGACGGGCGACCATATCATCGCCGCGTTCATGCTCTTCTCTTCGATCGTCACGCTCCTCTGGTACGTGATCTCGTTCTTCCTCGGTCGTCGCGAAGACTAAGCGTTTAGCGAAGCGCAAAGCAAACGGCCCCGTGGAGTCATCTCCGCGGGGCCGTTTCGTTGGGGGGTGCCTTAACGGTTCGGATCCGTCGTGGTGAGGGTGAGTTGATCGAGGAAGAAGGCGGTCGGCTCGTTGGCGTTGCTGATGAAGCCTATCCAGTTGACCGTGCGCAGGGCTTTGTGGCGGAAGGGTAGGTTGGGGAAGGCCTTCGTGGCGCCGCCCGTGGGCGTGACTTTGAGCGTCCAGGTGCCGGTGGCCTCGGCGCCGATGGGTGCGGACACTTCATAGCGCACCCACTGGCCCGTGGGGATGTCCATGAGCGGACCCGCCGGACCGATGAGCTTTCCGTCCTTAAGGGTGAAGGTAGGCCCGGCGTGGTAAGGGGAGGCTTGGTCGCGCCATTCGTGGACGAAGTACGCCTTTGGCTCGAGCCAGACGTCGAAGCTGCACGTCGTCACGCCCGCGGTGTGGTTGGGCGAGAGATGCAGCATCGGGAAGTAATGGGCCGGCAGGCCGGCGGCATCGGTGAACTTCAGGCTCTGCTGACCCTGGCTGCGCTGTTCTTTGGAGAAGGTTAGGCTATCGCCTTGGCCGCTGAGCGAACCCTTGGTGTGGGCCGTAGGTGCCTTGGGATTCCGAAGGGTGCCTTCAAACCCCGTACCGAAGGCTAAGGCGGGCGGCGTCGGTTGCTCGGGGCGGGGGCCTTCCGGTGGGCGTCGGAACGTGCGGGCCAACGTCCGCCAAGTCTCATCGCCGGTCACGCCCATGACGCTGGTGTCGATGGGTTTGAAGCCCAGCGCCAACGCGGGTGAATCCGAGCGAAGGCTGAAGTCGCGTTTGGTCGGATCGGCAAAGAGCGGGTCGGCGATGACGGAGCCGACGTCTTGGCCGGTTTTTTGCCAGTCCGCCAAGGTCAGCTTCTTGGCGGTGAACGTCACCGGTCGGCCGGAGTAGTCCCAGTAGAGGTTCCCCTTTAGCAGGTAGTTGGCGGCCGTGCCCGTCCAGACGCCGCCGAGGGTGTCGCCGCGTTCGAAGACGACGAGGTTCTGTGCGAACGTGAAGGAGCGGTGTTCTTCGGCGCGGCTGCGCTTGAATTGATAGAGGTCGGCGAAGGCGAAGATATTATTCCGGACGACATTATCTTTGCCGTAGTGCTGGTGGTAGCCGCCATCGGTCGTGTCGTGGCACACGTTGCCTTCCATGGTGATGCCAGTGCTCCCTTCGTCATTGTAGAGGCCCCAGCCGCCGTAGCTGAAGCAACGGACGTGGTGGATGTGGTTGTGGCTGACGCTCGTCCCTTCGGACGGCCCGAGCGTGTAGACGCCACCCATGTCGCTGAGCAGTCCTTTGCCCAGGTGGTGGAGATGATTGTACTCGATGCGGTTACGCTTGGCGGAACTGGCAGCGTAGCCCCAGCGCCAGCCGACGGAGATGGCCGAATAGAAGAAGTCGGAAACCTCGTTGTGCGTCACGGTATTGTCGGATGAGACCCCGATCCAGATCCCCACGGCGCAGGGGTAGATGTGGCCGCCGTCGCGCAGGATGGAGTTGTGCACCGTATTGTCGGACGTCAGGTCGGCGGGGTTGGTCGGCTCCGCCAGGTTGCCGATGCGGATGGCGCCGGCGCCCATGTCGGTGAGGAGGCAACGATCGACGCGGATTTGGTGGCAGCCCTTCCGGAGGGATACGCCGTAGCTACCGAAGCGGGCAAACTCGCAGTCGAAGAACGTCACCGACTGGGCGTGGTCGAGCGTGACGACCCCGTCCACGGTGGCGACCGCCGCTTGGTTGGGGTTGAAGAGGTCGGTGTTCTCGACGCCTTTGGCGTGACGGAATTTCAGCCCTTGGAAGCGCAGATGGCTCACGGGTCGCTGCGGTTCGCCCTCGAAGGTCAGGAACTTCATCGTCACCGGAACGACGGCGATGGTCCGCCCGGGCGTTTCGCCAGGTCGGGGTAGGTAGGTCAGTTGGCCGGCGCGATCGAGGAACCATTCCCCGGGGGCGTCCAGGAATCCCGGGAGATTTTCGAGGACGAAGCCCGTGTTATGATCGAGCGTGTTCCAAGGCTTGGTGGGGCCTCCAACGACCGTGATGGTGCCTTCGGCGGTGTCGACGGATTCGATGCGGCGGCGGGTGTTATCCCACTTATGGTAAAAATTGATGACGGCATCGGAGACCTCGGTGGCGCCGGCCTTTGAGAGGAGCGCAAAATCAGCGGGGGCGAGGCGTACCTTTTGGCGGAACAGGCCTGGGCCGACGGGGGTTTCTTCTTCAAGTTGCCGGACGAAGTGGTAGCCTTCGTTGAAGGACTTTGCCCGCTGGGCGCGTTGGCCACCGACCCAGAGTTGTTGGGCCCGTCCGCCCTTGGTGGGCGCCGTCGTGGTCCAGCTTCCGTTTGCGTTCACGGTAAATGGCGGCAGCGGTTCTCCGCCATCGAGGACGACCTCGGCCCCGGGAGCGGCTTGGTAGGTGATGGGTGCATTCGCTTCGCCCGAATCTTCGCCGGTGAAGGGGATGGCCTCGGTGAGGCGGTAGGTGCCTGCGGCGAGCGTCACTTGGATGGACTCTTGCAGCGGTCGGGACAGTTTTCGAATCGCGCGGCGCGCGCCGTTGAGCGTGGCGAAGGGACCATCGGTGTGCGCGGCGTTCGGTTGGGTCAGCTTCCCCGACCAGTCGTCGTTGCCGTTCGGGGCGACGTGGAGTTCGAGTGACCACGCCAGAGGGCAGGCGAGGCCAACGCAGATCCAGGCCGTGATGGCGGAAAGTCTCATGGGAGCAGGACAATGCTCCGCCTAGGGTGGTTCCCTCAAACCCTTTCCGCCAAGTAGAAGCGTGTTTCGCCCGCGAAGGCCCGCACCGCGGCGTTCTCGGCCGCGACTTCCGAGCGCAATGGACACTTCCGGACGGCGAAGCCCGCCGCCGTCAGTTCCGCCCGCGTCTCCGCTTCGGTGCTGCTATGCATGAAGACCGGCGTCGAATCCGTCTCATGCCAACGATCGCCGGGCTGGCAGTCGGGCAAGGTTGGCTCCTGGGCCCAGAGGGCGCGGTGTTCGCCGGCCGCCCGGTCATTGGCCGTGAAAAGAAAAAGGCCGCCCGGTTGCAGTACCCGGCGGATTTCCGGCAAGGCCCGGTCGCGGTCCGCCCGGCCACGCATGCACATCAGCCCGTTGAAGGCGAAGATGACCCCGGCGAACGTCTCATCGGCATAGGGAAGGGCGCAGGCATCGGCGACTTCCACCTGCTCCGCCCAAGCCGGCTCAACCTGGCCCAGCACGCCTTTCGCCATGTCGACCATCGTGGGGGAGAAGTCCGTGACCGTGAGTCGGCGGTAACCCAGTCGCAGCATGCCGAGGCCCACGCGGCCGGCGCCGCAGCCGAGTTCGAGCAGGCGCGCGTCTTTCGGCCAAGTTTCTTCGAGCAACCGCCGCTCGGAAGCCCAGAGCCCGACCTGGACGGCCGCCCGGGCGTAGTGCAGGGCCGTGCCGGGGTGGCGCCAGTGGGCTTGGCGGTCGGTTTCCATGGTACCCCATCCTCAAGCGAAACTTGCCTTGGACGCAACAGCGGGAACACTGCCCGCATGCTTCGTTTCAGCCTCTTGCTCGGCGTGTTCGCCTTGGCCGCGTGCGATCGCCAGTCCCAGCCCGCGCCGGTGGCCAAGAGCGATGAAGCCGGTATCGAGGTGCGTTTCCCGGTGCGCCAAGGATCGGTCGACACCCGCCTGCGCTTCGCCGTGACCGACCTCGAGAAGGCGCGCGGACTCATGGGGACCCCGAAGTTGCCCGAGAATGAAGGCATGGCGTTCATGTATGAGTCCGACACGCAGATGCGTTTTTGGATGAAGGACACCCCGCTGGATCTCGATATCGCGTTCGTCTCCGCCGAAGGCGTGATTTTGGAGGTCAAGACCATGCGCTCGGGTGATACCGAGACCACCACCTCCAGCTCGGACAAAGTCCGTTTCACCGTCGAGATGGCGTCCGGCTGGTATGCGCGTGCCGGCGTGAAGGTCGGCGACAAGGTGGAGGTCGGTGCCCTGCGCGCCGCCCTGACTGCGCGTGGTTTCCAGGCGAAGCGCTATATCCCGTAAGGACTTAGAGCGACCACCAGAACCACGTCAGCGTGGTCGCAAGGCCCAGCCCGCTGAGGATCAGCGCCAAGGCCAAGCGTTCTGCCCGCGTCGTCAGGAAGAGCTTCACGCGCTCGGCGCCAGCTTGGCGGCGGCTTGGCGGAGGAAGCCCGTCAGGCGGAGCAGGTAGAAGGGCGACGGCGAGCCTTCGATCGCGGCCAGGGCTTGTTCCGCCGAGGCCACTTCGGCGTCCAGCATGCGGAAGCATTCGCGCCACGTTTCGGCGGAGATGGCTTCACGGGCCGACCGGCCTTGGCGGAGTTCGGCGAGGATATCGACCTTTCGGCGGTCGCGTTCGAGCAGCATCGGTAGCGTCAGTTTGCCGCTGGCGGCGTCGGTCCCGAGCGTCTTACCCGCCTTGGCATCGTCCTGCAGCAGGTCCACGAAGTCATCGTACATCTGGTAGGCGATGCCGAGGTGGAGACCAAAGGCCGCGCAGGCGTCGATGTGGACTTGCGGGTAGCCGGCGACCAAGGCGCCGACGCGGCAGGCCGCCTCGAAGAGTACGGCCGTCTTCATGCGGATCTGGCGTTGGTAGTCGGCGAGGCTGAGGGACTGGTTGTCGCGCGAGAAGGTCTGGCAGACTTCGCCCGAGCAGACATCGCGGGAGGCGCGGGCGACGATGGAGCACAAAGTCGAGGAAGTGTGTTCGCTGGCCAGCACGAGCGCATGGGCGAACAGCGCGTCGCCGAAGAGCACGGCGGCATGGGCGCCGTGGGTGTGGTTGGGCGTGTCGGCGCCGTGGCGCGTGTCGGCACCGTCGAGGACGTCGTCATGGACGAGCGTGGCCAGGTGCACCAGCTCGACGATCGCGGCCCCGCGGACGAGGTCGATGGAGGGGCCGATGCCCGCGCCGGAACCGAAGGCGAGGAGGGGGCGGAGGCGTTTGCCGGGGTGGGCCAGGACTTCGCGCACCATCGGGCGGACCTCAGGTTCGAAGCTGGCCTCCTGTTCCGCGAGGAAAGACTCGAGGGCCGCGAAGTGCGGCTCCAGTCCGAGATGCAGGGGGGAAGTCACGCCCGCACCTTGCCAAGCCCCTTGCCGGGGCGCAAGCGCAGGTTGGCCTTAGCCGGGCTTAGGGGACGAACTTGGTCTCCGTCGTCGTCGTGAGCTTGCCGGTGCTCTCGCAAATCGTGCACGGGATGCGCTTGTCCTCGAGTTTGCCCTTTTGGGGCTCACGCGTGTAGCCAAGGCTGTTGCAGGCCTTGCAGCCGATCCGTTCGGTCGTTGTCACGCTGAACTCGCCTCCTTGGGCCACCTGCTCGATGAACTTGGTCAGGTTCGCGTTGGACTCTTCGATGGGCTTGCACTCGACGAACGCCTCACGGCGGATGGTCAGCGTCTTGCCGTCGATGGGGCTGAACTTGGCGGTGAAGTCGAGGGCGACCGTGCCGGCGTGCGTGCCCGTCATGCGTCCGGTGGCGCCGACCTTGACCTCGGCGTCGAGGAGGAGGATGGCCCAGGCATCGGTGCTGGCGGGGAGCGCTTCGCCGACCGCGGGCCAGGAGGCCTTGGCCACGTAGCGATGTTCGCCGAGGTCCTGCAGGATCGTGTAGGCAATCGCGGTCACCGGGCCGGGGGCCTTGGTGAAGGCCGTGCCGTCGGTGACGTACTGGGTAGTCAGCACGCCGAAGAGACGCTGCAGTTCGCGGGTGGTCTCGAAGGCGAGGGGGCGATTGAGGTTGGCGAGTTTGAACGTGCGCGTCTCCTTGGCCGAGGGCGACTTGGCGGGACGGAAGGGCGAAATCGCGGGGGCGGCCTCCTCCTTGGGCTTTTCGACCTCCTCCTTCTTCGTTTCGGCGTCGCCTTTCTTGGCCTCGGTTTCAGCCATGGGCTTCTTCGGGGCCTCGGCTTCTTCCGTCATCTTTGGCTTCGCGATGGCTTTTTCGCCCTCGGCCATCTCGGGCTTCGCCTTCATGCCGTCTTTGGGGGCTTCCATCTCTTTCTCCATGCCGGGCTTGTCGGCGGCGGGAGCCATCTTATCGCCGGGAGCCTTCTCGACCTCAACCACCCTGGTCACCACGACCTTCTCGGTCTCGCCGGCTTTCTTGCCGAACAACGTGTTCTCGGTCTTTTCCGCGCGAACGAAGGGCAGGGCGGCCAACAGCAGCAGGGAGATGGGGAGGCGCATGGGGGTGGGGAAGGTTAGTCGAGCGAACTCAAGTCGCCTTCGGCGGGCGGCGGGGTTGACTTGGGTTTGGCCGGGACGGCCTTGGACTCGGAACTGATGGTGCTGCCGGCGGCGGTGCTGCTGCCGTAGGAGCTGCTGGACGGCGAGTCGTAGTGCGACGCGTCATCCGAGCCGTCGGGATCGGGTTCATCATCGTCATCATCGCCGATATCGTCGTCCTCGGGGTTTGGTTTGTCGCCGCGGGCGATGCGTTTGCGGCGGACGATGGCCCCGCCGATGCTGACGGCGATGAGGTAGAAGCAGAACAGGATGCCCGTGAGGATGAGGAGCGAAATCGGTTCACCGATCGGCGTGATCAGCGCGACCAGCACGAGGATGCCGAACAGCATGCCGCGCCAGGATTTGAGCAGCGTGCGGGGGCGCACGAGCTCAAGCCACATGAGGATGATGAGGGCCAG
Organism: Opitutus sp. GAS368; assembly: GCA_943330755.2. Classification (GTDB taxonomy): domain Bacteria; phylum Verrucomicrobiota; class Verrucomicrobiia; order Opitutales; family UBA953; genus UBA953. The sequence continues at coordinate 10,644 of CALQIY020000049.1, forward strand.
CGGGAACTGGAAGGTCAGCCCCGTGAGCAGGCTCATCATCGTCACGAAAGAGTAGTAGTCCGACGCCTGCCAGGTCACCTCGATGCCCATCCCATGCGCGAAGTGGTGCCAGACCTGGACGGACATCGGCGTCAGCCAGAGGAAGGCGAGGGTCGCCCCGCAGAAGAAAAGGATGAGGGCCGCGACGCAGAAAGGGATCAACCCGCGCTTTTCCTTGTCGGTCAAGGCGGGACCGACGAACCGAACCACTTCATAGAGGAAGACCGGGGAGGCCAAGGCGATGCCAGCGGCGAAGGCCGCGTACATGAGCACGGACCAGACGCCCATGAAGGTGAACTCCCGCAGGTCGCCGAGGGCGCGCAAGGAAGGTTCCGACTCGCTGATGAGAAAACCGATCGGCGAGGTTTCGGGGTGCTTGGCCCATTCGAGCGGCAGGTTGAGGAAGGTCGGGATTTTCTCGTAGAAGATCAACGAGGCGATCAGGCCGACCATGAACACCGCGAGCACGCGGATCATGGACACCCGGAGGTCGTCCAAATGCTCCAGGAACGACATCTCGCTCCGGGGGCGGTTGCGGCGAATGAGGCTGGAAAGCATGGGGAGGGTTAGACCGACAGGAGGGCCTTGATGTCGTCGAGGCTGAGGGCCGACGACACGGAGTCTGATTCGCTGAGGAGCTTACGCAACATCTCAGACTTGGACTTTTGGAGGTCCATGACCCGTTCTTCGATGGTTCCGGCCGCGATCAGCTTGATGCTCGTGACCGTCCGGGTCTGCCCGATGCGGTGGGCGCGGTCGGTGGCCTGGGCTTCGGCCGCCGGGTTCCACCACGGGTCGTAGTGGACGACGGTGTCGGCGCCGGTGAGGTTGAGGCCGGTCCCGCCCGCCTTGAGGGACATGAGCATCACCGGGATGGTCGGGGTCGAGTTGAAGGTGTCGCAGACCCCTTGGCGGTCGTTGGTCGAGCCGTCGAGGTAGCAATAGGGGATGCCGCGGGCTTCCAAGGCCTTGCGGATGATCGTGAGCGCCGAGACGAAGGTCGAGAAGACCAGCATGCGGTGGTTGGCGTCGATGGATTCCTCGAGGAGTTCGAGGAAGGCCTGGAGTTTGGCGGAATCGGCCTCGTCCATCTTCGGGTCGAGGATGCGGGGGTCGGCGCAGATCTGGCGGAGGCGGAGGAGCTGGTTGAAGGCCGCCATGCGGATGGCGTTGTCCTTGGCCCCGCTCATTTCCATGTCGAAGATCTCCTGTCGGGTCGTCTCCTGCATCTCGTCGTAGAACTTCTTCTGGTTCTCCTCGAAGTCGCAGTAGATGATCTGCTCGATCTTCGGCGGCAGTTCCGGGGCGACCGCGAGCTTGGCGCGGCGCAGGATATACGGCGCCGCCATCTGGAGCAGGCGGTCGTCGTGCCACTTGCGGTCTTCGGACGCCAGGCGTTCCTCCGGCTTGGGCAGGTAGCCCGGCATGAGGTACCCGAAGAGCGAGCGCAGGTCTTCGAGGGAGTTCTCGACCGGCGTGCCGGTGAGGATGTAGCGGCCCTTGGCGATGATCTGCTTCACGGCCTTGGTGGCCTGGGCACGCGGGTTCTTGATGTTCTGGCCTTCGTCGCAGGTGGCCGTGCCCCAGTTGACCAGGGCGAAGGAACCGACGTCGCGGGCGAGGGTGCCGTACGAAGTGATGACGAGGTCGAAGCGCTTCAGGTATTCCGGCGAAGATTCACGGGATTGGCCGTGGTGGGCGAGGACCTTGAGGGATGGCGTGAAGCGGCGGGCTTCGCGGCGCCAGTTCTCGACCAGCGAAGCGGGGCAGACCACGAGGCAGGGGCCGTCGTCGGGGCGTTCCCGGCGGACGACTTCCATGAAGGCCAAGGCCTGGACGGTCTTGCCGAGGCCCATTTCGTCGGCCAACAGGCCGCCGAGGTGGTTGTTGTGCAGGTGCCAGAGCCAAGCCACGCCGACCTGTTGGTACAGGCGGAGCATCTGCGCGAGCTCGGGGCGGATGGGGGCGGGCTGCAGCTTGGAGAGATTGCGGATGGCGTCCGAGCGCTTGGCCCAAGCCTCGGGCGGAGCGAAGGCGGCCTGGAGTTCTTCGGCGATGGCGTCGGCGCTGGCGAGGTCGGCGAAACCGATCTTCAGGTTGAGGTCGAGGTCGACGTCCCGCTTCGCTTCACCGGTGATGCGGCGCTGGGCGTTGCGGATGGATTCCATCAACTCCGGCGTGATGAGGCGCGGGCCGCGGTCCGTGTAGAAGAACATGCGGCCGCTCTTGAGCGCCTCCTGGACGACCTTGGAGCTCTTGCCTTCGGGGTCGATGCCGATGGCGAAACGGAAGCCGCCCGTCTCTTCGGCCGCGTCGCACTTGGCCTTCGCGAAGTCGACGTTGCGCAGGGAATGCTTCAGGTTGTGCGTGAAGTACGAGTCGTTGTCGATGCAGAGGACCTTGTGCTGGCGGGCCAGGAAGTTCAGGACCTGGATCGTGCCGTTGAGGTACCATTCGCGCGTGGCCGTCTCGAGGACGAAGCCATTGCGCTGCAGGACTTCGCGCAGCTCGGAGACGGGGCCGCTCGACTTTTGCGGGAGGCGGATCCGTAGCCACTTCATCGAGCCGTCGACCCATGGCGCATCTTCTTCGCCGCGGTCCTGCGAGCGGATTTCTTCCTTCTCTTCGTCGAGCGGTTCGCCGCTGTGCGTCGTCTGAGGGGTGGTTTCGGGCTCCTGCAGGTGAGCATGCACGCCGGCGAGGCTATCGCCGGTCCAGGGCAGGGGGACTTCGGGCGCATTGGCCATGCGGAAGATGGCCAAGCCTTTACCGACCCCGAGGAGCTGACGGAGGTGGCGCCGGGAGAGCGGCAGCAGGCCCTGCAGCTTGCCGCTGCAGAGGTTCTCGAGGATCGCCAGGAAGAAGACCGTGTCGGGCTCGATGGTCCAAGCCTTGGTGCGGTCGATGTTTTCCGGGGCCGTCTGGATCCCATCGATGCGGAGTTCCAGTCGGCAGATGATTTCATCGCGTTGCGCCGCCGTGGCGATGTTCGGCGGGATGATGAAGCGCACCTCGATCGGCGTGCCGCGTTTGGGGGAGAGGTTGAGGGATTTGAGCTTCGGCCCCTGGGCGGCGGCGGTTGGCTCGGTCTTGGCGGTCTTGGACTTTTCTTTGACGTCGGGCTTGCTGGCGGCGGTCGGAGGGGCGGACGGTTTGGGTGGGGCGTCCTCGGTCAACTTGATCGTGCCCTCCTTGGCCGCCAGGGCCAGGTAAGCCGCCGCCGAGTGCACGCACAGCTTTCTTTGCCGGACCGAAACCTCGCAGGCGCACTCGTTGCGCTGGAACGTGATGGAGCGCAGGTTCCAGCGCGCTTCCCGGGATTCCGTGCCGTCGTCGACCAAGGCTTCGACGTTCGGAAAGGCCCAGATGGCTTTCTTGACCTTGCCTTTGAGGACCAGCTCCTTGGCGAGGAGCACGGTCGCACCGCCGGCCAGATCGATGAGATCGTCCTCGGTAAGTGCGGGCAACGGCTGACGCGGCGCCATGGGTGGTTCGTGCGGGAAGGCGGTGTGGCCCGGAAGTGGGCACACCGAAAATGAATGCTGGTAAAGACTAACCGCCTTAGAGGGCGACGTCTTGGACCGGAACCCCAGGGTGCATCTCGAAGACGCCTACCGGGGTGGTCGGACCTGTCATCACGATGGAGAAGTCCGACCCGATGCCAATAATAATCTTACCGCCAGGCATATGGACCGTCAAATCGGCGTCCACGAGGCCCATTTTGCGGGCGACCGCGGCCGAAGCCGAAGAAGACGACCCCGAGGCGAGGGTGTAGCCGGCGCCGCGTTCCCAAATCTCGATTTGGACGTTCTGGCGGTCGACGATCTTCATGAACTGGACGTTCGTGCGGTTCGGGAAATTCGGATGCGTCTCGAGGGCGGGGCCGTAGGTCTTGGCGAGGTCCGGCGTGAGGTCATCGACCGGGATGACGCAGTGCGGGTTGCCGACGGTGGCGGCCCAATACTTGAAGGTCTTGCCGTTGACGGTGATGCTTTCGCCAAGGACTTCGCGATCGGCGCCGACATGCGGGATCACGGGAGCGCGGAAGGAGACCTTGCCCATCTCGACGCGGATGCGGTTGCCGCCTTCGAAGACGGAGCAACCGACGAGTCCGCCCGGGGTGTGGACCTTGAACTCCTGGCCTTCCTGGACGCGCTTGGTCTCGAGGAGGTGGCGGCAGAAGATGCGGATGCCGTTGCCGGACTTCTCCGCTTCGGAGCCGTCGGGGTTCAGGATGCGCAGGCCGAAGGCGCCGTCGGCACGTTCGATCGGACCGTAGAGGATGCCGTCGGAGCCGAGTCCGTAGTGGCGATGGCAGACCTTGCGGATGGCGTCCGGCGAGAAGAGGGGAGCACAGTCCTGGGGCTCGAGGACGAGGTAGTCGTTGCCGAGGGCGTGGTACTTGAAGAAGCGCATGGGTTCTGGATTGGGAGGTTTACGGGCTTTTGCAAGTCAGCCCTATCGACTGCGGGCTTGGAAATCCCCACGGGCCTGCTTAGACCTCTGCCATGCGCCTGACCCCTTTGCTGGCATTGTTCTCCGTTGCCTTGGCCTGCGCCGCCGAGCCTGCCAAGCGTCCGCCCAACATCGTCCTGCTGTATTCCGACGACATCGGGTGGGGCGACTTGGGCTGCTATGGCGCCAAGTCCATCCCGACTCCGAACCTCGACAAGCTCGCCGCGCAAGGGACCCGGTTCACGGCGGGCTATTGCACGTCGGCGACGTGCACGCCTTCGCGCTACTCCCTCCTGACCGGCGAGTACGCCTGGCGCCGACAGGGGACGGGCGTCCTGCCCGGCGACGCCAACATGATCATCAAGCCGGGTCGTCCGACCATGCCGGCGAGCCTCGCCAA
>CALQIY020000050.1 GCA_943330755.2 Opitutus sp. GAS368
ACGGCCCGTCGACTCCGCACGTGCTGGGCGATCGCGGCGGCGGCCTGCCGCCGGCAAAGTTTGCCCGTTGGGTCCGCCAGCCAGAGCTTCAGTATCCCCGTGTAGAAGCAGAGCGTCTCGAGCGCGGCGACCTCGGGGTCGAGCCATGCTGGCAGCAGCTTGGCCGCCTTGGCCTCTTGGTAGATCTGCTTGGTGTCGGCGAGGAAGGCGGCACCGGCCCCCATCAAGTCATCGCGCACGGCGGAGAATTCGCCGACATACTCGCACTTCCAGAGCATCACTTCATAGGAAGCCCGGGCTTCGGCGTCGTCCTCGAGTCGATGGAGCGCCGCCCGTAAGCCACGCTCCAACCGTTGCAACGCATCGCCTGGCCCCGTGCGTTCGAGTTTAAGTAAACGACCCGTCTCGGCGCGCACGGCGAGGAAGAGGTCGGCCTTGTTCTTGAAGTGCCAATAGACCGCACCCCGCGTCACGCCCGCTTCTTGGGCGACCTCTTCGAGGGAAGTGTTGGTCACGCCGGCACGACTGAAGACCTGCCGACTGCAGGTGATGATACGGTGACGAGTCTGTTCCGCTTCTGCTTTCGTCTTGCGAGCCATGGTGGTCTAGATACCTTTACATACATGTCTGTATGTAAAACTTTGCGTGTCGAGGTCCTTCTCCTTGGCGCCCTGGGCCTCGCCGTCAGTGCCTGCAAGCCGGCCGCGACCCCGGTCATGCCCCCGTTGCCGGTGAATACCCAGGTCGTGGAGGTCCGTCCGTTCCCGCAGACGGTGGAGGTCACCGCCCAAGTGGAAGGTACCCGCGAGGTCGAGGTCCGCGCCCGCGTGACCGGCATTCTCCTCGCGCAATCCTATCAGGAAGGCGCGCTCGTCAAGGCGGGCGATTTACTCTTCAAGATCGACCCTGCGCCCTATGCCGTCGCGCTGTCCCTGGCGAAGGCCCAACTTTCCCAGGAGCAGGCGAAGTTCGAGCAACTGGAAGCCGAGTCGCTCCGCCAAGACAAGCTCTTGAGCCAGCAGGCCACGAGCAAGAAGGAAGCCGCCGACGCCAGGGCCGTCGCCATGGCGGCGCGTTTCGCCCGTGACGTGGCCGCGGCCAAGGTGCGGGGCGCCGAATTGGACCTCTCTTATTGCGAAGTGCGCGCCCCCATCGACGGTTACACCGGACGCTTGGTGCGTTCCGAAGGTTCCTTGGTGAGCCCCGGGGCGGATAGCCTGCTCACGACCGTGGTGCAGCGCGAGCAGGTCTGGGTCCGTTGCGGCGTCTCGGAGCAAGACTTTGCCCGTCTCTTCCGTGGTGACGCCGCCCAGGCGACGCGCGCCAAGGTCGCGGTCCTCGATGCCGCCGGCAAGGCGCTCCCCAACGTCGGGAAGGTCAATTTCGTCGCCGCGCAGGTCGAAGCCCGCCTCGGCACGATCCAGATGCGCGCCGAGTTCACGAATGAGGGGAACCGGCTCCTGCCGGGCCAGTTCGTCCGCCTGCGGCTCGAAGGTCAGCCCCTGGATGGAGCCGTGACGGTGCCGGCGTCCGCGCTCATGCAGTCGGCGCAGGGTCGCTTCCTCTATGTCCTCGGTGAAGGCGACGTGGCCGCCATGCGCCCCGTCCAGATCGAAGTCATCGTCGGGCCCCTGGCCGTCGTCTCCGGCGGCTTGCAGCCCGGTGACCGCGTCATCTTGGATAACCTCGTGAAGATCCGTCCGGGTGTGAAGCTCGCCCCGCGCGCTCCGGCCGCGAAGTAACGCCGATGTCCTGGGAATTCTTCATCCGTCGGCCCATCTTCGGGACCGTCCTCTCCTTGGTCGTCGTGATGGCGGGCCTCATGGCCTTCCGCCTGCTGCCCGTCGCGCAATACCCGCAGATCGCCCCGCCGACGGCGACCATCGCCATTTCCTATCCCGGCGCATCGGCGGAGACGCTCATGCGCACCGTCGCGGCCCCGATCGAAGATGAGATCAACGGCACCGACAACCTCCTGTATTTTTCGTCAAACTCTTCGTCGAACGGTCTTTTGACCATCACCGTGACCTTCGAGCCGGGCACGGATCCCGACCTCGCCGTCATCAACCTGACGAACCGCGTCAAGATCGCCGAGCCCCGCTTGCCTGAAGAAGCCCGCCGCCTCGGGGTGGTGGTGAAGAAGCGCACGAACGACATCCTCATGTCGATTTCGATCATCTCGAAGGACGGCACCCGCGACTCCGTCTTCCTGAGCAACTACGCCTCCGTCAATATCGTCGAGGAGATCAAACGCGTGCCAGGCGTCAGTGATGCCGGCATTTTTGGCGCGCGCGACTATTCCATGCGCGTCTGGTTGCGGCCTGATAAGATGGCGCAGTTGGGCGTGACCCCGGGCGATATCGCCCGCGCGATTCGCGTCTCGAATAATCAGTATGCCGCGGGCCGCCTTGGGCAGGAGCCCTCCACGGATGGCCAGGCCGTCGTCATTCCCATCATTACCCCGAGCCGTCTCGCCACCCCCGAGCAGTTCGGCAATATCGTCATCCGCGCCGATGGCGCCAAGGGCGTCCTGCGCTTGCGCGACGTCGCCACGGTCGAACTCGGCGCCCAGAGCTACGAACAACGCGCGAGCCTCGATAACCAGACCGCCGTCGGCACGCGCATCTTCCTTGCCCCCGGCGCCAACGCCTTGGACGTCGCCGCCGCCGTCAAAGCCCGTGTCGCGGAACTCGCGAAGCGTTTCCCGGCGGGCATCGACTACGAGATCCCCTTCGACACGACGCTCTTCGTCGCGGCTTCCATTCGTGAAGTCGAGCACACCCTCTTCGAAGCCGGGATCCTCGTCATCCTCGTCGTCTTCCTGTTCCTGGGCAGTTGGCGGGCGACCCTGATTCCGATCATCGCCGTCCCGGTGTCGCTGATCGGCACCTTCGCGGGCCTCTGGCTCTTCGGCTTCGGGATCAACACCATGACCCTCTTTGCGATGGTCATCGCGATCGGCATCGTGGTCGACGATGCGATCGTCGTCCTCGAGAACGTGGAGCGCCTGATGGAAGAGAAGGGGTTGACCCCGTTCGAGGCCGCTTTGGCGTCGGTGCACGAAGTCTCGGGGGCCATCGTCGCGATCGTGCTGGTCTTGGTGTCGGTCTTCCTGCCGGTGGCCTTCCTCGGCGGCATCGCGGGGACGCTCTACCGTCAGTTCGCCGTGACCGTGGCGATTTCGGTCATCATTTCCGGCTTCGTGGCGTTGACGCTCACGCCGGCGCTCTGCGCGATGATCCTGAAGCCTCGGACCCATGCGCCCACCACGGGCTTCCTCGGTTGGTTCGAACGCGGTTTCCAGGCCTTGGCCGCCTGGCACGGTCGCACCGTCCGTTGGCTCTTGGAGCGCCCCCGGACGGCGGGGCTTTTCTTCCTGGGCATCCTCGCCGCCAACGCCGCGCTCCTCTGGGAACGCCCACGCGGCTTCCTGCCGGCGGAGGACCAAGGTTACGTGCTCGCCATGGTTTCCTTGCCCGATGGCGCCAGCGTGACGCGTACCCGCGACTACATGACCAAGATCGTGCCCTCGCTGCTGCAGGTGCCGGCGGAGAAGCCCGCGGTGTTCCATGCGTTCGCCATCAGCGGCTTTGACCTCATCGGGGGCGGCGAGAAGACCAATGCCGGCACCATTTTCCTGCCGTTGAAGGATTGGTCGAAGCGCGATGTGGGCGCCGAGCAACTGACCGGGGCGCTCATGGCCTCGACGGCGCACGCCACCGAAGGCATGTGCTTCATCGTCAACCCGCCCCCGATTCGGGGCATCGGGACCGCCGGGGGCTTTGAATTCTACCTGCAGGCGCGCGACGACGACGATCCCGTGCGCCTCGGCAAGGTCACGGACGAGCTGATCGCGGCCTTGGGCAAGGAGACGAAGGACGGGAAGCCGCTGATCGTGGGCTTGCGCTCGTTCTTGCGCACGACGGTGCCGCAGTATGCCGCCGAAGTGGATGAAGTCCGCGCCATGACCTTGGGCGTGCCGCTGCCGGAAATCTATGAAGCCCTCCAGGCGACCATCGGCGCCGCCTACGTCAACGACTTCAACCGGTCGGGTCGCACCTATCGCGTGCTGATGCAGGCCGAGCCCTCCGAGCGCATGGATCCGGCCGACGTCGGGCGCATCCATGTGCGCGCCGCCGACGGTCGGATGATCCCGCTTTCCACGTTGGTGCGGATCAAGCCGTCCTCTGGGCCCGAACAGATCGAGCGTTACAACGGCTTCGTCGCCGCCCGCGTGATGGGGAGCGGCGCCGAGGGCCTGAGTTCGAGCGAGGCCCTGCGCATCGTCGAGGAAGTCGCGGAGCGGACCTTGCCCGACGGTTATCAACTCGATTGGACGGCGCAGGCCCTGCAGGAGAAGCGCTCGGCGACGTCCGCCTTGCCGGCCTTCCTGATGGCCCTGACGATGGTCTTCCTGATCCTGGCGGCGCTGTACGAGAAGTGGTCGCTGCCCATCGGCGTCATCCTGACCGTTCCGTTCGCGTTGCTCGGGGCGCTCATCGCCATCTGGGTGCGCGGCACCCCCAACGACCTCTACTTCCAGATTGGTTTGGTCACGCTCATCGGTCTCGCGGCCAAGAACGCCATCCTGATCGTCGAATTCGCGGTCAAGGCGCGCGATGCCGGCAAGTCCGCGGCCGAGGCCGCCGTCGAAGCGGCGCGGGTGCGCTTCCGTCCGCTCGTCATGACCTCGATGGCCTTCGTGCTCGGCGTCATTCCGCTGGTGCTTGCGTCGGGCGCCGGGGCCGGGGCCCGACGTTCGATGGGGACCGGGGTTTTCGGAGGCATGCTCTTGGATACCTTCCTCGCGACGCTCTTCATCCCTCTCTTCTTCAAGATCCTGACCGGCGACCGCAAGGAGCCCCGCGCATGAAAACCCCCGTCTCGTTGCTGCTGCCCGTGAGCTTCCTGCTTTCCGCCTGTGCGGTGGGCCCTGATTATGTTCGTCCGGAGACGCCGACCGCCGGCGCCTTTCCGGAGGCGACTCCGGGGGGCGTCGCCGTCGGCGAAAAGTGGTGGCAGGGCTTCGACGATGCCCAGCTGAGCGCTTTCGTCGAACAGGCGCTGGTCGCCAACGTCGATGTCCGCATCGCCGCCGGTCGCGTCGAGGAGGCCGCCGCCGGTTTGGCGGATGTCGCGGGCGCCCAGTTGCCGCAGATCGACGGAACGGCGGGGGCGGCGCAGAGCAAGGTCAGTGACAACGGCTACACGCCCATCAGCTCGACCAACGGACGTAACCGCACCGTCTATCGGGCGGGGCTGGCGACCTCGTTCGAACTCGATTTCTGGGGCAAGCTCCGCCGCGCCAGCGAAGCCGCGCGGGCTCAGCTTCTCGCCACCACCGAAGCGCGGACGCAGGTGGAACTCGCCGTCGCCACCTCGGTGGTGCGGGCTTACGCCTTGGCGCAGTCCGCCGCCGTGCAGCAACGTTCGGCGGAGGAACTCGTCGCCATCCGCACCGAGGAACGTCGCATCGTCGGCCTACGTTTCGCGGTGGGTGCCGCCAATGCCGCGGATCGCGCGCAGGCGGAGGTGAATGCGGCCGGTGCCGTTGCGGCGCTTTCGGATGCCCGCCGGGCGCGGGCTTCCGCTGAGCACCTGCTGGGTTTCCTGGTCGGTCGCCCCGACCTTATCCTGCCGGCCAAGGCCTCGGTGGCGTTGGCGTTGCCGCCGCCGCCGGCGGCCGGCTTGCCTTCGGATCTGCTCCGCGGGCGCCCAGATGTGCGATCCGCCGAGCAGACGCTCGTCGCGGCCAACGCCCGCATCGGTTATGTTAAGGCCGCCTATTTCCCGACCTTCACGCTGACCGGCGCCCTCGGGAATGAGAGCCGCGATTTCTCCCAGCTCTTCACGGCCGCCAGCGCCACGTCGAACCTCGGTTTGGACCTGCGCGTGCCCTTGTTCGACTTTGGTCGCACCACCGCGCGCGTCGAGGGGGCCGTGGCGTTGCAGCACCAGGCGGCTGCGAATTACGAAAAGACCGTGCTCACGGCCTTCCGCGAGGTGCGCGATGCCTTGACCGACGTGCGCGAGACCAGTGCGGCGGCATCGGCCGCGGGGTTGCGTGAGGCCGCCGCCCGGGAAGCCTTCCGCGTCGCCGAGGCCCGGCAGGCGGCCGGTCAGTTACCGCTCGTCGAACACCTCTTGGCCCGTCGGCTCTTGGCCGAATCCCAGGCCGCCGTCGCCCGGGTCCGCTACGATCGCATCGGGGCGCAGGTCGACCTCATCAAGGCCCTGGGCGGTGCGCGCATCGAAGCGGCCGCGAAGTAGGCCGACGCTCAGCGGGCGAATTCGATCTCGCCCATCAGGTTGCCCGCCAGCTTGCCGTCCTTCGATTGCCAGAAGGGGGCATCGCGGTTGGCGAAGCGGACCATGTTGCGGGCGTCTTGCTTGTACTTGGCGCGATCGAGTTCCGGGAACATCACGCAAATCTGGTATTTGCCGGGTTGGATATCCTTCGGGGCGGTGGCCTTGATGGTGATTTCGTAACCCGCTTCCTTGTTCTGGAGGACCACATACGGCGGTAGGCGGCGGATATCGAAAGCCTCTCCTTCGCCTGGCGACACCGTGTACTTCGTCGGACTATCCACGTACGCGAGGTCGAGGCCGCGCGGGGTGGGGCAGGGGGAGAAACCCCGGTTGGAGATCCGGATTTTGATGTCGAACTTCGCTCCGAGCTTAACTTTGTTCTGCCAGGAGGCGCTGAGCAGTTCGTAGCGATAGCCCACGTGGTCGCGCAGGTAGTCGAAGGCCGAACGGCTGACCGCGTTGCCCTTGGCGTCGGTGAAGTAGCCATCGGAGATGGGGAGTCCCAGCTGGGTGACCTCGGCCTGCGTCTTCAGCTGCTTTTTCCAGCCGTCGACGAGGCCCGCGGTCTTCGCCGGGTCGGCCTCGGACCAGCCGTGGGCCAAGCCGAGGGCGAAGGCGCGTTCATTCGAAGCCACTTGGGCGACGAGCCAGCCATCCGCCGCCGTCGGTTGCGTCGCCGTCTTGGCGGTGATCTCGGCGTCGTAGGGCACGAAGAGATTCTCCATGCAGAACTTCTGCCAATCCTCGTTGGTGCCCCCGAGCGGTTTTTCGAAGGTGGTGTCGTGGGTCAGGTCGAAGAGGAAGCGCGTGTTGTGGGTGCCGAGTCGGGCGGTGGGGTTGCCTTTCTCGAAGGCGTTTCCTTGGTTGATGCGCAACGGCCAGCCCAGTTGCTTGCAGAGCCCTTCGCGCATGTCGGGCGATTGGATGAGCAGGGCCCGGTCATTCGGCAGGCTGCCGAACGCCTCTTTCAGGATGGCGCCATGGGCTTCCGGGGTCTCGGGAATCTTCGTGGCGTTGGCGCCTTCCCCGCGGCGACCGATGGAGCCGAGTTGGACCGCGACGAGCACGTCGGCATTGGCGGCGAGGACCTTCTTCAGTTGGGCCCAGTGGCCTTTGACCATCGCGAGGTCAGGGCCGCCCGATTTGCTGTCGTCGAGTTCGTAGGCGAAGCGCAGCTCCAGTTTGCACCCCGCCCGACGGAAGGTATCCAAGGATTTCTCGAGTCGCTGGAAGAGGACTTGGTCGAGGACGCGGTTATGGTATTCATCGAGCCAGCAGATGCCGAGGTGCGTCGTGATGCCCTTCAGTTCCCAGGCCTTGAGGGCTTCGAACATCTGGCGGTCCGTCCAGCCGTTGCGGCTGACATCGACGCCCAGGAAGGGGACGGGCTTCTCGTCTTTGGCGGCGGGGGCCGCGCGGCGCACCACGCGTCCGTCGGCCCGCTGGACGAGCAGTTGACCATCGCCTAGACCGACGGGGCATTCCAGGCGGAAACCACGTTCCGGGTTGCGGAGCCCATTTAGGGCGGTGGGGTCGTCGGCGTACAGCCCGTGGAATTCTCGGTAGACGAGCTTGGGGGCTTCGTCTTTGGCCAGCAGGGAGAGGGTGCTGAGAAGCAGGAGGGGCCAGTGCTTGATCATGCGGCCATATTTTTGATGGGAGAGTTCCGAGGCAATCCCGATTCGGGTGGGAGCGAACTAACAGACTCGCCTCGGGCCCGCGGCGAGGCTCAATGGGCGGTATGTTGATGTCGGCCACATGGATGCAGACGCTCGCCGGGGCTGCGGCGCAGGACCCCTTTTTGCCGGCGGCCACGGTCTTGTTTCTTGGGGCGGTCGCGCATGCCCTCTGTGCGCCAATTTTCGCCCGGGCCGCCCACCGCCGCGAAGCTAAGCGCGCTGATTTCCGGTCGGCGCTGCTCCACCTTTTGGGTGAAGTCGAAGCGGTCTTCGGTCTCTGGTCCTTCCTGATGTTTCTGTTGGCCGTCTGTTGGCCGGGGAAAGGGTGGGCCTTCGCCGTCGCGTATCTGGAGTCGGGCGACTACGCCGCCGCCGTCGCCGGCCACGCGTACACGGGTTCTTTCAAGTACCTGGAGCCCTTGTTCGTCTTCATCGTCATGGTCATGGCCTCGACGCGACCGATCGTCGAAACCGCGCAGCGGATCATGAACGCCGTCGCGGGCTGGTTCGGCGGGAGTCCGGCGGCCCGGTGGTTCGTGGTGCTGACGTTGGCGCCGTTGGCGGGGTCGCTGATCACGGAACCAGCGGCGATGACGATCGCCGCCTTCTTGCTTTCAGCCCAGTTCTATTGCCTGAAACCATCGTCCGGTCTGCGCTATGCCACGCTGGCCTTGCTCTTCGTCAACGTGTCCATCGGCGGCGCTTTGACGCATTTCGCCGCCCCGCCGGTGGTGATGGTCGCGACGCGTTGGGGCTGGGGGACGGCGGAGGTTTTCCGGCAGTTCGGCTGGGCGGCGTTGACGGCCATCCTGGTTTCCAACCTCGCTTACTTCCTCTGGTTCCGCCGCGAACTCCTGGCCCTTCGTCCGGCGGATTCATCCGCGGATTCATCCGCTGAGCCGACGGTGCCACTCTGGGTGACCGCGGTGCACGTCGCGTTGATCGCTTGGACGGTCGTGATGCTGTCGGGTCACCACGCCTTCCTGATGGTGGCGGGCTTCCTCTTGTTCTTGGCCTTCAGCGTAGCCACTCCGCGATGGCAGTCCCCGCTTCGGCTCCGGGCGCCCTTGATGGTGGGGTTCTTTTTGGCGGGGTTGGTCGTCCTGGGCGGCCTGCAAGGTTGGTGGATTGGTCCGGTCATCCTGCAGATGGGGGAGACGGCCCTCTTGTGGGCTTGTGTTGGCTTAACTGCCTTTAATGACAACGCCGCCATCACTTACCTGGCGGCGCAGGTCCCCGCTTTGGCTGAGCCGGGGGCGGCCGCCTTGAGGCATGCCGTTTTGGCGGGGGCTTTGGCCGGGGGGGGTCTGACGGTCATCGCCAATGCCCCGAACCCAGCGGGACAGGCCATTTTGGGGGAATATTTCGAGGGCGGGGTGTCCGCAGGACGCCTGTTTCTGTGGGCTTTGCTGCCCACGGCGGTGGCCGTCGCCTGTTTCCTTTTCATTCGGTAACCGCCTTCGTCCGAGGGGGAAGGGGCGGGGTGAGGGGGGCTTTGAGCAGCTTTTTGACTGTTCAATCGATGCGGGCGGGGCTACATTTCCAGTCCCCTAAGTCTAGCCCCTTTACCCTATGCGTTCCCGTACCCGTTCAGGTTTCACGCTCATTGAGCTGCTTACTGTCATTGCCATCATCGGCATCTTGGCGGCGGCGCTCTTCCCGGCCATCAATTCGGTGCGTAAGAAGGCCAAGATTTCGACGGGTCAGACGACCTTCCAGCAGTGGTGCACCGGGGTGAGCCGCTATAAGTCCGTTTACGGGTTCTACCCGAACATCGGCACCGCCTATACCACGACCGCCGATGGTCTGCATAAGCTCGAGGCCGGCCCGGGCATCCCCTTTGTGAAGGCGCTGTACGGCAAGAACCCGACGGGCACCCCGCTCTCCGGGGCCGCCTCGGGCGACCGGGCGAAGTTCAACCGCAATGCCGAGGAATTCTGCGCCTTCGGCAAGGATGACTACGAGCTTTTCGACGCCAATGTGAACTCCACCGGCAAGCTCATGGACAAGTTCGGCAACATCAATATCCGCGTCATCTTCGACACCGACGGCAATGGCACGATCAAGGGCATCGCCACGCCTTTGCCTGACGACCTCGATGCCACCAAGAACGCCAATGGCATCAACGGTCCCACCGGTATTCCGGCCCGCGTGATCATCTTCACGACCATCCGCGATGTCGGTTCGACCGACGGTAGCCTTGGTCCGGACGACGTCGCCGACATCATCGCCATCCAGTGAGTCCCCGTTCCGCACTCTCCCGCGCCCGTCGCGGTTTCACGCTGATCGAGCTGCTGGTGGTCATCACCATCATCCTCCTCATCTCGGCGCTCTTCCTCAACATCTCCTCCGGCGACGGTGGCGGCCTGATGGGTGGGCAGCGCATGGTCGGGTCTTCGATTCGTTCCGTGCGTGCGATGGCTCTGATGAATCGCGGCGCCCAAGGCACGGGTGTCAGCTACAATGCCCGCTACCGTCTGCTGATCTTGAACGACCCTTCGGATCCGGTGAATCACCTCCACAAGTACATGATCGCCGTCGGGAGCGTGGACACCAGCACCATGTCGGCCGGCGTTGACCCAACCACGGTCACGAGCACCGCGGACAACCGGTACAAGTGGTACACGCCCGATGCCCCGACTTTGCTGCCCAGCGGCGTCTATTTCGTGCCGCCCACCAGCGATACCACCACCGTGGTCAATAAGCCCCCGGGCTTCACGGGCACCTGGCTTGGCCGCGCCAGCATCATCGGCCAGATCGCCGATAACGCCACGGCCAACTCGAACGACAACCCCGGCAGTCCGCCTTGGATGATGTTCGCGTCGCAGGGCGTGGTGGCTCCCACCAGCTTGAGCGCGATGTCGGGTCTCGACGCCAAGAAGTGGTATTACGTCGAACTCCAGACCGGCGGCACCTCCAATCACCTCGGTCGCGTCGTCCTCGTGCTCGCCAACGGCGTGCTGCGCCTGGATCCGGCGACCAACAAGGTCCAGCTCGACCTGGCCAACGAAAACCAGTTCGCCGCGCTTTCGCTCCGTCCGAGCGGGGATGTCGCGATGACCACCGACCCGGATGAGCTCAACACCAATCTCTTGAAGTAATGAATACCGTCCTTTCCCCGTCCCGCCGCCGCCCCGGCTTCTCGTTGATCGAGGTCACCCTCGCCATCGGCATCCTTGGCATGGCGATCCTCTCGCTCGTCGGCATCCTCGGTTCGACCTTCCAGCAGGTCGACGAAATCATGCAGACCAACCGGGCCCTCTCCGGGGTGACCCGCCTCATCGGTGCTCTCGATAACCCCCGCTCCATCGTCTATCTCGACGCCAGCGCCGACAGCAATCCCGCGAACACGAAGTACATTCACCAAGGCCTCCAATCGAAGCTGGACCCGTTCCCGACGGTGGCGGCTTCGAACTTCGACATCGCCTATCGTTTGCTGGCTCCGGCCAATACCACCAACAACGCGGTGTGGCTCTACGTGTACGACCGCAAGATGGTGACGGCCGTGGCGGACGCCGCTCCGGCCGGCTCGTCGGTGAACTACAACCTCTACTCCAACCCGTCGGCGATGGAAGTGGCCTCTTGCGCCGGCAATTCGGATAACTTCAGTCCGATCGCCGCCAACACGCGCAACGTCGTCGGGACCCCGATGCGCGTCCGCCTGACACTTTCGAAGCTGCTCGTCGGCCAGCGCTTCCAGATCGATACCGCCACGGGCGAGCCCAGCGTGCAGAAGTGGGCGACGGGGACCGCGTTGCCGGTCGACCCCAACCTCTACGCCTTGGCCTACCTGCCGGTGGTCGCGGAGTTCTTCCCGCATGACTACGTGGACTCCTCGGTCTTCAAGGTCCGCGAAGAAACGCCCATCCTTGTGCAGAACATCATCATCAGCCGATGAAAACCTCTCTCCTTCGCGCCGCCCGACGCGGCTTCACCCTGATTGAAGTCATGGTCGCAACGGCGATCATGATCGTCATCGTCCTCGCGGTCGTGACGATCGCCGCCGACACCTTCAAGGCCTACGACCGAGCGGTGGCCGACCTCACGACGCAGTCCGAGGCGCGCGGTGCCCTCGATGCGCTGGAGAATGATTTCCAGACCGCGGTGATCCGTCCCGACGGCCGTTGCTGGATGGAAGTGATCCTGCCTGGTACGACGACCCCGAACGGGGTCCCCAAGGCGGTCGGCAACCTCCAGCCGGTGGACCACCCGATGGTGATGCTCTTCTCGGCTCCGCCCGATCGCCCTCGCTGGTCTCCGGTGGCGACCAATCCGCGCACGGCTTTCAAGGGCGACGTTTGCGCCGTCGCCTATCGTATCGGCCAGCGCTCGCCGTTCGATGCCCCGGGTGACCCTATCCAGCAGGTCTACGGCATCTACCGGACGATCATCGACCCCGAGGCGACCTTCCGCGATGCCTTGCCGATCATCTTCGCTTCGACGCCCACCACGCCCACGTCGCCATGGAATTACTGGAACGGCGCGCGCCTCGTCCCGAATTATTCGGTGTCCGCCACGTCCGGTGGTTTCCAGACCCGCAACCTGATCGACCAAGGCTTGGTGCAGACGGGTGGGGCGACCTCCAATTACTGCTGGACGCTGGATGACCAGAACTTCATCGCCTCCAACGTCGTCTCGATGCACCTGACTTTCTGGTGCACGTCTTCCTTGCCGGCCTCCTCCACCGTGACCGGTGCCTTGGTCGATCCGCTCAAGCGCCCGGCCGAGATGCTGCGTCCGGTGGTCGTCGGTTCCGCCGACGCCTATAAGTTCGGCCCGCAGACCTTCGGTGGTTACCTCGGCGAATTCACCACGAACACCTCTTCTTCGACCACCAATGCGGCTCCGCTTCGTTACGGTCCCCCGAGCGGTGCTTCGACCCTGCCGGTGTCGGGCGTGACCTCGACGCAGCCTTTCGACGTCTACGGCGCTCGCCTCCGCATCTATTCGGATCGCATGTACCCCGACTCCCTGGGGCCCGCCAACGTGGCCACGGCGACTTCCCTGCCTTATCTTCCTTACTCGTTGAAGGCCGTGGAGGTTTCCCTGACGATCCTCACCCCCGAGGGTTCGAAGGAACTCCGCGCCCTCCAGAAGTTGACGGCCGCCCAAGGGGCCCAAGGCCTCAAGTTGCCTTCCGATAACGACTACAAGCGCATCGTGAACCAGTATGGTCGTAACTACACGCGTTACATCAAGCTGATGGCGAACGGTGGCTAAGCGCCGGGCGTTGTGAACAAGAAGGGCGTCCCGCGGGACGCCCTTTCTGTTTGATGGAGTCGGCTGATTACTCGGCGTACACGCCCATCTTGCGGAACTTGGCGTAGCGGTCGGCGATGAGTTTCTCTGGCTTGGACTTGGCGAGTTCCTTGAGGGTTTCGCGCAGGGTCTTGCGGATGTTCGAGCCGGTGGCGGCCGGGTCTTCCTGGGCGCCGCCGAGGGGCTCCTTCACGACGCCGTCGACGACGCCGAGCTTGAGGAGGTTGGGGGCGTCGAGGCGCAGGGCTTCGGCGGCCTTCGGGGCGTGGGCACGGTCCTTGAAGAGGATCGCGGCGCAACCTTCGGGCGAGATGACGGAGTAATAGGCGTTCTCGAGGATGAAGACCTTGTTCGAGACGGCGATGCCGAGGGCGCCGCCGGAGCCGCCTTCGCCGATGACGAAGGTGATGATGGGCACGCCGAACTGGCTCATCTCGCGGAGGTTCACGGCGATGGCTTCGGCCACGTGACGTTCTTCCGAGCCGATGCCCGGGAAGGCGCCGGGGGTATCGACGAGGGTGATGATGGGCAGCTTGAAGGTGTGCGCCATCTTCATCAGGCGAAGGGCCTTGCGGTAGCCTTCGGGATTGGGGCAGCCGAAATTGCGACGGAGGTTTTCCTTGGTGTCGCGGCCTTTCTGCTGGCCGATGACCATGACGGGCTGGCCTTCGAAGAACGCCGTGCCGCCGACGGTGGACTCGTCGTCCATGTAGAGGCGGTCGCCATGGAGTTCCTGGAAGTCGTCGAAGATCATCCCGATGTAGTCCAGGGAGTAGGGGCGGCGGGGGTGGCGCGCCAGCTGGACGCGCTGCCAGGGGGTCAGGTTGCCGTAGACCTCGCGGCGGGTCTGGGCCAGCTTGGCCTCCATGGAGACGGCTTCCTTGGTGACATCCATGCCGGCGGACTCGGACGACGCCCGGAGAGCGGCGATCTTATCCTCCAGTTCGCGGATGGGCTTCTCGAACTCGAGCGTGAAGCGGGGCTTCGTGACAGACATGGGGGACTAAATAGGGCATTTTTAGGCCGCAGGGCAACGGGAATAGGGGGCAGGGAAGTCCGACCGAGGCTAGAAAACGTCGTTTTTCGCTCTTTTCCACGAACCAAGCGTCTGACAGACTGTCAGAACCCTCACCCCACCATGCGCTCCCTGTTTCTCCTGACTTTGGCCGCCTCCAGCCTCTTGGCTGAAGGCTACCTTGATACCCCGCTTATCCCGGGCACCCAGTGGCACGTCCACGACTCCACCCGCCCGCAGCCCCCGCGCGCGGACAAGGAGAAGCTGAAGGTCACGACGACCGCGGCTCCCGCCGGCGCGGTGGTGCTCTTCGATGGCAAGGATGCCGCCGCCGAGTGGGAAGCCGACAACGGCGCGAAAGGCGTGACGTGGGAAGTGAAGGATGGCTCGATGGTCGCCCGCAAGAACGGCATCCATACGAAGAAGTCTTTTGGTGACCTGACGCTTCACGTTGAATGGCGCTCCGCCGAAGGCTACGACAAGAACGAGAAGAAGAAGGGGCAGGGTAATTCCAACAGCGGTATCTTCTTCATGCGCACCTATGAGCTCCAGGTGCTCGATTGTTCGAAGACCGAGACCTACGCCGATGGCATGACCGCCGCGATCTACGGCCAGTTGCCGCCGCTCTTCAATGCCTGCAATCCTTCCCGCGAATGGAACAGCTACGACGTCGAATGGACCGCCCCGCGTTTCGACCAGGATGGCAAGGTGCTCTCCAAGGCCCGCATCACGGTCGTGATGAATGGCGTGAAGGTGCAGGATAACGTCGAGTACATTGGCCCGAGCAGCCACAAGGTGAACCCGCCCTACAAGAAGCACGCCGACAAGTTGCCCATCGGCCTACAGTTCCACGGCGATCCCGTGGAGTTCCGCAACATGTGGGTGCTCGAAAAGAAGTAAGCGGCGCCTGCCGGCCCTGCCACGCCCCGGTTCTCCCGGGGCGTTTTGTTTGCGGAGGCGACCATCCTGTCGGTAATTTGGGACGTTTTGACTTACCCGTTTGCAAGGGGCGTGGTTCGTGCTACGTTCGGGCCTTCCACTGATGTATCCCGCTGATCGACGCGATAACTGGCATGCCGGCCAAGGCCGATGGTCCGACGTGCCTGCGTCCGATTGGAACGACTGGCATTGGCAGTTGCGCAATCGGATCACGACCTTGGCCCAGTTGGAGACGCTGCTCGAACTTTCGCCCCAGGAGCGGGCGGGTTGCCTCTTCGCCGCCCATAAGCTGGCTTTGGCGATC
>CALQIY020000051.1 GCA_943330755.2 Opitutus sp. GAS368
CTTCGAACCCGGGGTCGGCTCCGCGGCCGGCGCCTTCTGGGCCTTCACCCAAGCGTCGAACGCGGCGGGCTCAACGACTTCGCAACGGAAAAGCATGTAGGCATGGGCATCACCGCAGAATTCGGCGCACTGGCCGTAGTAATGGCCAACTTGGTCGGCCTGGATCCACATGATGTTCTTGCGGCCCGGCATGAGGTCGACCTTGCCGGCGATCTTCGGGATCCAGAACGAGTGGATGACGTCTTCGGAGCGCAGGTTGATGCGGACGGCCTTCCCCTTGGGGATGACGATCTCGTTCGGGACGGTGTGCTTGGCATCGCTGGTCAGGCCGAGCTGCGGGTATTCGAAGCGGAACCACCACTGCTTGCCGATGACGTCGATTTCCAGGACCTGTTCCTCGACGGCCTTCGCGTAATTTTCCTTCCCGTCGGCGCCGATGCGCGGATACCAAGCGGAGAGCTTCGAGGTCGGCACGGCTTCGGCCGGAACGTCGTGCGTGTACCAGATCGCGCTCAGGGTCGGGATCGCGATGAAGACGAGCGCCCCGATCGAAGCGGTGATGAGGCCGATTTCGATGAGCGGATTGCCGTGACCTTCTTCGACGATGGGCTTGGGGTCATCGGTCGGGCGGGCGCGGAAGCGGATGACGGCGTAGACGAGGAGGCCGCCGACCAAGGCGAAGAGGACGACGACGAGGTAAACCGTGTCCATGAAAACATCATACTGCATCTGGGCGACCGGCCCCTTGGGATCCAGGGTCGACTGGCGCACCGTGAGGTCCTCCTTGGAGCAACCGCTCAACAAGAAGAGGCAGAGTGGGGCGACGAAAAGGGCGACCCGTTGGAAAAGACGAGAAAACATGGGTGAAGCGTGAAGTGCGAACTGCTCGGAAAGTCGTAAAAAAATCGTTATTTGCAAGCCCCGCCCTCTAGTAAGGGCACAAACTTGCCCGACATCATTCATTTGTTGCATTTTTATTTCACAAATATTTAATAAACAATGATTTATGATTTAATTAATCCTATGAAGCACGCTAATGTAAATGAAGGGGTTCGCTTCTACCCCTAGGGAGCCTTGGAGGTTGCACCCAAACGGCCGCCGCTTACCCCCTCCATCATGTCTTGGCGCAGTCCACATGGCACCCCCCTCCCCTCTTGGCGTGAGCGGACCCTTTTGATGGGCATCCTTAACCTGACGCCCGACTCTTTTTCCGATGGCGGTCAGCTGGCCACCCCCGCGGACGCCCTCCGACAAGCCGAGGCCTTGGTCGCCGCCGGGGCCGACGTCCTCGACCTTGGCGCCGAATCCACCCGGCCAGGCAGCCAACCCATCGCGGCCGACGCTGAACTCGACCGCCTCCTGCCAACCTTACGCCTCCTCCGCCGACGCCTCCCTAAGACCCCACTTTCGATCGATACCTACAAAGCGGAGGTCGCCGCGGCCGCGCTCGCCGAGGGCGCCGACGTGATCAATGATATCGAAGGCGGTCGGCACAACCTCCAGGGGGAGGAGTCTCCGATGGCCCAAGTGTGCGCTCGCGCCGGTTGCCCGCTCATCCTCATGCATCGCCGAAAAGAGGCGGATTATAAGGACTTTTGGCCTGAAATCCTCCGCGACCTCCAAGGCTCCCTCCGCTTGGCCACCCGCGCCGGCATCCGCCCGGAACAACTGTGGATCGACCCCGGCTTTGGGTTCGGGAAGACGCCCGCCCAAAACCTGATGCTGGTCCGCAACCTCTCGCAACTCGTGGCCCTCGGCTTCCCCGTCCTGCTCGGGACCAGCCGGAAATCGACGCTCGGGATGGTGCTGGGCGAAACCGATCCGCTCAAACGCGAGGTCGCTCACCATGCCACGGTCACTTGGGGGATTGCCCAAGGGTGCGCGATGATCCGGGCGCACGACCTCGCCGCCCTTCAGCCCGTGGTGCGCACGGCCGACGCCCTCCGCCGCGGGCCCAACTGGACCGCGGGCTAAAGCTTCCCAGGGAGCCAGCAATCGGACTTGAACCGATGACCTGCCGCTTACAAGGCGGCTGCTCTACCAACTGAGCTATGCTGGCGATTCCCTTGGGTGGGGGAGTGTTTTCGGGCAACTGAGCCTGTCAACCTTGGGCCGAGGCTCGTTTTAGGGGTTGAACCCCGTGTCCTTTTCAACGGAAAATCGGCCTCCTATCCCCGCACCATGCGTCTCCCCGTCTCCCTCCTCGTTCTTTGCGCCGGTATCACTGGTTGCACGACCTCCGTTGACCCCGCGCTCGTTGACACGATCTCGGTCACTTCCAACCCGCCGAGCGCAGCGGTCCGTCTGAACGGCGTCGCCGTTGGCCGCACGCCGACGACCATCACGCTCGATCGCAACTCCAACTACGAACTCGCCGTGGGTAAAGGCGGCTTCTCCCCTGAGGTCACCTACCTAAAGCCGGCCCTCCGCAGCAACGACAAGGGCTCCCTCGATTTCGGCTTCCCATCCAAGGTTAACATCACCCTCACCAAGCTCCCGGCCGCCGGCGAAGTTTCCGTCCCGGAAGGCGACGAGGCTGAGTTCAAGGGTCTGGTGAAGAAGGCCAATGGCGAAGCCCTCGAAGCTTCCGGCTCCCTCAAGAGCGATATCGCCGCCGTCATCGAAGCCTCCCAAAAGGTGAAGGCCGCCCTCGCCGCGCGCGAAGCCACCGCCAAGACCAAGCTCGAAGCGATCAGCAAGGCGCTCGAAGAAACCCGCGCGTCCGCCGCGAAGGGTTCGGATGCCGCCGCCGAAGCCAAGGTCACCGAAGCCGAAGCCAACCTGAAGGCCGCCCTCGCCGAACGCGACTCCGGCGCCGCCACCCTCGCCAAACTCGAACAGCGCCGCGCCAACCTCGAAGCCAAGATCGAAACCGCCAACGCCAACGAACTCGCCCAGCAGGTGGCCGCCACCAAGGCCGAAGTCGCCGCGGCCCTCGCTGCCTCCGACGCCAAGATCGCCAAGGCCCAGACCGACCTCGCCGCGGCCCGTGGCGCCACGAACGGCAAGACGGCCGCCGAACGCGTGACCGAACTGGAAGCGCAGTTCAACGCCGAGAAGGCCGCCCTCGCCGCCGCCCAACAGAATTCCCAGGATGTCCTCAAGGCCCTCGCCAGCCGCAACGAAGAGCTGACGAAGCTCGCCTCCGGCGGCGTGCAGGAAGCCAAGGCCGAGTCCGCCAAGCAGCTCGCGTCCATCCAGCAGGCCCTCGAAGAACAGAAGGCCGCCGTCGGTAAGGCCGCCCAGGAACGCGACGAAGCCAAGGCCGCCGCCGACAAGGCGCTCGCCGCCGCCCAAGCCAACGCCGACAAGGCCCTCGCCACCGCCAAGGATGAAGCCGACAAGAAGGCCGCCGAACTCGGCAAGCAACTCGAACAGGCCAAGGCCGACAGCAAGGCGGAAGCCGCTGCCGCCGCCGAGAAGTCCCTCGCCGAAGCCAACGCCAAGCTCGCCGCCGCCGAAAAGGCTCTCGCCGAAGCCAAGGCCGGCGCCGACAAGGCCCTCGCCGACCTCCAAGCCGACGTAGCCAAGCAGGTCGCCGCCGCCAAGGCCGACGCCGAGAAGGCCACCGCCGAACTCCAGGCCGAAGCCGCCAAGCAGCTCGAGAACTACAAGAAGGCCGCCGCCGACGCCCAGGAAAAGGCCACCGCTGAAAAGGCCGCCGACAAGGCTGCCGCCGAGAAGGCCGTGGCTGACGCCCGGGCCGACGCCGAAGCCAAGCTGGCTGAAGCGACCAAGGGCGCCAAGGAAGCGATCGCCGAATCCAAGCGCCGCGTCTACGCCGAGCGCAACGCCCGCGTCGCCCTCCTCGAACTCCGCTTCCGCTCCAAGGCCATCAGCGAAGAAGAGTACAAGGCCCAGCTGGCTGACCTCCGTAAGGAATTCGCCCAGTAAGCACCTAAGGTTCTTCTACCTCGAAGCCCGGCCTCGTGCCGGGCTTTTTTGTTGGAAGAGCCAGCAAACCTCAGCACCTTGGCGTCATGTCGGAATCGCTCGCTCGCACGCCTCTCTACGACCTCCACGCTGAACTCGGCGCCCGGCTCGTACCCTTCGCCGGCTGGGAGATGCCCGTGCAATACACCGGCATCATCGAGGAACACATGGCGGTCCGCAAGACGGCCGGGCTCTTCGACGTCTCGCACATGGGCGAAGCGCGCATCCGCGGCCGTGATGCCGCCGCGTTCCTCGACCGCATCATGACCAACGAGCTGTCGACGCTGAAGCCCGGCGCGGCCCGCTACACCTTGATGTGCCAACCCGACGGCGGCTGCGTCGATGACCTCATCGTCTACCGTTTCTCCGAAACGGAATTCCTCATCTGCCTCAACGCCTCCAACGCCCAAAAGGACATCGCCTGGATGCGCTCGCTCGTCGGGACCGCCAAAGTCGAAGTGCTCGACGAATGCGCCGCATGGGCCCAGCTGGCGATCCAAGGTCCGCTCGCGGAGCAGATCCTCGCGCTGACGACGGCCCTGCCGCTCGCCACCATCCGTCGCTTCGGCTTCCTGGTGGGCGAAGTGGCCGGCGCTTCCGGCTGCGTGGTCTCCCGCACGGGTTACACGGGCTCCGCCGGTTTTGAAATCTACCTGCCCGCCGCCTCGGCCACGCAGGTCGCCCGCGCGCTCCTCGCCGCCGGCAAACCACACGGCCTCATCCCCGCCGGCCTCGGCGCGCGCGACTCCCTCCGGCTCGAAGCGGGTTACCCGCTCTACGGCCACGAGATCTCCGAACGCATCTCACCCATCCAAGCCGGTCTCGGCTGGACGGTGAAGTTCACGAAGGCCCAATTCGTCGGCCGCGAAGCCCTCCGCCGCCAAGCCGAAGGTGGCCCACCTTCTTCGGTGATCCTGTTCTCGCTGGCTGACCGCCGCATCGCCCGCCAAGGCGCCACGGTCTTCGCCGGCGACACGGCCGTCGGCGAAGTGCTCTCCGGCACGCTTTCGCCCGTCCTCAACAAGCCCATCGGGACCGCGCTCGTCGCCGCCGGCTTCACCGGGTCGACCGAACTCACCGTCGACATCCGCGGCACGCGCCTCCCGCTCCACGTCTCGGTCGAACCATTCGTGAAGTAACCTCCCTTTCTATACCATCACACCATGAGCCAAGTCCCCGCCAATCTCCGCTACACCAAGGAACACGAATGGATCCGCCTCGAAGCGGACGGCACCGCCACGATCGGCATCACCGACCACGCGCAAGCCGCGCTGGGTGACGTGACCTTCGTCGACCTCCCCAAGGTGGGCAAGAGTTTCGCCGCCGGCGAGGTCTTCGGCACCGTCGAATCCGTGAAGGCCGCTTCCGACCTCTACTGCCCGGTCTCCGCCGAAATCGTCGAGGCCAACACGGGGCTCAACGACTCGCCCGACCTCGTGAACCGCGAACCCTACGGCGCCGCTTGGATGATCCGCGTGAAGCTGAAGAACCCGGCCGAAGCCGCTCAGCTGCTCGACGCCGCGGCCTACAGCGCCACGCTCTGAGCCCGTTCGGCTGCACGCCGACCCTCTTCATGTCGTTCGCCGCCGTCCATGCCGCCCATCCGTGGGATGATGTCTTGGCCGGCGTGCACGCGAAGTCCGATGCCGACGTTCGCCGCGCCCTCGCCCGCGCGGCGCAAGGGGTGTGCGAGCTGGCCGACTTCCAGGCGCTGATCTCGCCCGCCGCCGCCCCGCACCTCGAGGAGATGGCCCGCTTGAGCCAAGAGCGGACGGTCCGCCGGTTCGGTCGGACGATGCAGCTGTTCGCGCCCGCTTACCTGTCGAATGAGTGCCAGAACGTCTGCACCTACTGCGGCTTCTCCGCCGGCAACAAGGTCGCCCGCCGCACGCTGAGCCCAGGCGAAATCCTGGTCGAGGCCGGCGCGCTCAAGAAGTTGGGGTTTGATCACCTGCTCCTGCTGACGGGGGAATCCACGAAGGTGGCGCTGCCTTTCTTCGTGTCGGCGCTCGACCTGCTCCGCCCGCA
The DNA here is from genome assembly GCA_943330755.2 of Opitutus sp. GAS368. Taxonomy (GTDB): domain Bacteria; phylum Verrucomicrobiota; class Verrucomicrobiia; order Opitutales; family UBA953; genus UBA953. The sequence continues at coordinate 5,962 of CALQIY020000051.1, forward strand.
CTTCGCGTCCCTCTCCATGGAGGTCCAACCGCTCGAGACCGAGGAATACGCGGAACTGCGTCGGCACGGGCTCAATGCGGTGCTGGTCTATCAGGAGACGTATCACCGGGAGACCTACAATCAGCACCACCCGAAGGGACGGAAATCCGACTTCCTTTACCGCCTCGATGCCCCCGACCGCGTGGGTGCCGCCGGGGTCCATAAGATCGGACTGGGCGCCCTCTTCGGGCTCGAAGACTGGCGGGCGGAATGCTTCTTCACGGCGCTCCACCTGCAGTGGCTCGAACGGAAACACTGGCGCAGCCGCTTCAGCGTCTCCTTCCCGCGCATCCGTCCCCACGAGGGCGACATCGAACCCAAGGTCGAGATGACCGACCGGGACCTGGTCCAGGCGATCTGCGCTTTCCGACTTTTCAACGGCGAGCTGGAACTGACGCTGAGCACGCGCGAGCGCCCCGCCTTCCGCGATCAGGTCTGCAAGTTGGGCATCACCGCGATGAGCGCGGGCTCGCACACGAACCCGGGGGGCTACTCCGAAGGCCGTGAGGCTTCGCTCGAGCAATTCGCCATCGATGACAGCCGCTCGCCGACCGAGATCGCGGCCATGCTCCGGGCCGCCGGCTTCGAGCCGGTCTGGAAAGACTGGGATCCGTCCTACGATCGCCCGGAGGCCCAACTGGCATGAGCCCGCTTCGCGCCTGGATTGACCCCACGCAAGCGCGCACGGCCACCCCCGGCTCGCGCCTGCGCCTTTCCGGGGAAGAGAGCGCCCACTTGGTCCGCAGCCTGCGGGCCCGCCGGGGCGATGCGCTCGTGCTGCTCGACGGCGAAGGCCGCCTCTTGGAAGGCAAACTCGAAACCGCCGAGGGAGAGGGCTCCGTCGTCGAAGTGACCCGCACCCGGACGGTCGAACCAGCCCAACCGTCGATTGCGGTGGCCCAAGGGATGCCCAAAGGCGGGACGATGGATGACCTGGTCCGGGCCGTCTGCGAAGCCGGCGCCAGCGAAGTGCTGCCGCTCGAAACCGCCCGCTGCGAGGTGAAGCTCGATGCCGACCGGGCGCGCACGCGGACGACGCGCTGGCAACAACAAGCGGTCGAGGCTTGCAAGCAATCTGGCCATCCCTGGCTCGCGCACATCGCCCTGCCCGCCCGCTTCGAGGCTTGGCTCGCGGCGCTTCCGCCATGCGCGCCGGGCGAACTTCGGCTCACGGGTTCCCTCGAGTTCGACGCGCAACCGGTCGGCGAACTGGACTTTGCGACCGCGACCAAAGTGCTTTGGCTCATCGGCCCCGAGGGCGACCTGACGGCGGCCGAATACACGGCGGCCCGCGCCGCGGGGTTTCGTCCGGTAGTGCTCGGGCCCACGGTCTTGCGGGCGGAAAACGCCGCCTTGGCCTGCGTGGTGATCACGCAAGCCTTGGCGCGCCGCCGCTAAGCGGGGTTACTTCACTTCCGCAAACTTGAGGACGGTCTCCGCCGGAGCATACGCCGCGGCGAGCGCGGCGACGAACTTGGCGTGCTCGACTTCCGACGCCTTCACGACGGCTTCCAGGTCCGCCTTGGCTTCCTTGCTGCGAAAGAGCGTCTTGATCTGCTTCGTCTCATACGCCTGCTTTTCGCCCACGGCTTTCCAAATCTTATCAAAAGCCGGCTTGGTGGGACCCTGCGGGAATTCCGCCGCGAGGTTGATGCCGCGCGCCAAGTCGGCCACGGCGAAAACCTTCGACTGCTCCCCCCAACTGACTTTGACCTGCGCGCCCTTCACGCCGACGAGCTTGAGAGTCAGGCGATTGAAACGGTTCTGGAAATCACTGAGGGCCAAGCCCGCAGCCAGGGTGTTGTCCTTGGCCACGTCGCCCGGCTCGAAGGCGCAGGGCAGGCGTTCGCTGCGCAAGGTGTAGGTGCCGTAGTCCAGGCGGGTGGCGGCTTGGCCGTTCTTGGCCTGCACGTTGCCCGTCGGGAGGTCGATCTCCACCGTCCCGAGGTCGCCATCCAAGCCCAAGGCCTTGAGGTAAGCGGTCGCCATCATCACGTGGCCGGCCCAACCCGGGTGCACGCCGTCATTGCCTTCGAGCTTAAAGGTATCGCCGAACTTGGCACGGCTTTCGTAGCCCTTCGCCAACATCGGCCAATAGACGTCCGCGAAGGCGACCTGCTCGGCCTCGGCGATCTCGATCCCGATGTTGCGAAACTGCAGCAGCGAGAGATTCAGCAACTCCCAGGTCCCCTTGGCGCTCTTCACCCACGGCGGGACGGAATGGATCGTCCCCGAGGAACCCAGCACGACGCGGGCCCCCGCGGACTTGAAGGCCTGCACGACCTTGGTCTGGTTCTTGCGGTAATCCTCGCCAATCGCGGCCTCGAACGGCACGTAGCGGAAATCGTTCATGCCGTAGCAGGTCGACGCGATGGTCGGCTGGAAACGGAGGACGTCGTTCTTCATGCGACCGGCAAAACCCGCGGCCGTCTCCCCGCTCCAACCATATTGACGACATTCCACGGCGAGGTCCGGACGAGCCGCCGCAAGGTAGGCCTCGAGCAAGCGGCTGTACATCTTCTGTTCGGTGATGGAGTCGCCACAAATGGCGTAGCGGTCACCTTTTTGGAGCAGCAACGTCTTGGGCTCGGGGGCGAGGTGTCCGACATAGGTATCGGGCACGCCGGGAGGCAGCGGCTGGCGTTCACGGGCACCGAGGGACACGGCAGCCAAGAAAAGGGCGGCAAAGAAGCGGGGCATGGCATGGTGGTATCCCCCGACCAGCAGGAATCGAACCCCTTTTTCCCGCGGCGGACTTGATTTCGGGCAGAACTTAGGCAATAGTGACCGTCCCCTGCAGTGTTCGACAACCGCGGCAGCCTCCGTCTCCTACGAACATAATAATCGGGAGGTGCGACCCGACCGGCCTCGTCCGAGCCGTGGCAACGTACCGCCCACCTTAATCCAGGAAATACTGGAGCTCCAATCGGAACCGGCACAGGCGGGGGACCTTTTAAAGAGAGGATAGAGGATAGGGGATGGGGGATGGATTTCAGAATACGGAGGACCGAGCGGCATTCCTTCACAACGCTCAGCCCTCGATCCAGCAATCGACCCTGCCCTCGACTCAGTCCTCGACTCCGTCCTCTGTACTCCAACCTTAACTCAAATCCAACGGACCACCCTTGCACAGCGCCGGGTTGCCGAAGGCTTCCAAGCGATGCCCAAAGGCATGGGCCAAGGCGAGGTGCAGGCGATTATGCGCCGCCTTATTATATTTGAGCGCACGGCCGGTCTTGAAGCCCAAGCCCCCACCGATGAGCACCCAGGGGATGTCCTCGAGCGCATGGCTATTGCCCTTCCCGAGCTCGTTGGTCCAAACAATCGTCGTGTGATCGAGCATCGAGCCGGTCCCGTTTGGCTCCGGCGTGTCCTGTAGCCGCTTGGCCAAGAAGGCGATCTGCTCGGCGAACCAGGCGTTGATCTTGGTCAGCTTCTCCACCGAGCCGGCATTCAGGTCCGGGTCATGCGAGAGCGAGTGATGACCTTCTTCGATGCCAAGCCACTTCATGCGCATGCCCCCCACGGAGTTGCTGAACTGGAAGGTCGCCACGCGCGCCAAGTCGTTCCGGAAAGCGCTGAGGAGGAGTTCCGTCTGCATCTGGGTGATGACGGGAATGTTGTCGTTCTCCATCATCACGCCCACCGCCGGGGCCGCGGGCACCACCAAGGCGCCGGAGGTCTGCTGTTCCTTCATGTTGCGCTCCAGTTCCCGCAAGGCGGTCGTGTGCTGATCGAGTAAGCTCCGGTCCTTGGCGTCGACCGCCCGCGCCACCGTGGCGAGGTCCCCCCGAAGGCCATCGAGCACGGAAACCATGCTTTCGCTTTCCTTCATCTGCCCGTAAAGCTTGTCGAAGAGGTCGTAGGGGTTGGAGATCGGCGCGACGGGCTGATTGGCGCCGACATAGCTCCAGCGGGTCCAGGGATCCGCGCGATTGCCGACCGCGACGCCGATCTCCAGCGAGCCCATGCGGGTCTTGGTCTCCGGCTTCGACTGCAGGAAGCGACGGATTTCCTGATCGATGGACGGACCGCTGGCCCAGCCGGCCGGCTGACCGCCGCCGCCCATGATGTTGCCGGGGAAGAGTTCGATGCCGGTCAGCAGGCAGCTCATGCCGCGCATGTGCGAATCGCCGTCGCCGCGCACGAGGTTGTTCACGCCTTTCAGCGTGAGCAGCTTGTCCTTGAAGGGCGCCAAGGGTTGCAGGATGCGCTTCAGCTTGAAATTGCTGCCCTCGCCTTCCGGCCAGAACTCCGTCGGCACGGTGCCGTTCGGCGAGAAGACGAAGATCACACGTTGCTTGGCCGCGGCGGGTTCAGCGGCCTGGAGCGAGGTCAAGCCACCGAGCAGCGGCAAGGCGGCGGCGGACAAGCCCAACTTACGGAGGAAGGCGCGACGGGTTTGGAGGTTCATAAAGCGGGAGCGGCAGGGTTACTTTGGGAGGGCGGCGACGACGGCGACTTCGACCGCGAGGTTCCGGACGTGATAATGGTCGCGGCGGAAACGTTCGGTGAGTTGGCCCAACAGTTCCGGGGCGTAGGCCGTGGTCGGCTGCTTCACCATCGCTTGGAAGAGGTTGCGGACGAAGCCCGTCTGCCCGGCTTCGCTCTCGGCCGCATGGAGCGCGACGTCGCGCGCGCCCTTGAGGGTCAGGACGGTGCCGTCGGCCGCGATGTATTCGGAAACGGTGTTCACCGGCTTGGCGTTATCGGTCTCGCGCACGCGCCCCACGGCATCGAAACGCTCGAAGCTGAAACCCAGCGGGTTGATGGTGATGTGGCACGACTGACAGGCGGGCTTGGCGGTGAGCTCCGTCACCTTCTCGCGCATGGTGAAGGAGGGATCGAACTTATCGTCCATGAAGGCGATCGCCATGGGCGGCGGCTTGAGCATGCGACCCAGGATGTTCCGCGACAGGAAAACGCCGCGGTGAATCGGCGAGGTCGATTTGGTGTACGAAAAGGTCGCCAGCACGTACGGGTGCGTGAGGACGCCCGCCCGCTGGTCCGCATCCATCTTGACGGGCCGGAAGCCATGGCCTTCGGGCAATTTCTGGCCATAGAACCGGGCCAGGCGTTCGTTCATGAGAATGGTGTCGCCCAGCAGCAATTGCCGGTAGTCGGAGGCCTCCGACCAGACCACTCCCTCGGCGAAGAGATCCAAGGAGGTGCGCAAGTCCATCACGACGCCTGGATCGAAACCCGGATAGGCGGCTTGGTCCTTGGCGATTTCCGCGCCTTCTTCGACGTGCAGCCAATGGTGCAGGAAGTCGCGGAGCTTCGCCTTGGCGCGCGGATCCTTCTGCATGCGTCGCGCGTGCGCGCGAACCTGCTCGGCGGTCCGCAACGCCCCCTGCGCGGCGGCCTGCAGGAGCGCTTCATCGGGGAGGGAATCCCACATGGCCAAGGCCAAGCGCGCGGCGACGGCGTAATCATCCTGTGGTCCGGTGGCGGGATAGAGGAAGTAAGGCGAAGAGAGCACGTGCAGGATCGCCCGCTTGGTCGCGACCTCCGGCGTGACCGCCGGCGCGAAGAGTTTCGTGAGGTCGGCCTTCTGTTCCGCGGTGAGCGGACGGCGATAAGCCAACTGGGCGAAGCGCCAGGTAAAGGCCTTGAGCTTCTCGGCCCGGTCGGGAGCCGTCGGCGTGGTGCCCGCGTATTCATGCAGGCGCGGAGCCAGCAAGGCCGCGGCCTGCAGCCCCCCTTTGGCGACGGCCTCCGTCCACTCGCGGGAGACCGAGACGCCGCGTTCATAGCCCATGCTCGCATCGTCGGGCGGCAACGGTACGGAAACCACATCCACGCTCGCGGAGACCACCGGGGAGAGGTTTTCCGCGGGGATGACGGTCCAAGCGCCACCCGGCGGACGCCACTCCAACTTGATGGAGGCGGTCTTGTCCTTGTACTTGAAGAATTCGACCTTCAGCGGGTAGCTGCGGCCCCCGAGGAGAAAGGCTTGGCCATGGCCGCTGCGCAGCATGGCCGAGCTGACCCACAAATCGATGAGCGCGTTCTTCTCGGAGCCGTTGGCGGGCGCATTGACGTAGACGCGGACGCCGTTCGGGGTGGTGACCCGGAAATCGTACTCGCCGGTGTCCGGAACGAGGAGCGAGCCGGTCCAGTTGATCTTGAACTGCTCATCCCGCGAGCCGGCCGCCGGCGCCTTGGTGCCGAAATCGAAGTGGATAGCTGGGTCGACGCGCTCCAGGAATTTGGCCTCGTTCTTGTTGCCGTTCGTCGAGTCGCCATCCTTGAGCCCGCGGTAGACCCCCGCCAGACCGCCGGCGACGGTCGTTGAATTGCCGCGCCGGAAGGCCCCGAGGAGATCCGTGACGCTTTCGCGGTACTGCCGTTCGGTCAGGTGCGCCAGCTCCAGCCGCGGGGGATTGTTCCGCGCCCGGGCTTCGGCCGAATAAAAAGCCTGGTGAATGTATTCCGCGGAGGCGAGCGCCTCGGCCGGCGACAAGGTGCCGGGGTCATCCTCGGGCATATCCCGGGCGATGTACTTCGCGAGGAACGCGACGGACTTCTCGCCGAGGAGCGGCTCGTCGGATTTCCCGGCGACGCCTTGCCCCATGGGTCCATGGCAACGGAGGCAGTCCTCGCGGTAGACGACTTCGCCGGTCCGCGGGGCCGCGAGGTTCTTCTTATAATAGCGCTGTCCCTGGCGAACGCCGACGGCGAGCAACCCGACGGCGCACAGGGCGCCGACAATCTTGAGGACTCGGGCAAGGGGCATGCTGAGTTATGACCCTCAAGCCCATCGGGAAGTTCCCCTAAATCAAGCCCGCTTCCCCGAAACTAAACCAGCCTTTCCCCGCGGGGTCGGCCTCCGGACGGCCCATGACCACATGATCCACCAATTCCACCCCCACGACCCGACCGGCCTCGATCAATTGCCGGGTGACGGTGCGGTCGGCCGCGCTTGGCGTGGGGTCGCCGCTGGGGTGGTTATGGGCCACGATGGCCGCCGGGGCACCATGCCGGAGGGCTTGCCGAAACACCTCCCGCGGATGCAGGAGCGCGCTCGTCGCCGTCCCCGAACTGACCTCATGCAAGGCGAGGAGCCGGTTCCGACGGTTGAGGCAAAGGACCCAACATTTCTCCACGGCGAGGCCGGCCGCCAAGGGCTCCATCCGCGCCCAGACTTTCACCGGGGCGTCCAACTTCTCGCCGGGGTCTTGCGCCCGTTCGCGGATCCGGCGGGCCAACTCCATCACCGCGGAAAGTTCCGCCGCCTTGGCCGGCCCCAGCCCACGTACCCGCGCGAAGTCGGCGGCTTCCCACGTCGCCATCGTCGCCAAGCTGCCGGCTTCATTCAGCAACGCCTGCGAAACCTGCTGCACGGGCGAGCCCTTGGTCCCGGTCCCGATGAGCAAGGCGAAGAGTTCTTCATCCATCAAGGCCCGGGGGCCGAGCCGGGCCAATCTTTCACGCGGGCGATCTGCAGGCAGCATGCCCGACAACAAGCCGCCGCCGCAGGCCACTCAAGCGCCCCTGCGCCTCAGGGACTAGCCCTTATGGTAATGGGCCAAGGCCTTACCGTAGGCCGGGGTGATTTCTTCGAGGGCCGACACGTTCATGCCCAAGTCCTTCAGGAGGCCATCACGCAGGCCGTAAATCCAGCCGTGGACCTGGACCTTTTGCCCGCGCGCCCAGGCGTCTTGGACGACCGTGGTGTGGCAGACATTGTAGGCCTGTTCGATGACGTTCAGCTCACAGAGGGTATCGACCTTCGCGGGCCCGAGCACGTTCTCCACCGCCATGACATGCTTATGATGCACGTCGCGGATGTGCCGCAACCAGTTGTCGATGAGGCCAAGCTTACGACGCTCCAGGGAGGCCTGGACGCCGCCGCACCCGTAGTGCCCGCAAACAATCACGTGTTCGACCTTCAGGACATCGACGGCGTACTGCAGGACGGAGAGGCAGTTGAGGTCGGTGTGGATGACGAGGTTGGCGACGTTGCGGTGCACGAAGAGCTCTCCGGGCAACAGGCCCACGACCTCATTCGCGGGCACGCGGCTGTCGGCGCAACCGATCCAAAGGAACTTCGGGCTTTGCTGCTTCGAGAGGGTCTCGAAAAACTCGGGCCGCTTCCGGCGAATGTCCTCCGACCAATTTTGGTTCTGGGTGAACAATTCCTTGATTTGGGCCATGCCTGCGAAGGTGTTGAAGAACGTAGCGTTGCAAGCCGATTGGGGATTTTTATTTCGTACGCATGCGCTGGCCCCTCCCCGCCATCCTCGGCCTCGTCAGCCTGCTCCTCGCGGGCTGCGTACGGTCTTCACCTCCGACCGCCGTTTTCCGCTCGGAAACCATCCTAAGCGATGGGTTCGGGCCTGAATGCCATGCCTCCAACCTCGTGAAGCTGGCCGACGGATCCCTCGCCGCGGCTTGGTTCTCCGGCACCAAGGAGGGGGCCGACGATGTCGTGATCCGCTTCTCCCGCCAGCGCCCCGGCTCTCGCGAATGGACCCGGCCGACGACGATCGTCGCCCACCCCGGCGTGCCTTGCTGGAATCCGGTGCTCTTCGTGGGCGCCGATGGCTCACTGACGCTCTTCTATAAAGCAGCGAAACGCATCCCCGACTGGGAAGGCTGGTTCCGCCGGTCGGTGGATGGCGGCCAGCACTGGTCGGCCGCGCAACGTCTCCCCAAGGGCTTCCTCGGCCCCATCCGTTGCCACGGCCTCGCCCGCCCCGATGGCTCGGTGCTCTTCGGCAGCAGCACGGAAGCGGCGACCGGCACGAAGCCGTGGCGCGTCCACTTCGAACGCTGCACCCAACCGGGAGACTGGTCGATCGCCGCGGCCTGGAGTCGCCACACCCCCGCCGACGACACCCCGCCGCTGAACGCGATCCAGCCAGCCTTGCTCGACGACGGAGCCGGCCGACTCGTCGCCTACGCCCGGACGCGGGAAGGGGTCGTGGCCCGGACCGAATCAGGCGATGACGGGCGTTCGTGGTCTCCGCTTCGCCCCGCGCACCCACGCCAAGCGAATCCCAATTCGGGGCTCGAGGCCTTGCGGCTGCCCTCTGGTCAAGCGATGCTCGTCCTCAATCCCGGCCGGAATCGTCTGCACCTCGACGCCGTCCTGCTCGCGGCGGA
>CALQIY020000052.1 GCA_943330755.2 Opitutus sp. GAS368
CTTCTTGGAGACAGGCGGCACGACCTTGGCGGCAGGCTTCTTGGCCGGCTTGGGGGGAGTCTTGGCCTTGGGGGCGGACTTGGCGGCAGGCTTTTTCGGGGCGGGTTTCTTGGGCATGAAGAGTGGTGATTAGGATTGCGGGTACTTGGCGGCAAGGGCGTCGCGGCACCGTGGAGATACCATACCGTATTTCCCGGCGTCCACAAGCGTAGGCACCCAGCGCCAAGACCTCGGGCACTTCACCCCAGGAGCATGGTCGACGATAAACGCCAACGGGGCCTGCGGCTGCGGCTGCAACGTCACGGCCGAGACGATCCAAAGTTCGGTCAAAAGGCCGACATGCTGCGCCAGGAGGGCGAAATCGGGGTCGGCCGGGTCCCCGGTCACGACGACGGCGGCTTCCATCGACTGGCCGATTTTCTTCTCCTGCCGGAGGCGTTCCAGGGGAACATTGACCTGGGCGGCCAAGGCCTGGATGGCGGTGACGGCCGCATGGGCGGCCAAACCCGAGGCATCCTCCCAGGCGGCATCGACGGCGGGCCAGTCCTGCAGGTGGATGCAGGTGGCATCGACGTACTCGGTGCGGGCGTGCAGATGCGACCACGCTTCATCCGCCGTGAAGGGCACGAAGGGGGCGATGAGCTTCAGGTAGGCGCGCAGGACAAGGTCGAGGGCGGTCTGCGTGGAGCGACGGAGCGGGTCGTTCGGGGCGGTCGTGTAGAGACGGTCCTTCACGACGTTATGGTAGTTCGCCGAGAGCGTGCCCGTCGTGAACCCGGCCAAGGCGGCCGCGGCCCGGTGGAACTCATTGCGATCGCAGGCGTCGGTGACTTCACGGATCAGCTTGGCGGTCTCGACGAGGACCCAGCGGTCGATGGGCGTCAACGACGCGACCGGGAGCGCGTCCTTGGCCGCATCGAAATCATAGAGGTTACCCAGCTGGTAGCGCAGCGAGTTGCGCATGCCGCGGTACTGATTCGAAATGGTCTCGAAGATGGCGTCCGAGATCGGGATGTCGCTCTGGTAGTTTTCCGAGGCGACCCAGAGGCGCACGATGTCGGCGCCGTATTTCTTGACGTAGTCATCGGCGGTCTGCGGCTTGCCGCTCGGGTTGTCGGACTTCGAGATCTTCTGGCGCTTCTCGTTGACGACGAAGCCGTGCGTGAGGACGGCGCGGTACGGCGCCGTGCCCTTGACGGCGATCGCGGTCCACAGGGAGGACTGGAACCAACCGCGATGCTGGTCGGAACCTTCGAGGTAGAGGTCGGCGGGCCAATGCAGGTCCGGATGACGCGCGCAGACCGCCAAGTGGCTGGAGCCGGAATCGATCCACACGTCGAGCGTGTCGGTGCCCTTGCGGAGATCCTTCGGCCAAGCGGCGGGCACGGGGGCGCCGGCGAGCACCTCTTCGAGGGAAGAGGCCCACCACCAATCACCACCATGGGTGGCGACCCGCGCGGCGACGTGCCGGACGATGCCGGCGTCGAGGTAGGATTCGCCGGTCGACGGCGAGTAGAACGAGGGGATCGGCACGCCCCAGGCGCGCTGCCGCGAGATGCACCAATCCGGACGGCCTTCCAAGGCGGCGCGGATGCGGTTCTCGCCGCTCGCGGGAATCCACTTCACCTGGCCGACGGCGGCGAGGGCCTTGGCGCGCAGGCCACTGCGGTCGAGGCCGACGAACCACTGGTCGAGGGCGCGGAAGACGACCGGCGACTTGGAGCGCCAGCAATGCGGGTATTGGTGCTCGAAGCTCTGCGACTTGAGGAGCGCGCCCTTTTCCTTCAGCAGGCCGAGGACCGCGATGTTCGCCGGGTTCTTGCCGTCGGTCTCGAGGACGGTCACGCCCACGAGCGCCGCCGGGACGCGGCCGTCGTCCGCGTAGGTGCCATCGTCGCGGACCGGACAATAGGGCTCCAAGCCGTATTTGTTGCCGGTCTGGAAGTCTTCGAGGCCGTGGCCCGGAGCGGTGTGCACGCACCCCGAACCGGCGTCGGTGGTGACGTACTCGGCGAGGACGACCGGCGCGGGGCGGTCGATGAACGGATGCTGCGGCTGCAGGCCTTCGAGGGCCCGACCCTTGACGCGGAAGCCATCGGTCGCGCCTTCCAGGCCGCACTCGGCCACGAAGGCGTCGCGCCGGGCGGCGGCGACGAGGAACGAGCGGTCGCCGTGGCGGACCTCGACGTATTCAAGTTCCGGATGCACCGCGATGGCGAGGTTGGCCGGCAACGTCCACGGGGTGGTCGTCCAGATGACCACGGCCAGCGGGTGCGCGGGGGCGAGGCCCTTCGCCGCCGGAGCGGCGACGGGGAAGGCGACCCAGATGGAGTGGGAGCGCTTGGTGAGGTATTCGATCTCGGCCTCCGCCAGGGCCGTCTGGCACGGGATGGACCAATAGACCGGCTTCTTGGAGCGGTAGACCAAGCCTTGCTCGACGAAACTGCTGAAGCCCTTGAGGATCTCGGCCTCATAGGCGGGGTCCATGGTGCGGTACTCGGACTTCCAATCGGCGAGGATGCCGAGGCGACGGAACTGGCCGCGCTGCTTCTCGATGTAGGCGGCCGAGAATTCGGCGCAGGCCTTGCGCACGCCGAGGGCGTCCAGCGACTGCTTCTTCGCCTGCAGTTCCTTCATCACCTTGTGCTCGATCGGCAAACCGTGGCAGTCCCAACCGGGGACGTACGGCGTCCGGAATCCGCGCATGGACTTGAAGCGCAGGATCGCATCCTTGAGGAGCTTGTTGAGGGCCGTGCCGATGTGGACGTCGCCGTTGGTGAACGGCGGTCCGTCGTGGAGCACGAAGGCGGGCTTGCCCGCGGCGCGCTTCTGGATGGCCGCGTAGAGGCCGTTTTTCTCCCAGTGGGCGATGCGCAGCGGCTCGCGTTCGGCGAGGCCGGCCCGCATGGGGAAATCGGTCACGGGCAGGTTAAGGGTATCCTTGAGCTCTTCGGCCATATTGACGGTGAAATGTGGGAGATTGACCCGGCTAGGCAATACCCCGCCGGGGCGGGCAGGGTGAACAGCCGGACGAGCGTGGCAAGGGCGGAGATATCGGCCCCGAAACCCCCATAAATCGGGAGGGAGCGGGGCGAGATTGACAGGCGAGGAGGGAAAGGCACGAATCAGTCCCCATGGACAACAACATGAAGCCCAAGCTGATCACCAAGTGGGGGGTCGTCGTCGACCTCACCTTGACCGTGATCTTCTTCGCCTGGATGACCACGGTGCTCGAGAAGCACGTACCCTGGGGCGGCGAAGCCAGCCCCACCGCCGTCTTCCTGGGCGCCCTCCTCTGCTCGGCTTGCCTTTCCGGTGTGCTCTGGATGGCCCTCAACCTGTTCCGCGTGACCTTGGCGGACCAGATGCTCCCGAAGGACGCCTCGGATAAGCAGGGTCGCTAAGGCTCCCGCGAGCCGCTCCCAGGCCAGCCACGCGCTGGCCTTTTTTATTTCGAGCCGGACTCCACCAAGACGGCTTGGATTTCCTTCCGCATCTCCTCGGCCTCACGGACTTCTTTCTGGAAATCGGCCCACAGGGCGTCGAGTTCCTGAGGCGAAGACTTCGGGAAACGCTCCAGCCATGCTCCCAGCGTGCGCCACGCATTATGGTAGACCGGGTTCTGGCGGAGGATCTCGCGCCGCAGGGTCAACAGCCGCGCCTCCATCCCCTGCCGCACGCCCGTGGCGTCACGTTGCCGCACGACCTGCGGTCCCGTCAAAACGACGTCGCCGGCGCCGAGGTCGAAGACGAACCGCGCGGCATCTTCCAAGGCTTCCGCGGACTCCCGCATGCCGAGGCTCACCGGACTACGCGTCAGCAGGAGATTGGCGCGGGCGGCCAACCACCATTCCTCCTCGGACTTCGCCAAGGTCGCCAAAATTTTCCGCGTATCCCGCCCCTGCGCCGCCGCGATGAGGACGCGGGTCTGCTCGGCGGAGATGCCGACATCCTGGCGTAGCGCCCGCCAAAAGAGGAAGGCTTCCCGCTCCGGCGCCTTGCCCTGCAGGATATCCGCCAAACGCGCCGGCGGCGCGAGCCGGCCTTCCCGATACCAGAAATCCACCATGGCCGGACGCAAGAGCGCCCGCGTCTCGCTCGCCAAGGCTTGCGCGACCCACGGCTCGCTCGCCGTCACCGGCTGGCCCGCCGCAAAAGCCACCCGCCCCACCCACGTCCGCGCGGCGGCTTCCGAAGCCCGCTGCGCCGCGGCCGCGGGCGCGGAGAGCCGCAACGAGACGATGACCTGCCCGGCTTGGGCGCGCACGCTGACATCCGGCTGCCCCGGGAGGTCGACGATTTCCAGACGGCCTTTCGCTTGCGGCACGCCGTTGACGACGCCCGGGATGGCGGGGATCGCCAAGACTTGCTGCGTGTAACGCTCGAGGGCGGAGCAATGCACCGCGACGAAACTGACTTCCGCGAGTTCATAACCGAGGACGACCGCCAGGCCGCCTTCATTGGCGAAAATACGCGGAGCCTCCGGCGCCGGCGCTGGCGCCGCCACGGGCTCGCCCGCCGCCAGGAAGGCCCACGTAGCCAAGAGGCTCAGCATCGCATCACGAGCCCGTGAAGTGGCTCTCGTCGACCTCGACCGGCTCACCGCCGGACAAGTGCAAAGGTTCCCCCAAGGGCGTTTGGTCGTTCTTCCAGATTTCCACCGTCGCGGGCGCATCGGGCTCCGGCGAGACCCACTGCCAACGACCGATGCCGAGGAAAGTCATGAGCTGGCCTTTATCGGGGCTCAGGCCCGGCCCCGTTCCGCGGACATACGGCTTGTTGCCGATGCCAATCATCAGGTTGATCGTCAACGCCGTGCCGCCCGCGGTCGCCGCGGCCGCCGGCGCGACTTCGGCGGACTCGAGCGCGAGCTCTTCCTCGTCGGCTTCCGCGTCCTCGTCTTCCGCGATTTCGTCCGCTTCTTCTTCTTCGGCGGGCAGCTCGATTTCCAACTCGACCGGCTTCTTCACATCCTCGACGACGGTTGCGTCCTTGGCGGCCGCCGGCTCTTCGTCGGACACCGACGACGGGCTAGGAGCGGAGGCCGCGGGAGGGTTTGCCTGCATGGCCTTCACCTCGGCTTGGACGGCGTCGAGCGCGGCGCTGAGTTTGTCCGTGGCCGCGGTCGCCTTCTGGCCGGACTTCTTGAGGTCTTCGCGAAGTTTCTTCAGGTCATCCACCACCGTGGCCTGCTGCGTCCCCGCTTCGGCGCGCATGGCTTTCACGGCTTCGGCGGTTTCCTCCACGTCGGCGACCGCCCCGCGGACGGATACGGCCAAGGCCTCGACCTGCGTGGTCAATTCTTCGACGGCTTCCTGTTTCGCCGCGCTGCCACCGGCGGCCACCGCGGCCTCCAAGACCTTGGCCTTGGCTTCCAGGGCGGTGACGGCGGCCTTCAGCGCATTGAGTTCCGTCGAGGCGCGCTGGGCGACCGCGGCGGCCGCGGCCTCACCGGCCTGCCGAGCGGTCACTTCGATTTCGCCGACGCGGCGGGAGACCGCTTCGGTGCCGGCCCGGAAATCATCGCGCAAACCATCGATCTCGGCGGCGAGCGCCGTGCGCAGGCGAGCCTGCTCCGCCAGCCGCTCCTTCTTGTCGCCACCATCCATCAGCACCGGGATGACCACGATGAGCGAAGCCCCCAAGATGCCGAACACCGCCAAGGTCGCCTCGAGGCCGTCCCGGGGATTGAGGTCGAGGCAGAGGATGGCGAGGACGGCGATGAAGTCGGCCGCCACCAGATACCATTTTTCTTTGAGGATTTTTTCGAGGTCGCGGTTCATGGGATGGGGTTGGGGTAAGGGGAAACTCAGCGCGGGCGCTCGACGAAGCCGACCTTGCGGTTGACCTTGGACAAGGTGCGGAAGGCCGTGGCTTGGGCCTTTTCGGCGCCCGCCTTGAAGATGGCATTCAGCGCCTCGCGGTCCTTGATGAGTTCGTCGTAGCGCAGGCGCACCGGGTCGAGGGTCGCGACGACGGCGTCGGCGACGGCCTTCTTGAAATCGCCATAACCCTTGCCCGCGAACTCGGCGGTGAGGGTCGGGACATCGCGCCCCGTGCAGGCCGAGAGGATGGCGAGGAGGTTCGTCACGCCCGGCTTGTCGTCGCCGGGACGAACCTCGGAGCCCGAATCCGTGACGGCCGACATGAGCTTCTTCCGGATCTCCTCGGGCCGGTCGGTGACGTAGACCGTGGAGGATTGGTTGGGGTCGGACTTCGACATTTTCGCGGTCGGGTCCTGCAGGGACATGATGCGCGAACCCACCTTGGAGATGAAGGGGGACGGGACCTTGAAGGTCTCGGAGTAGCGGTGGTTGAACTTCTCGGCCAAATCGCGGGCCAACTCGAGGTGCTGCCTCTGGTCGTCGCCGACCGGAACCAGCTCCGCATTATAGAGGAGAATATCCGCCGCCATGAGGACGGGGTAGAACAGGAGGCCGGCGTCGACGGACTGCTGCTTCTTCGCCTTGTCCTTGAACTGCGTCATGCGCTCCAGCTGGCCCAACGGACAGAGGCAGCCTAAAATCCAGGCCAATTCCGTGTGCCCGATGACGTGGGACTGGGCGAACAGGTGGCTACGGGCGGGGTCGAGGCCGCAGGCCACGTATTGGGCCAGGCAGGAGTAGGTATTGTCGCGGAGCTGGGCCGGGACGTGGGGAACCGTGATGGCGTGCTGGTCGACGATGCCAAAATAGCAGTCATAGTCGTCCTGCATCCGACCCCAGTTCAGGACGGCCCCGAGGTAATTCCCCAGATGGAGACGGCCCGTCGGCTGGGCGCAGGTCAGGACCACCGGCTTGGCGGGCTTTTTTTCGGCTATTTCGCTCATTCCTCTGGTGCCCAGCGTGGCAAGGCACAGGCTGGGCATCAAGCGGATTGGGATGTCGGTGACGCTTGAAAAGACGGATTCTTCCGCCTACATAAAACGACGCTCCTCCCCCCTTCCCTATGTTCCTCGCTCAAGTCGCCCCAGCCGCCGCCCCGGCCGCCGCACCGGCCGCCGTCAATTCGGCCAATAAGTTCTATATCATCGGAGACCTGGACGCGGTTAAGCCGGACATCCCCCCGAGCTGGGCGGACGTCATCCTCCACAATTTGGGCTACATCGCCCTGGCCTTCGTCATCGGCTGGATCGCCAAGAAGGCCCTGGGCTGGGCGGCCACCAAGTTCGAACAAAGTCCCATCGCCGAAGCCGCGGTGGCCGCGGTCGGCAAGGCCTTGCCCGCCCTGCTCCCCGCCTACGCCCTCCTGATCATCATCAAGGAGAACGCGCCCTACCTCGCCAACTCCGGCTGGCTCCACTTCGCCGCGGTCGGCACGACCTTCCTCACCTCGCTGGCCCACACGACCGCCGTCTTCTACCTCGTCGAGATCCCCATCGCTTGGGCGAAGAAGATCGCCGACCAGACCGACAACAAGCTGGACGACGTGCTCGTGCCGATGATCTCCACGGTCATCAAGATCTCCGTCATCCTCGTCGGTGGCTTCAAGGCGATCTCGATCGTCGACCCGAAATCCTCGGAAGCGATCCTCGGCCTGCTCGCCGGTGCGGTCGTCGGCCTGGCCTTCGCCTCGCAGGACACCATCAAGAACGTCTTCGGTGCGGTCATGCTCATCGTCGACCAGCCCTTCACGTTGGGCGACTTCATCAACATCGGCAGCCATGAAGGCAAGGTCGAGGCCTTGGGCCTCCGCTCCACGACCATCATGCTCGTCGACGGCCAGCGGCTCGCGATCCCGAACGGCGACCTCGCCAACCGCCCCATCGTCAACATCACCCGCCGCGACTTCATCCGCGCGCAGGACCTCATCCACCTCGAGACCAACACGCCCGCGGAACAAATCCAGCAGGCGGTCGCCATCGTCCGCGAACTCCTCGCCAACCACGAGGGCTTTGACCCGCGTCATCCCCCGCTCGTGCATGTGACCGAGTTCAGCGACTGGGCCGTGAATGTCCGCTACATGTACTGGTTCTACCCGGCCAGCTCGGCCAAGCAACTGGAGTTCAACCAGAAGCTCGTCCTCCGCATCACCGAGAAACTCCAGGCCGCCGGCATCCGCCTCGCCGCCCAAGGCACCCCTCAAAACCGCTAACCCTCCCCATGGCCCTCATCGAAGTCTCCCGCTTGGAAAAATCCTACGGCGCCATCCGCGCCGTCAAAAACGTCTCGTTCTCCGTCGATCGCGGCGAGGTCGTCGGCTTTCTCGGACCCAACGGCGCCGGCAAGTCCACGACGATGAAGTTGCTCACGGGTTACCTCCGCCCCGATGCCGGCACGGCCGTCGTCGCCGGCTTCGATGTCGTCGAGCACCCCGTGGCCGCCAAGGCCCACCTCGGCTACTCGCCCGAAGGCGCCCCGGCCTACGGCGAAATGACCGTCCGCGAGTTCCTGCGCTTCGCCGCCGAACTGCGCGGCCTGACCGACCCCGCCCAACGCGTGGCCGACACGCTCAAACTCTGCCGCCTGGAAGAGGTCGCCGGGCAATCCGTCGATACGCTCTCCAAGGGCTACCGCATGCGCGTGGGCTTCGCCCAAGCGGTCATCCACGACCCCGCGGTGCTCATCCTCGACGAACCCACCGACGGCCTCGACCCGAACCAAAAGTTCGAAGTGCGCCGCATCCTCAAGGACATGGCGGCCCGCAAGGCGGTCATCGTCTCGACCCACATCCTCGAGGAGATCGCCGAACTCTGCACGCGCGTGATCGTCATCGCCCAAGGCGAAGTCCGCTGCGACGAATCCAAGGAACGCTTCCTGCAACGCGGCGCCGACCTCAACCAGGTCTTCCGCAAGCTCACCGCCTAACCGACCTTCGACCATGACCCACAATCCTGACTCACCGACCCCACGCCCCGGCGCCGCCTTCTGGGCCGTCCTGCGTCGCGAATTCGCAGGTTACTTCCGCACGCCGCTGGCCTACGTCTTCCTCGCGGTCTTCAACGCCTTCGCCATCTCCTTGGCTTTCTTCGTGGGCAACATCTACGAAGCCGGCGTCGCCAGCCTCGACCGCTTCTTCCTCTACCATCCGTGGCTGTGGGCCTTCCTGGCGCCCGCCGCCGGCGCGCGCCTCTGGGCCGAAGAGCGCCGTCAGGGCACCATCGAACTGCTCCTCACCTGGCCGGTCACGGTCTGGGAAGCGGCGCTCGGCAAGTTCTTCGCCGCTTGGCTCTTCTTGGGCTGCGCGCTCCTCATCACCCTGCCGATGGCCTTCACCGTCTGCTACCTCGGCGACCCCGACGTCGGCGTGATCGTCTCGGGTTACGTCGGCTCGTTCCTTTGCGCCGGCGCCTGCCTGGGCATCGCCGCCATCGCCTCCGCGCTCACGCGCAGCCAGGTGATCGCCTTCGTCACCGGCTTCCTCGCCTGCTTCGTGTTGGTGCTCGTCGGGTACGGCGTCTTCGACGAACTGCTCTCGGGCGCCTTCGCCACGGGTACCGTCGAGGAAATCCGCCGGCTCGGTCTCTGGCGCAACCTCGAGCCGTTCACGCTGGGCCTCATCGACCTGCGGCCGACCGCCTATTTCCTGACCGTGGCCTTCGCCGGCCTCGGCCTCAGCACCCTCATCGTCGAACGCCGCTAATCGGAGAACCCCACCATGTCCCGCTCCCAAGCCTTCTTCGCCGCCCTCGCCATCCTGGCCGCGGCCTTCTTCGTCAGCCTCATCGTCGCCGTCGTCGGCGAGCGCTTCGGCGGCACGCGCGTCGACCTCACCGAAGACCATACGTTCACCTTGTCCCCGGGCTCGCGCCACATCGTCGGCAAGCTCGACGAACCCGTCACGCTGGAGTTCTTCGTCAGCCGCTCCGACGTCAAGCTCCGCCCCTACCTGGAAAGCTATTCCCGCCGCGTGGAGACCTTGCTGCGCGAATACGCCGCCGCCTCCAAGGGCAAGGTCAAGCTGGTCATCACCGACCCCAAGCCCGACACCAAGGAAGAGCAGCGGGCGCAGCGGCAGAACTTGGGGGCGATGAACACGCCGAACGGGGCGGCCTACCTCGGCCTCACCGCCCAGCAAGCCGACACGGTCAAGGCCATCGCCTTCCTCGACCCCACGCGCGAAAAATTCCTGGAATACGATTTGTCCAAGCTGATCGCGTCCGTGGCGCGCCTCGAACGCCCCAAGCTCGCGCTCATCAGCACGCTCGCGATCACGAACACGGCCCCGCAAGGCGGCGACCAGCAACCGGGCGCGGCCGACGTGCTCTTGGCCGAACTCGGCCAGACGTTCGAGGTCATCACGGTCAACAACCAGGCGACGGAACTCCCGAAGGGCGTGGCCGTGGTCGCCCTGGTCCACCCGCATCACCTGTCCGATAAGCTCGCCTATGCGGTCGACCAATTCCTGCTGAACGGGGGCGCGGTCTTCGCCGCCGTCGACCCGCTCTCGCGCTACCAGAAGTTCCAGCAAGGCGGCATGCCCTTCATGGTCGCGCCGATGGCCCTCGGCGCGTCGTCCGACCCCGCCCTGCTCCGCGGCTGGGGCGTCAGCGTCGAGATGGACGCCGTCTCCGGCGACAGCCAGCGCTCCGTGCCCATCCGCGGCTCGCGCAATCAACCGGTGCAATACCCGCCGGCCTTCTCCGTCGGGGCGGAGTCCCTGTCCAAGGAGTCGCCGCTCACCTCCGACCTGCGCGAGCTGGCCTTCATGGAGGCCAGCGAGATCACGCTCATCTCCGGCGCGGAGAAGCGCCTGAAGATGGACATCCTGATCGCCCTCAACGGCCCGACCACGGGCGCCGCCGCCACGCAGATCGCCAACGCGGGTCCGTTCGAGAAGGTGGCGCTCGGCTTCAAGGCCGACGGTCGCCCCCGGATCCTCGCCGCCTCGGTCACCGGCACGTTCACCACGGCCTTCCCCAACGGCGTCGCCGCCGACGAGAAGGACAAGACGCCGAAGGCCGGCCCCGACCACCTCAAGGAATCCAAGAAGCCCGGCCGCCTGCTCGTCGTCGCCGACTCCGACTTCATGCTCGACCCCTTCACGGTCCGCCAGCGTCAGCTGAACGGCCAGATGGTCATGGAAGAGCTGAACGACAACCTGAAGTTCGTGCTGAGCTCCCTCGAAACCCTCGGCGGGTCCGATGAACTCGTGACGCTACGCTCCAAGGGCACGTCCATCCGTCCGTTCCAGCGCGTCGTCGCCCTCGAACGCGAGGCGCAGAAGGAATACCAAGCCAAGCTCGACGAGATCGAGAAGCGCCTCGAGGAGGCCAACAACAAGGTGAACGAGATCTCCCGCCGCAGCGGCGGCGACCTGTCCAAGGGCCTGATCATCACGCCCGAGATGCAGCGCGAGATCGACAAGTTCCAGAAGGAAGCCGCCACGCTTTCCGAGGAACGCCGCCAGATCCGCCGCGGCCTGAGCGAGAACGTCAACGCGCTCGGACGCAAGTTGGCCATCTTCAACCTCCTCGTGGGACCGCTCCTCGCCGGCCTCTTCGGCCTGCTCTACTTCCTCTCCCGCCGCCGCAAAGCCGCCTAAGCCATGCGTAAGTACACCTACCTCATCCTCACCTTGGCGCTGGGCCTCGGCGCCCTCGCCTTGCTCAAACTCAAGCCGCAGGACACCGCCGAGAGCGGCGCCAAGAGCCCGCTCGTCGCCACGGAAATCCTCGCCCAACCGAAGGGCCTCACGCTCAAGGCCAACGGCAAAGCGACCACCATCGAGAAAACCGCCGACGGGGCTTGGGTCGTGAAGGATAAGTTCAACCTGCCGGTGGATGTCGAAAACCGCCTCCGCCCGCTCGTCTTGGCCCTGCAGAAGGCCGAGAACCTCGGCGTGCTGACGAGCAACCCCAAGCGCCTGGAAAAGCTCGGCCTGACGGACAGCTCGCTCAGCGTGACGGGCGAGAACGGCAAGGTCTTCGCCGCGGAAATCGGCAAGCCGACCGATGACGGTGCGGGCCTTTCCATGCGCCTGCAGGGCGAAACCGCGGCCATCCGCACCAGCTTCAACGGCTACCTCGAAGCCGACCCGACCAACTGGATGGATTCGGTGCTCTTCAACGGGAAGCCCGAGGACATCAAGGGCATCGCGTTCACCTGGGCGGATGGGCAACAGGCGTTTGCTCGTCCCGCCAAGGGTCAGCCCTTCGGCGGCAAGGAAGGCCCGACGGTCGAAGACATCGTCAACGCGCTCGCGATCATGCGCGCGTCCGATGCCGCCGCCAAAGGCAACCCGGAGGCGGCCGCCGCGTTCGCCAAATCTTGGACGGTGAAGCTCGAGCTCTTCGATGGCTCCACGGTCACCGCGGTCTTCGCCAAGGGCGCCGCCGGCGCCCCCAACGAACCGCCGAAGCTCTTCACGCGCGTCAGCCACTCCGACCCCAAGCACGTCGCGAACGTGATGGGGGCGAAGGCCGAGTTCCTCTCCCAGCCTTGGCTCTCGGAGCAGCTCCCCGCCTCCCTCGCGGAATTCAAGAAGCGGGTTTCCCCGCCCGCCGAGAACCCCGGCCAGCCGGGCGCACCGCAGCTGGGCAACTTCCAGGGGCTGAGCCTACCGGGCGGAAACGCCCCCGTTTTGACCCCGCCCCCCGCCAAATAAGGCGGCGGCGAGCAAAAGCCCTTGCCTCCCTCGGCAAGGGCTTTTTCGTGTCTGCTTCCGATGGTCCTCGCCGAAGCCCAATCCCTGTCCACCTACCTGCCGGTCCTGATTCAGGCCGCCATGGGCTTGGCCCTGCCGATCGGCATCTTGGCGGCGAGCCACCTCTTCGGCCAGCGCGCCAAGGGCAACTACATCAAGGACAAGGCCTACGAGTGCGGCCTGCCGATGGAAGGTAAGCCGCACCCGCGCTTCGCCGTGAAGTTCTACGTCACCGCGATGTTGTTCATCTTGTTCGACATCGAGGTCGTCTTCCTGGTGCCTTGGGCGCTGGTTTACCGCGAATTCCTCGCCGCCGGCATCGCCATCACGGCGGCCACGGCCGTCTTCCTAGGCACGCTCGTCCTCGGCCTCGCTTACGAAGTGAAGCGTGGCGCGCTGGAGTGGGACAAGTAAGCCGGGCTTAAGGCTCCAACAGAAAGGGCGCCCAGCGGGCGCCCTTCTTGTTTGGCGGCGGTCAGACCTTAGGTCGCGCAGACGCCGCAACCCGCCGGGAGGTTCAAGAAGAAGTCATTGCCCTTGTCGTCCACGAGGATGAACGCGGGGAAATCGACGACTTCGATCTTCCAGACGGATTCCATGCCGAGCTCGGGATAGTCGATGACTTCGACCTTGCGGATGTTTTCCTGCGCCAAGATGGCCGCCGGACCGCCGATGGAGCCGAGGTAGAAGCCGCCGTGCTTCTTGCAGGCATCCGTGACGGCCTGACCGCGGTTACCCTTGGCGATCATGACGAGCGAGCCGCCGTTGGCTTGGAAGAGTTCGACGTAGCTATCCATGCGTCCCGCGGTGGTCGGGCCAAACGACCCGGAGGCCATGCCGACCGGGGTCTTCGCCGGACCGGCGTAATAGACGGGGTGCTGCTTGAAATATTCCGGCAGGCCTTCGCCGCGCTGGAGGCGTTCCTGCAGCTTGGCGTGGGCGATGTCGCGGGCGACGACCAAGGTGCCGGTCAACGCGAGGCGCGTGGTGACGGGGTGCTTGGACAGCTCGGCGCGGATCTCCGCCATCGGCCGGTTCAGGTCGATCTGGACGACCTTGGTGGCGTCGGCGTGCTTACGCGCCTCGGCCGGGATGAACTGGCCTGGGTTGGTCTCAAGCTGCTCGATCCAGATGCCGTCCTTATCAATCTTGGCCTTGGCGTTGCGGTCGGCGGAGCAAGAGACCGCCATGCCGATCGGACATGAAGCCCCGTGCCGCGGGAGGCGGACGACGCGGACGTCGAGGGCGAACCATTTGCCGCCAAACTGCGCGCCGATGCCCAGGTTGTGCGCGGCCTTGAGGAGTTCGGCTTCGAGGGCGAGGTCGCGGAAAGCCTGGCCGTGCTC
Organism: Opitutus sp. GAS368; assembly: GCA_943330755.2. Classification (GTDB taxonomy): domain Bacteria; phylum Verrucomicrobiota; class Verrucomicrobiia; order Opitutales; family UBA953; genus UBA953. The sequence goes on from CALQIY020000052.1 coordinate 13,932, forward strand.
GTTGCCCTTGGTGGGCAAGGCGTCGTAGTAATGCGTGGAGGCCAGCTTGACGGCCTTCATCGTGGCCTCGGCGGAGGTGCCGCCGACGACGATCGCCAAGTGGTACGGCGGGCAAGCAGCCGTGCCGAGGCTCTTCATCTTTTCGGTCAGGAAAGCGACGAGCGACTTCGGGTTCAGGACAGCCTTGGTCTCCTGGTACAGGTAGCACTTGTTCGCCGAGCCGCCACCCTTCGCGACGAAGAGGAACTCGAACTTCATCCCGCCCGTCGCGGCGATGTCGACCTGCGCCGGCAGGTTCGTGCCCGTGTTCTTTTCCGTATACAGGTCGAGCGGTGCGAGCTGGGAATAGCGGAGGTTGTTCTGAGCGTAGGCTTGGTAGACGCCGAACGACAAGGCCTCGGCATCATCGCCGCCGGTCCAGACCTGCTGACCCTTCTTGGCGGTGATGGCCGCGGTGCCGGTATCCTGACAGAACGGCAGGACGCCCTTGGCGGCGACCTCCGCGTTGCGAAGCATGGCCAAGGCGACCGCGCGATCGTTGTCGCTGGCTTCGGCGTCGGCCAGGATCGCGGCGACCTGCTGCAGGTGCTCCGAGCGGAGGTAGAAATTGATGTCGTGGAACGCCTGGTTCGCCAAGAGCGTGAGCCCGGCGGGCGCGACCTTGAGCACCGGCTTGCCTTCGAACTCGGCGACCGAGACGTGGTCCTTGGTGACCAAGCGATACTTCGTCGTATCCGGTCCCAGCGGGAAGGGTTCCTGATAATGGAATTGCGAGGCCATCGGCTTCCAATGAAGCACGCCGAGGCTTGGTCGCAAACGGAAACCGAACGGAAGCGGCGAACGGCTTAAGGTTGGGCCAGCGGCAACGCCGCGGGCGCGCCCAGCACCACCCCGCCGCTCACCGTGGCGCAAACCGTCCCGACCGGCAGGTCGAGGCCGACCAAAGCCAGCCCGTGCGGGCCCGCGGCGGAGCGTACCTTACCGACGACCTTCCCGCCGGAAGAGAGTTCGGCACCCGCGGTCACGGGCGAGCCATCGACCGAGGCGACGCGGCGAAGGATGCGACGCAGCGAGCCCATGGACTGAATCCGGGCCATGACTTCCTGCCCCAGGTAGCAGCCCTTCGTGTAGCTGACCCATGGCTCGAGTCCGCACTCCTGCGGAAACTCGTTC
>CALQIY020000053.1 GCA_943330755.2 Opitutus sp. GAS368
CGTGTTGCCGATGTCGAAGAGGTAACGGACGTTCGGGTGGTCGACGGATTCCAGGAAGGCGCGCGCATTCGCAGGCGACGTGCCGCCCCAGCCCTCGCAGTTCTCATGGAGCAGGACGATGTCGGCGTCGGCCGCCAACTTGGCCATTTGGCGGTAACGGCGGATGCCTTCGTCGCGCCAAACCTGGTCGGACGTCCCGGCTTGCATCCAGCCCATCGTGCGGACGAAGCGCGTCCGCGCGCGGTGCATCCGCGGAATCAGCGTGCGCAGGTCGGCGAGGTCGAGGGCGAAGTCGCCGGTGATCGGTCGGCTCCAGTTGCCGATGGCCGAAGCGAAGCCGCTCACGCGCAGCCCGGCGTCTTCGATGGCGTCCATCGCGTGGGCGAAGTCGTCGTCCGTCACGCCGGCGCTGGCGAACTGCTTGCCGTTGAGAAGTCGGAGTTCGAGGGAGGACCACCCGAGTGCGCGGTGGGCGGCGATTTGGCCATCGATGCCGTCGGCCGCTTCATCGGCGAGTCCGGAGAGGGGGAGCATGGTCAAGGGGTTAGCGGGCTAAGGGTGGGCAGACAAGCCGCATGCCGCTCAGCGGGTGCTCGGAGGGTAGCGGGCGCCGACGACTTCCTTGGTCTTTCGTTCGATGGAGTAGAGCACATAGCCCTTGTCTTTGCTGCCGGCGCCCTGGTCCTCGTCGAAGGCTTGACCCGCGGTCAAGAAGCCCCAGGTCGCATCCCAACGGGCTTCGCCGCCCTCGGGTGGCAGCGTCAGGGCGTACAGTTCGCGGGCATCATGGCCGCTGACCAGCAGCCGTTCGCCGCCGATTAGGCTGGCCCCCGAAGAACTTGAGCGAGCGAAGCGCTTGAGCAGTTCGGCGGGGAAGGACCACCGACGCAGCTCTTTCCATTCCTTGTCGAACTGCACGATGCGGCTCAAGGCGTTGTCGCTCGTCAGCGAGTAGTGCGCGAAGCACGTCAGCCAACCGCCTTGATGAGGAATCACCCAAGTCAGCGAACCGGGCGGATTGGCGAACCCATGTCGACCGATTGGCTGGAGCGTCGCCGCATCGAAGATCTCCACGCTGCTTTCGTCGGGCTTCAGCGGAAAATTGGAGTGGGCGCAGTAGAGTTTGCCTGCAAGCACCACGCCCGCGTTGAGGTGCTTGATTTTGGAGTCTTTCGGGGCGGTCCAAGCGGTGACCTTGGTGCCGTCGGATTTTCGGTATTTGCCCAGGGCACGGTCGGCGATGACGTAGAGGAAATCCCCGTCGACGGCGACCCCTTGCACCGCTTCGTCCGCGCGGAAGCGGGCGAATTCCTTGGGGGTCGGACCTTGGCCGGGTTCGGCGGCTAAGCCGCCGGCGGCAGCCAGGGAGGCGAGGAGGAGGAGCGTTAGGCGACGCATGGGGTCACGCTGGTTACATCTTGGACGGAAGCAAGGGCCGGGGTTGACTCTCCGTGGGGCAGTCTAGGATTGGGGGAATGAATCGCCCCTTCGCCTTGCTTGGCTTCCTGCTGGCTACGTTGGCCTCGGCCTTGGCCGCTGACCCCGAGCGCGTGCTCTTCATCGGCAATAGCTACACCTCCGTCAACAAGCTCCCCGATGTCTTCGCCGAAGTCGTGAAAAGCGCCGGCCGGAAAGTCCCGGTGATCAAATCGCAGACGCCCGGTGGGCAGACGCTCAAGCAGCACCTCACCGTCCAACCCAAGAGCCTGGCGGCGATCGACGAGGGTAAGTGGGATGTCGTCGTCTTGCAGGGCCAGAGCCAAGAGCCGGCCCTCGCCGAAGTCAGCCCGGCCATCCGCGCCGACTTCGTCGACAGCGCGGCCGCGCTCTGTCAACGCGTCCGGGCCAAGAGCCCGCAGGTACGCATCGTCTTTTACGAGACCTGGGCGCGCCATCCCGACTTCTGGAACGGACAGGGTAAGGACTATAACGCCAATGTCGGCAAGGACCCGGCCGAGATGCAGGCCCGCCTCCGTCTCTGGTATGAAAAGGTCGCCAAAGCCAACGACGCGCTCGTCGCGCCCGTCGGCGATGCGTGGGAGCGCAATTATCTGTCCAAGCAACCGTTGCACCTGCATGTGGCCGATCATTCCCACCCGGATTTCAAAGGCACCTACCTCGCCGCCTTGGTCATGTACAAGACCATCTATCAGCCGAAGGACGTCGCCGTCGCCTACCATGGCAAGCTGAGCGACGCTGAAGCCAAAGCCCTGCAGGCATTGGTCAAATGAAAGCAACCCTTGTCCAGCTCTGGGTCGCTGGTGCGGTCCTGCTCGGCGCCGAGTCCGCTCCGACCGTCATCGCCCACCGCGGCGCGAGCGGGTATCTGCCTGAACACACCTTGGCCGCCAAGGCCTTGGCCTATGCGCAGGGGGCCGACTACCTGGAGCAGGACCTTGTGCTCACCAAGGACGGCGTGTTGATCGTCCAGCATGACGTCACCTTGGATAGCACGACCGATGTCGCGACCCGCTTTCCGGGTCGGCAGCGCGCGAATGGGAGTTTCTACGCCATCGATTTCACTTGGGCGGAGATTCGTGAGTTGCGGGTCCTGGAGCGCTTCAACCCCAAGACCGGCAAGGCGGTCTATCCGCGACGTTTCCCGGTGGGCGTGGGCGAGTTCCGCATCAATACCTTCGCGGAGGAGATCGAATTCATCCAGGGTCTGAACAAGAGCACCGGCCGTAAGGTCGGCATCTACCCGGAAGTGAAGCTCGCGGCTTGGCATCGTCAGGAAGGTCAGGATCTCTCCAAGGCGATGTTAGCCGTCTTGGCTCGCTATGGTTATGCGACCAAGGAAGACCCATGCTATGTGCAGTGTTTCGAATACGCCGAGCTGCAGCGGCTCCGGCATGAGCTCGGTTGGAAAGGGCGGCTCGTCCTGCTGACGGGTGGGAAGACGCCGCTCTTGGATACGGACGACGGCTTGCAGGCCATTGCCAAGGTCGTCGATGGCATCGGGCCGGCGCTTACCGCCGTCGCCGAAGGCCGTAAACCCACGGGCTTGGTCGAACGGGCCCATGCGCTTGGCCTCAAGGTCCATCCGTATACCTTGCGCACGGAGGCTTTGCCCAAGGGCTTCACGGATGGTAGGGACTATTTTCGCTTCCTGACCCAAGAGGCCAAGGTCGACGGGCTTTTCACCGACTTCCCGGATATCGGCCGCTGAGCCCTTGCGGGTTTGACCCCGGGGTGGGGGCGGTCATCGTGCTGCCAGCGCACCACCGCGCCGTTACCCCTCTACATGCTCGTCAGTATCTTCAACGATGTCATCGGACCCGTCATGCGCGGTCCCTCCAGTTCGCATTGCGCCGCGGCCTTGCGCATCGGCCGGCTGGGGCGCGACCTGATGGGCGGCGAAATCGCCGAGGTCTTGGTCGAGTTTGATGTCCATGGCTCCTTGCCGACGACGCATGACACGCAAGGGTCGGATATGGGACTCTTCGGGGGCTTGATGGGCTGGGAGGCCGACGATGACCGTCTGCCTGACTCCATGCGCATCATCCAGGAGGGTGGGGTGAAGGTGCGCATCGAGACGGTCGACGTCCGTGACGAGCACCCTAATACCTATCGCCTGACGTTGAAGAACGCCCGAGGCGCGCACTTCCTCAAGGCCATCTCCACCGGCGGAGGCATGATGGAAGTCATCGAGATCGACGGCGTGACGGTTTCCTTGCACGGCGACGCGCACGTCGTACTTGCTTGGTCCGATCTCGCAACGTCCGCTTTGGCGGATGCCTTGGCGCCGGTCGTCGCGGACACCATTCGCTGCCAGGCGGTCGGCGCTGGTTCCTTGGCGATCTTGGCCGATGTTCGTCCGATCGCGGATGCGCCCTTGGCCGCGATGCTGGCGAAGGGCCAGTTGCGTGCGCTCCGCCATCTTTCGCCGGTCTTGCCGGTGCTCTCCAGTCGCTCCAGCCACGTCCCTTTCCGCACCTGCGCCGAACTCCTGGCCGTGCATGCGAAGGCACCCGCCCCGCTTTGGAAGCATGCCGTCGCCTATGAAGCCGCGCGCGGCGGCCTGACCGAAGCGGAAGTCCTCGCGAAGATGGTCGCCTTGGTGCGCATCCTCCGTCGTTCGATCGCCCAAGGCCTGGCCGGCACGCATTACGAAGACCGGGTCCTCGGGTTTCAGTCCGGCGGATTCGCTCGCGAACTGGCGGCGGGACGCTTGCTGGATGCCGGCTCGCTGAATCGCGGGATTCTGTACGTCACCGCCTTGATGGAAGTGAAGAGCAGCATGGGCGTCATCATCGCCATGCCGACGGCTGGCGCCTGCGCGGCCTTGCCCGGCATCGTCATCGCGCTCGCCGAGGATCGGAAGCAGACCGAGGAAGACGTCGCCCGGGCCTTCCTTGCCGCCGGCCTCATCGGTGTCTTCATCGCCACCGAGTGGACCTTCGCCGCGGAAGTCGGGGGTTGTCAGGCGGAGGGTGGTTCCGCCGCCGCCATGGCGGGCGCAGCCCTCGTGACCCTGTCCGGGGGCGATACCCCGCAGGCGTGCGCCGCGGCTTCCATGGCCATGCAGAGCATGATCGGCTTGATCTGCGACCCCATCGCGAACCGCGTCGAGGCGCCGTGCCTCGGCAAGAACGTCATGGCCGCCGCCAACGCGCTCTCCTGCGCGAACATGGCCCTGTCCGGTTTCGACCAGGTCATTCCCTTCGACGAAGTCATCGCCACCGCCAAGCGCGTCTCCGCGCAGATGCCGCGGGAACTGCGCTGCACGGCTTTGGGCGGTTTGTCCATCACTCCGACTTCGCTGGCCATCGAGCAACGCCTCCTCGCCAAACGAGGCTGCGGCACCGGCGGTTGCGGCTGCGGTTGATCAGCGCGCCTTGGCCGTCGTGCCGCCCGGAATAAACTCGGCCGGGTAGCGAATCTGGCTGCGGTCGGCCCGGCCCCGCTGTGCGGAGGTCGCCCACCGGAGCGTCCGTCGGACGATTGGTTCCGGCGACCAGCTGATGTGCGCGACGCTCGGTTGGAACCACGCGAACGTCGGGTCGGCGTTGTCGGCGATGAGCGAGACGTCCTCCGGTACCCGGAGTTGTTTTTGCGCGAGGAACTGCTGCACCGCCATGTAGAGCGGCACCTCGTTGATGATGAGCGCCGTCGGCGGCGTCACGCGGAAGAGCGAGGACAGCAGGTCGTGGAGCCCTTGCGGCGTCTCGGTCCAGTCGGGCAGGTTGAAGTCGCCGGCCGACACGCCCGCGGCCTTGAGTTCGGCGAGGAAGGCCTGCTCCGGCTGACCGGGCTGAGGGAGCCGGCGCGGCTTGCGGCAGAGGTTGACGATGCGCCGGTGGCCGAGCTGAAGCAGGTGCTTGGTCGCCGCCGTCGCGGCGGTGGCCATGTCGGGTGCGACGCTGGCGATCGGGACTTCATTGGAGCGCCCGAAGATGGCGAGGGCGGGGAAGGGCTGGTCGGCGAACCATTCGATGACCGGCTTGGAGCCGCCGAAAACAATCCAGGCGTCGGCTTCTTCGCTCTGGACGTAACGCGTCACACGGGCCCGGTCGTGGTGGAGGGACTTCAAAGTCTCCGTGGAGAAGAAGACATTCAGGCCCGCATTCTCCAAGCGGTGGCGGATCTCCTGGATGAGCTGTTGCACCTTGGCGTTCTCATCGGCCAACGGTTCGTAGAGCAGCAACCCGATGCGGAAGGTGTCCTTGGTCCGCGGGGCCTTGGCGACCACTTGGCGCGAACGCTGGTCGGCGCTGAGCGCCACGAGCCCTTCCTTTTCGATGAGCCGGAGGGAGGCGCGCAGGGTATGGGTCGAGACCCCGAGTTCTTGCGACAGTCGGACGACTCCCGGGAGGCGACCTTTCCAGCGACCTTGGCGGATGCCATCCCGCAGATGCTGGGCAGTCTGCTGGGCGATGGAGAGCCGGCGGAAGGTTTTCATGACGGTGGACGGGCAGTAGGGAATTTATTGCCCCCTTGAGTGGGGCGCAAGGGTGACCCCTAGGGAATCGCAGGGGCTGTAGGGGGAAATCTTTGCCCTAAGCAGCGGTTGGTGCAAAGCTATTGCGGACTGCGGGGGAGATTCCATCGTGGGGTCACCCCATTTTATGCGTCTCCTCTGCATCCTGTTGGCTGCCTGCCTCGGTCCGTTCATGCCTCTGCAGGCGGAGGACTTCTCCGCATGGTCCGGTCATGGCAGCGTGTGGCTGCTGACCGATAGGGACGGTGCCGACCTCTCGGCGACGGCGGTGGTGAAGGAGTTTCCGGTGGTGTTGCGTCTGCATGGCGACACGTTTCCGTTCGCGTCGGCCCAAGCCGATGGCGCTGACCTGCGAGTGACGGATGCATCGGGCCGCTCGTTGGCGCTGGAAATCGAGTCCTGGGACAAGGCTGCCGGCGAGGCTGTCGTCTGGGTGCGCGTCCCGGAGATCCGCGGCGCGACGCGTCAGGAACTCAAGTTGCACTGGGGCAACCCACAGGCCAAGACCGTCTCCGATGGTTCCAAGGTGTTCTCGCGTGATAATGGTTACCTCAGCGTTTGGCACATGGGCCAAGAGGTGAAGGATGCGGTCGGTACGTTGCCGTCCAAGGTCGTCGGGACCAAGCCCATCGAAGGCCTCATCGGCGCGGCTCGCTCCTTTGCCGGCAAGGAAGGTGTCTTCAGTGGCGACAAAATCACGGGATATCCGACGGACGCCTCCAGCCACACGACCTCGGCCTGGATCAAGCCCACGCGCAGCAATTCGACCATCATCGCTTGGGGGAACGAGGCCGGCGGCCGCGGCAGCAAGGTGCGGTTCCAGCTCCGGGCTCCGCAGCACCTGCACATCGACAGCAATTTCTCCGACGTCGACGGGCCGTCGAACCTGGCGCCCGACGAGTGGCATTACGTCACGCATACCTACGATAAGAATGACGGCCGGCTTTACCTGAACGGCAAATTGGACGGCAAGGCCAGCCCGACGCTCAACATCAAGTCGCCCGCCCGCCTCTGGATCGGCGGCTGGTACGATGTCTATAGCTACGAAGGCGACATGGATGAAGTGCGCGTTTCCTCGGTCGCGCGTTCGCCGGAGTGGATCAAGCTCGAGTATGCCAACCAAGCGCCGAACCAGTGCTTGGTCGGACACGTCGTCACGCAAGGTGGCGAGGTGACCCTCACCGCGGACCGTTTGGTCCTGAACCAAGGTGAAGCCGTCACCTATAAGGCCAACGTGCCCGGAGCCTTGTCGGTGAGCTGGACGGGCGCCCAGGGACAACTCATCGCGGGTCGCACGGGCTTCAGCGAGACCGTGGATCTGCTGCCTCCCGGGAAGGCGGAGTTTCGTGGAACTTGCCGGCTGTGGGCCGTCCTCCCGCAAGGCGTCATCGAGAAGTCGGTCGAGGTGACCTGGAAGCGCGTCTTCCCTGAGCCGGTCCTTAAGTTGAACGCGCCCAAGGCATGGGACGGACGCACGGAACTCCGCCTGAAGCTGGATGTCGTGAATGGTGAGCCACTGACGGCGTTGAAGGACGGTAAACGTTCCTACCGCTGGGCGACCAGTGGCGTGCCGGTGATTTCCGAGGTCGATGGGGATACGCTGATTCTCAAGCGCGCAATGGGTGCCGGGCGTTTGAACATCGGGGCTTTCTTTAACTCGCAGCGAGCCGGTGGAGCGCGGTTAGCCACGGAGGTTGAGGTTGCTGAGCAGCCCCTGGATTCGTGGCTGGCCCGTCCGGAGCCCAAGGAAGAGCTCCCGGTGGATGGGCAATTCTATGCCCGGCAGGGCGATGGCTTGGGTCGGCTCTATTGTAAGGGCGCCTTGGCCGCGGAGGCGCAGAACGTGACCCTTAAACTGTACGCGGACGATAAGCTAGTCGCTGAAGACACGCAGGTGCCGCAGGCCGGGAAGGTTTACCGCTTCGTGCAGACGCTCAAGCCCGGCCTCATTCGTTACCGCGTCGAACTCCTCGCCGACGGCAAGCCTGTGCATACCGCCACCGACCTCGTCTGTGGGGATGCCTTCATCATCCAAGGACAGTCCAACGCCGTCGCGACCGATTTCGGCAAAGAAAACCCTCTTCAGCCCAACCCGTGGGTACGGACCTTTGGCGCGACGGATGGCAGTCCCAACGGCTCCCGCCTGCAGCTATGGGGGCCGGCGGAAGCCCGGGCGCGCGGTGGCCGTTTGGAGATTGGCTACTGGGGCATGGAACTCGGCCGACGCCTCGTCGAGTCGCAGCGCATCCCCATCTGCCTTATCAACGGCGCCGTCGGTGGTACCCGCATTGACATGCACCAACGCGATGCGGCCGACCCGACCAATGCCGCCACCATCTATGGCCGATTACTTTGGCGGGTACGCGCGGCCGGACTCGACCACGGCATTCGCGGTATCCTTTGGCATCAGGGCGAAAACGACCAAGGCGCCGATGGTCCTGATGGTACCTTTGGTTTCGTGCACTACCGGAAGTATTTTGACCAGATGGCGGGTTCGTGGCGCCAGGATTACCCGAACGCCCAGCGCCTGCACCTCTTCCAGATTTGGCCGAAGTCCTGCGCCATGGGCATCAACGGTTCCGATAACTACCTCCGCGAAGAACAAAGGAAGCTGAAGGTCGCCTACGCCTACCTCGACATCATGCCCACCCTGGGCATCCGCCCGCCGGGCGGTTGTCACTTCCCGGCGGCAGGCTATGCGGAATTCGCCAAGCTCATGACCCCGCTCATCGAGCGCGACCACTATGGCGTGAAGAATGTCCAGACCGTCTCCGCACCGAACATCCTTTCGGTGGAACGCGTCGGCGACAAGCCAGACGCCGTAGTCTTGACCTTCGACCAGCCTGTCGTCTGGCGGGATGATTTGGTCTCGGAGTTTTCGTTCGAGGTCGGCACGGGTTTTGCGCGGCTGCCTTCTTCGGTCAAGGTCGTCGGAGGTTCCGTACAGGGCGCGACCCTGACCCTGCGTCTCAGCGAAGGCCTCCCAGTGGGTAGCTCGATCAGTTACCTGGATAGCAAGAGTTGGAGCCAGGACCGCTTGCTCATGGGGGCGAACGGCCTTCCCGCGCTGACCTTCCGGTCCGTGCCCATCCGGTGAGCTTGGATCGCGGTCGTTGTTCCTTGGTGCTCGCGGCCGCACCCTTGGCGTGGACGGCTCGGCGCCGCTGCCGGCCGGGGGATGCGCCTCTGCGACCGCGACCATGCCGCGCGAAGTCAGCGGTTGACCGGCACGAAATACTCGAAGTAGCCGATCATCATCTCGTCGTAGGTCTGGGGGCCCCAGCGCACCAGTTTGGTCGGGTCGGGGTTGGACTTATTGTCGGCGCTGTTGTCGAAGATCGCCGTGAGTTTGACCGTGCTCCCGCGAGGTAGGACGCGGGGTTGCTTGAGGTCGTAACGAAGTTGCCAGTTGAAATCGTAGTTTGGCAGGTCGAGCAAGGTCTCGGTTCGACCATCAGGCGTCGTCAACTCGAACTTGAAGGCCTTCCCGCGGACGTGCATGTGGGCGAGCAGGCTCGTGACCGGGAGGTCGACCGGGACGGGACGGGTGATGGTCTCGACATGGTTGGCGGCCCCCGGCGGAATCTTGAGCCGGACGTTCGGCACGGCCACGGTGCGCATCTCGTACTTCGGTGGAGACTTGGCGAAGATCAGGCCCAGTCGGAGCCTTTCCTTGGTCGCGGTGCCGTTGGGCGTGTAGTGGATCTGAAAGTTTATCTTGGCGCCGGCGGGTAGCTTGCGGGCGAAGCCGACGGGGTAGACGTGGGAGCCGTTCCCGGGGACGTAGGCTGCCCAGTAGCTTTCGGTATCCGCGACCTTTTCGTTCTTCTCGTGCACCGTGACGATCACGTGGTGCACGACGTCGCGGGCGGATGGCAGGATTTCGAAGGCCGCGACCCAGCGGTCTTCGGTCAGCGTCGTCTGCACCACGTCACGCTGATAGGGGAGATAACCCGTCGCCTTGATGTCGTAGGCTTTGCTCAAGGGGATGATCAGATCCGGCTGACCGATGGACCATTCCGTCGGATAGATCAGCCGGCGCGGAGCTTCCGCAGGGTCGCCGAGCGGACGGTCCGGGGAATCGATCCAAGCGATCAAATCAGACTTATCGCGTTCGCTGAGGGAGCAGTCGTTGGCCCACGGGTTGGGCTTGCCAGGGGCCTCGGGAGCGGCGAACCAGGGCGGCATCAGGCCTTGCGAAACCACGCGGCGAATGACCCTCGTGCGGTCTTTGACCCCGGTGAGGCTATCGAGCGCGAAGGGCGCGATCCCGCCGCCGTGGTGGCAGCCGACGCAGTTCTGTTGGAGGATGCGGGCGACGTCGCCGTAGTAGGTCACCTTGGTCGGCGCGCCGGAGGTTTGGGGTCCGAGGTCGAGTTCGCAACCTGGGGCCGAGGTGGCGGCGGTGACCACCGCGCGTCCGCCGAGCAGGTCGCTGACCGCATCCTTAAGGAAGTTCTGGCGAGGCGTATCGCGATTGTAGTTCGTGCCGTATTGGTCGTCGAGGGCTCCGCGGTAGAGCAGGGTGCGTGTCGCATCGAGCAGGAAGACCTCCGTCGTCGTGCGTGCGCCCAAGATGCGGGAGAGGGTCGAATCCTTGTCGTGGACGTAAAGTCCGCGGTAACCTGCGGCCTTCAGTTGCGCGCGGATATCATCGGTCGTCTCGCTCGCGTAAGGGTTCACCAGAATCAATGTGAGCCCTTGAGCCTGCAGGGCGGCGTCGAGCGCGACGAGGCTGGGCAGGTAGCGTTTGCTGACCGGGCAAGTACTGCTGGTCATGGCCACGACCAGGCCCTTGTGGCTTTTGAAAGAGGACAGTCGGCGCTGCTGTCCACCAAGGACGGTGAAGGTCCCGTCGATAACCAAGCGTCCGATGCCGAGGTCGCCGGGCTTTTGGATCAGCGGTCCGGGCGCCTTGAGGGCGGTGAGCTCATCGGCGGGCACGCTCGTCGTCACGCCGGAGACCTGGCGGTACTCCTCGTAGGTGATGACGCCGTCGCCGTCGCGATCGAATTTCGCGAAGATCTTGGGAAGCGGGAATTCGGCGGAAGTCACCTGGCCGTCGCCGTTGCGGTCATAGCGTCGGAAGACGGCGTCACCGGCCGCGTCTTGGGCGAGCAGCGTACCCATCCAGAGCAGACCTAGCAGTGTCGACTTCATGCCAACGGACGTTCCTCAGCGAGCCGGGGCCTCTTGGTCGCGGCGGGGCTGCGGCTGTTCGTTTTGGCGAGCGCGCATCTTTTCGCGGAACGCCGCAATTTCTTCGGGGGTCGGGGCGGCGCCGTTTAGCCGGGCCTGGTTCTGGACGGAGCCGGTCTTACGCATCTTTTCGAAGATCGGAGCGAGCGAAGGGTCGAGCTTCAGGGCGGCGGCTTCGGTCAGTTCACGTTCCTTGCGGGCGGTTTCTTCGGCTTCCTTGCGGGCCTTGAGGGCGACCTCGCGGGCTTCTTTGAGGTCCGCGTTATCCTTCAGCTTTTCCATGGTCGCCTGCAGTTTGTGTTGCTCGTCAGGCGTCAGGCCATTCAGGCGCCGTTGGACCTGATTCTGCGGCTGGGTGTTTGCGTTGAAACCACGTCCACTCTCGTTGGGGGTGCCTGGGCCATTACCGAATGGGGTTTGGATATTGCGACCCGGCCCGACCGGCTCTTGGCCCGGATTGCCCGGGATGAAGTCAGGCTTGGGCGGGGTGGGGCCGTTCTGTCCGCCTTGGGGCGGGATGTAGACCCAGCCACTGAGTGGCGGAACGGTCGGAGCCCTTTCGACGTTCTGTCGCTGGAGGCGGGGATTGTCGCCGGTGTTGGCTTGGCCGTTGGCGCGGTCGCGCTGGGGGCGCTGCACCGCGGGCTGCGGGTCGCGCGGCGGGGTGTCGCCCTGGGGGGCGTCGGCGGCGGCGAGCAGGGTGGCGGTGAGGAGCCAGCAGGCGAGGGGCGTGGGGTTCATATGTACAATATAACAACGACCGCCCGGGGAAGTTGCGAGGAAGGAAAGAGGTTTGAATGCCCCGGACACTGCCTAAAGATACGGTCCTTCCCATGCGCCCCCTTTTGCTCCTCGGCCTCTTGGTCGCCCTAAACCCCTTGGTGGCCGCTGAGCCGGCGAGCCCGGCGCGTAAACCCAACGTCTTGTTCATCGCCGTCGATGACATGAACAACGACCTGGCCTGTTATGGACATCCGTTCGTGAAGTCCCCGAACATCGACCGCTTGGCGGCGCGCGGGGTGCGTTTCGACAAGGCCTATTGCCAGATGCCGTGGTGTTCGCCGAGCCGGGCTTCGCTGATGACGGGGCTGCGGCCGGACACCACGCGGGTGATGGATCTCAACTATGATTTCCGCCAAGGCCTGCCGAACGTCGTCACCTTGCCGCAAGCCTTCCGTAACGCCGGCTACTATGCGGCCCGCGTCGGCAAGATCTACCATTACGGCAATCCCGGTGACATCGGCACGAGCGGCTTGGACGATGCCGCTTCTTGGCAGGAAGTCGTGAATCCCGCGGGCCGCGACAAGACGACCTTGGAGCGGGACATCCTGATCATGAAGCCGACGTCGGGTCTCGGCTCGTCGATGTCGCTGCTGGCGGATAAGACGGGCAAGGACGAGGATCATACCGATGGTAAGGTCGCCACCGAAGCCATCAAACTCCTGGAGGCGCACAAAGATAAGCCCTTCTTCCTCGCGGTCGGTTTCTACAAGCCGCACTGCCCGTGGGTCGCGCCGCAGAAGTGGTTCGATCTGTACAAGTTGAAGGATGAGGTCCTGCCGGCGATCACGCCGGAATGGAAGGCGACCGTGCCTGACGTGGCGTTGGCTTCGACCAAGCCATGGCCGTATAAGGGCGTGACCGCGGAAGAAGCCCAGCAGTGCCGCCTCGCCTACCACGCCACGATTTCCTTCGTGGATGCCCAGATCGGGCGGGTCGTTGATGCCTTGGAGCGTTTGGGTCTAGCCGACAACACCATCATCGTCTTCTGGAGCGACCATGGTTACCACCTGGGCGAGCACGGCCTCTGGATGAAGCAGAGTTGCTTCGAGGAATCCACCCGCGTGCCCTTGATCATCGTCGCACCGAAGGCTGTCGCCGGAAAGGCCAGCCCGCGAACCGTCGAGCTGGTTGACCTGTATCCGACGCTGACGGACCTCGCCGGCGTGGCCGCACCCGCCGGGCTCCAAGGCGTCAGCCTGCGCCCGCTCTTGGCGGACCCGGTGGCGGCGTGGAATCGTCCGGCCCATTCGCAAGTCATCCGCGGGGGCATCAATGGCGTGCAAGGCTACACCATCCGTACCGAACGCTGGCGTTATACCGAGTGGGAGGGAGGGGCTAAGGGCGTCGAACTCTATGACCACGCCACCGATCCGCAGGAAATGCAGAACCTCGCGGCGGATCCGGCGCACATGAAGACCATCAGTGAGCTTCAGGCCCAGATCCGTGCCATGCATCCGGTGAAGGTCCCGGGTGGGAAGGCCTTGAAGCCGCACAAGGAGGGGGCGGGGAAGTAGCCTGCGGGTGTTCCTGGTTGTGGAGGCGTTGGCGGCTTCGTCGCTTGCTCTCCAGTAGAATCCACCATTGCTGAGCCGCTTGGGAATCCTAGAACGCACAGATGCCTTCCGACCTCCTCCATCTCGCCCGCGCTGGCCAGGAATACGGCACCTGTGCCCCGGGCGAGTTGGCGGCGCGGCTGGCGGCGGGAGAAGTCTTGGCGACGGACCACTATTGGCGGCCGGGCATGAAGGACTGGGCGCTCGTCGCCGCTTTCCATGCCCCGCGGCCGCCGTTGCCCTTCGCCCGTCCGGCCGATAAGCCAAGCAACTTCTTCGACGACCTCTTCAGTCGGGAGAGCAAGGTGAAGGGACTCCAGTTGTTGTGGGACAAACTCGCGGCGGCGCCCCGCGAATGCCTGGTCACGGAGGCGGAGATCGCCGTCATCACCACGCAGGTCGGGTTCGACGTCCGCAAGCGCTGCCAGGAGGAGTTGAAGCAGTGGTATCGGCAGGCGCTGGCGAGTTACCTGGCGGACCGCCTGTTCGTGCCGGCGGAGAAGGTCAACCTGGAGAACCTCGTCCGGAGCTTCGGCTTCGACCCGGGGACGGCCCTGGCGCTGCATCGCGCCGAGTTCGAATCCTATTACGCCGTCGGCGCGATGACCTGTCTCATGCGAGCGGGCACGCCCGAGGAGAAGGCGCGGCAACTCGACGTCCTCGCCCGGGAAGTCCCCTTGCCGCCATCCGTGGTCGCGGAAGCCAAGCTGCGCGCCTTCAAGACCTATTTCGGCGACCTCTATAAGCAGTACCTCGTCCGGGAAGACGACGAGAACCTGCTCGACCCGAGCGTCGCCCAGGAGCTCCGCCGGATGGCGGACGTCCATGGGTTGGATCTGGCCGACGCCCTGCCGGAACTCTCGGCGCAGGTGGCGCAGTCGGCCCAGCTTTGGCAATTGTACAAGGCTCCGCTGACGCCCATCGCCAGCGACCGCGAATTGGGTTCCGAGCCCTGCTACTGGGAACGCCAGGTCGAACTCTACCAGAACAAGCGCGTGACCGTCCGCCGCAGTTATGGTGGTTTCGGTTCGAGCATCCGGATCTTCGGCAGCCTCCGTTATCGCGTCGGCAGCTACGATGTCGGGCGCCAGACCGAGGACCAGGTCGTCCAGGTCGATGCCGGCCGGCTGCTTTTCCTTGCCCAGCGCGCCGTGTTCGATGGCCAGCTCAAGAACCTGAACTTCAAGTACGGCAAGGTCGTCGACATCGTCTCGTACACCAACGCCTTGGTCGTCAGCCGCGATAGCGGCCCCGACCTCATCTTCATGTTCACCGACGGACCCGCCGAAGCCGGGGTCATCCTGCGGCGGCTCGTCCGGCAGGCGAAGGGCTGAGCGGCGGGCGTTTCGCTATGACAGGCGGACGATTTGACGCCCTTGTGCGGTCGCAGTAGAAGTTAGGCATGTCCCCCGCACCGCTCACCGTCTTCTATAGCCCCGCCTATGTCGTCGAAGGCCGGATGGAGACCGTCACCAAGGCCAAGCTCGTCGCCGAGTTGATCGCGTCCGGCCA
>CALQIY020000054.1 GCA_943330755.2 Opitutus sp. GAS368
GCCTATGAAAAAGCCGGTCGACGGTACAACAACTTCTCCGAGAACGCCACCGAGCGCGTGAAGGCCGGCGTCAGTTTCGCCGACGCCAAGGCCGAACTCCTCGGCGAGGTCCGAGGTAACTTCCAGGCCTTCCTCGCCGACCGCAAGGATGGGCAGCCGTTCTGTTACTGGTTCGGACCGACGCTCACCCACCGCACGTACGAAAAACATAGCGGCGTGAACCTCTGGGGTATCCGGCCCGACGACCTCAAGGGCAAGCTGCCCCCCTTCTTACCCGACGTCCCTGAGGTCCGCGACGACATCGCCGACTACTTGGGCGAATGCCAAGCCTGGGACGCGGGCATCGGCGTGCTCATCGCCGAACTGGAACGCCGCGGCGAGCTGGACAACACGCTCTTCGTCATCAGCGGCGACCACGGCATGCCCGGAGTCCCCATGGGCAAATGCAACCTCGTCGACCATGGCACCAACGTGGGCCTCATCGTCCGCGGCCCCACGATCCCGGGCCGACGGGTCGTCGACGACTTCGTCAACCTGATGGATCTGGCGCCGACGTTTCTCGACTTCGGACGCGTGGCTCGGCCGGACGTGATGACGGGGAAGAGCCTGCTGCCGGTGCTTCGCGACGGGGCCAGCGGTCAGGTCGATCCAACACGCACTTGGGTGCTCACCGGACGCGAACGCCACGTGGCCGGGGCCCGCGAGGACAACTTACCTTACCCACACCGTGCCCTGCGCACGAAGGAGTTCCTCTACATCCGTAATTTCGCCCCCGAGCGCTGGCCGCTGGGCACCCCGAAATTCACCACGCGGGCCGACCTGCCCACCTTCGAGAAACTCGAACAGGCAACCTATACGGCGTTCGCCGACATGGATGCCAGCCCGACCAAGGCCTGGGTCATCCATCATTTCGACGACCCGCAATACAAGTGGGTCTATGACTTAGCCTTCGGGAAGCGACCAAGCGAAGAGCTTTACGACCTCGCCAAGGACCCTTACCAAATCAAGAACGTCGCGTCCGACCCAGCTTATGCCGAGCCCCTCCGCAAGCTCGGCGCGCAACTGCTCGCCACGCTCAAGGAAGTCGCCGACCCGCGGGTCGGCCCCGAGCCGGTCAAATTCGAGCGGCCGCCCTTCACGCAAGCAGGCAAGTAAGCCGGATCCGTTGATTTGACCGAAAAAGGCCACGACCTCCGCTTGTGTTTTGGCGGGGGGTGGCTTTACCCTGCGGCATGTCCAAGAAATCCCGCGCCATCACCGACTACCCGCCTTTCCTGAAGGACCTCCTCATCGCGAAGTCCCCGACGGGCCATGAATTCGCCGCCCAAGCGGTCATCGATGAATACGTCGAAAAGTCGGCCGATGCTTACACCAAGGATTCCATCGGTAACCGTATCGCGACCCTCAAGGGCAACGGTGGCCCCACCCTGATGTTCGCCGGCCACATCGACGAAATCGGCCTCATCGTGTCGCACGTCGACGACAAGGGCTACCTCTACTTCGAATTCCTCGGTGGCCACGACCAGATCATCCCTTCCGGCCGTCGCCTGCACATCCTGACCCGCAACGGTCCTGTGCTCGGCATCACCGGCAAGCGCGCCGTCCACCTGCTCTCGCCGGAGGACCGCAAGCGCGTCCCCGAGCGTCATGACATGTGGATCGACATCGGCGTGAACAACCGCGCCGACGCCCTCACCATCGTACGCATCGGCGACCCCGCCGTCTACGCCGACGGCCCCGAGATGCTGCGCGGCAGCATCGGCGTGGCCCGCGCCTTCGACGACAAGGCCGGCGCCTATGTCTGCATGGAAGCCTTCCGCCGTCTGGCCAAGGACAAGTCCCTCGCCGCGACGGTCGCATCCGTCGCCACCACGCAGGAAGAAATCGGCGTGCGCGGCGCGCAGGTCGCCGCCCAATCCGTCAACCCCGACGTCGGCATCGCCGTCGACGTGGGCCATGCGACGGACCACCCGGATGCCGATAACCGAAAGTTCGGTCGCTTCAGCCTTTCCGGCGGCCCGATCATCGGCCGCGGTCCAAACATCAACCCGATCGTCTTTGACCACATGGTCGAGGCGGCGGAAGAAGCCGGCATCCCTTACCAGGTCCAAGCCGAACCCCGCCCCACGGGGACCGACGCCCGCGCCATGCAGATGGCCAACGCCGGCGTCGCCTGCGGCCTGCTCTCGATTCCCCTCCGCTACATGCACACGCCCGGCGAAGTCGTCGACCTCGCCGTCGTCGAGCAATCCGTCGAGCTCCTCGTCACCTTCGCGCGCCGCGTGAAGAAGAAGCAGAGCTACGCTTGGTAAGCACACGCTTACCAAGCGAGAGGGGACACGTGGGCAAGGTGACACGGGGACAAGCGGGATGCACTTCATTGGGTAGGGGAGCGACTGCGTCGCGTCCGTTCGTAATACAAGCAACCTAGCCGGGCATACTATCGGAGCCTTCCGACGTCCGCCCGCCCACGGACGCCACGCAGTGGCGCCCCTCCCCGTCCGACTGTGCACTGTAATCTGTAATCCGTACTCTGTAATCCGTACTCTGTTCCCGTAATCCCCTCTCCCCCATTTGACCTGACCCCCATTCCCCTCTTAATCGCCCCATGCCCACCCCCGCCCTCGTCTGGTTCCGTTTGGACCTCCGGCTCGCCGATAACCCGGCCCTACAGGCGGCCGTGAAGCACGGTGGCCCGGTGATTCCGGTCTTCATCCATGACCCGGAGGCAGAAGGCTCTTGGCAGCCTGGTGGTGCTTCGAATTGGTGGCTGCACTTCGCGCTGACAGATTTGGCGGAACAGTTGGCCAAGGTCGGCAGCCCGCTGATCATCCGCAAGGGTCACAGCCTCACGGAACTCAAGAAACTCGTCGCCGAAACAGGCGCCGGACTCGTGACCTGGAACCGACGTCATGAACCGCTGATCGTCGAACGCGATACCCAGGTCAAAACCTCGCTTCGCAATGGCGGACTCCAGGCGGAATCCTTCAACGGCAACCTTCTCCACGAACCTCACCTCGTGAAGACGCTGGCCGGAAACCCCTTCCAAGTCTTCACGCCTTTCTGGAAGAACTGCCTCGCCAACCTGAAGTTCGGCGAGCCCCTCAAGGCTCCGAAGAAACTCACGCCGTCCGATAAGGCGCTGAATTCCGTCGCGGTCGACGCGCTCGACCTGCTACCGAAGATCAAGTGGGATGGAGGGTTTCCCGCGGCGTGGGACCCGACGCGTAAAGGCGCGGAAAAGCGCCTGCGGGACTTCGTGGCGGCGCCGGTCAGGGACTACCCGACCAATCGCGACATCCCCAAGCTCGACGGCACGTCGCGCCTTTCCCCTTACCTGCACTTCGGTCAGATTTCGCCCCTCGAAATCGTCGATGCCGTGCGCACGGCCGGACACCTCGGGGTCAAGGGCGGCGATAAGTACGTCGCTGAAGTCGGTTGGCGCGAGTTCTCCCAACACCTCATCCATCACTTCCCCGAGACCCCGGACCGTCCGCTCCGCCGGGAGTTCGAAAAATTCCCGTGGGCGCCGAACAAGAAGCACCTGCGCGCTTGGCAGCTCGGGCGCACCGGCTACCCGATCGTCGACGCGGGCATGCGCCAGCTCTGGGCGACCGGTTGGCAGCACAACCGCGTACGCATGATTGCGGCTTCGGTGCTCGTGAAGCACCTCCTGCAGCCCTGGCAGGCCGGGGCCAAGTGGTATTGGGATACCCTCGTCGATGCCGACCTCGGCGCGAACACCATGGGCTGGCAATGGGCCGGTGGCTGCGGTGCCGATGCCGCCCCCTACTTCCGCGTCTTCAACCCCGTCCTGCAGGGCGAGAAGTTTGACCCCGACGGCGAGTATGTCCGCCGCTGGGTCCCCGAACTCGCCAAACTTCCCGACGAATGGATCCACAAGCCTTGGGAAGCCCCGATGCACGTGCTTGCCGAAGCCGGCGTCAAACTCGGAAAAGATTACCCCGTCCCGCTGGTTGGCCTGACCGAAGGCCGCGACCGCGCGTTGGCGGCCCTCAAAGGAATGCGGCCAGCGTAGAGGGGGTTGGGGGTTGGGGGTTGGGGGTTGGGGGTTGGGGGTTGGGGGTTGGGGCACCTTACAGTATCGGGTAGGGTCGGAACTGCGTGCCGACCTAGCCTTGGAGGCAGCGGACGCAGGGTGAAGTCAGCGCGTTAGCCGCTTACCGACAAAACCGCCCAGGGCGCAAAGTACGAACGCAAGCAAGGGAATGAGGTAAATGGCCGCATCGAACAAGAACAGCGAGAGGATGCCGAGGAAACCACCCAACCCAAACCCGACCAGTCCACCGATGACGCTGCCCAAGACCTGACGAGGGTTGAAAGTATTGGCCAGCTGCAACGACCGCAGGGCCGGCTCATGCTGAGCCTTCGCCAACGCATCGAGCAGGTCATTGGCCACGTCGAGGAGACGTTCGCGCTCAGCCCCCTCCAAAATTACATCGCGGAGGGAGCCGGTGATGGTCGGGATTTCGGGAGCCTGGATCGCCAAGAAGCCTTGCCGCACTTCGATTATACCGGTGACGGGGGTGGAAAGGAGCTTGAGGACGCTAGGCTTGCAGACCGGGGCCAGGTCGGCCGGAGAGGAAACCTGGTAGTCAGCCGGCTTGATGGCTGCGCCCACGGCATCGAAGGCCCCGCCCGCAAAAAGGCTGTAGTTGCGATTGAACGCGTCGACCAAGGCGTGTTCGTCCGCGGACGCACCCGGTGCAAGGTTAAGGTCCAAACCCTTCATGCCCAGCAAACCCATCCCGCGCGTCTCGCGGCGTGGCCATAGGTCGAAATCGGGCAGTTCAAGTCCCTCGACGGGGACCAGGACGACGGTCTTCCAGATGTGCCCGCTAGCACCATCAAACGACAGTAATTCGTGGATATCCAGCACCTCGAACGGCCGGTCGCGGTGCGTGCCGACGACATGCTCACGGAACCTCTCCGCCTTCCGAAAGACCTTCAAGCCACGCGCATCCTCAAACAAAGCCCCCTCGCTAACGGCGTGGAACTCATGCCTATTCTCCTGAGCCCATCCGGCGTTTTGCCGCACGTCGTTCCGCATGGCCAGGCTCGCCTAACTTAGGCGAAGTAATCCACGCCACCCTGGAAGAGCGGTTGGTGCTTATTGCCGGGGATGTTCTTGGCGACGTTGGCGCCGGTACGTTCGGAGTGGCCCATCTTGCCGAGGACGCGTCCGCACGGGCTGGTGATGCCTTCGATGGCTTCGAGCGAACCGTTCGGGTTGAACTCGATGGCGTTGGAGGGCTGGCCGGCGGCATCGCAATATTGGAAGGCGACTTGGCCGTTCTTCACGAGGTCGGCGATGACCGCGGCGGGCGCGGTGAAGCGGCCTTCACCGTGCGAGAGCGGAATCGTGTGCACTTGGCCGACTTCCATGCGCGACAACCACGGCGACTTCACCGAGGCGATGCGGGTATGGGCGTAACGCGAGATGTGGCGGGCGATGCGGTTGTGGAAGAGCGTCGGGGCGGAGGCGTCGACATCGCGGATCTCGCCGAAGGGCACCAGGCCGGTCTTGATGAGCGCCTGGAAACCATTGCAGATACCGAGGACGAGGCCGTCGCGGGACTTCAGGAGCTCCATGGTCGCGTCACGCACGACCGGGGACTTCATGACGGCGGCGATGAACTTACCCGAGCCATCGGGTTCGTCGCCCGCGGAGAAGCCGCCGGGGATCATGAGGATCTGCGAACGGGAAATCGCTTCAGCGAAAGCCTTGAGGGATTCGGCCAGGCCAGCGGCGTCGAGGTTGCGCAGGACGAGGATCTCGGGTTCGGCACCCGCGAGACGGAAGGCCCGGGCGGTGTCGTATTCGCAATTGCTGCCCGGGAAGACCGGGATGATCACCCGTGGCTTGGCCACGCGGAGCTTGGGCTTGAGGCCCGCCCGCACCGTGAAGGTGATCGGCGCCGGCGTGCCCTGGGGCTCGCTGGCCTTGGTCGGGAAGACGGACTCCAGCACGGCCTCGTGCGCGGTTAGCAAGGCGTCGACGGAAAGGCTGGTGCCGGGCCAAGCGATGACCGCGGCGGCGGTGGTCTGACCCAAGACGCGGTGCGGCAAGGCGCCGAGGTCAGCGACGGAGGCGACTTCCAGCACGAGCGACCCGTAGGCGGGAATCAAGAAATCGGCGGCCGGAGCGGCGGCGAGGCTCACCCCGAGACGGTTGCCGAACGTCATGCGAGCGAGCGCATGCCCCACCCCGCCTTGGCGGACGGCCGTGGCGGCAAGGACCTTGCCCGACTGCATCAAAGCATGGACCGCGGCGAAGCGTTCACGGGCGACCTTGAGGTCGGGCAGCAACGCGGACGTCCGCGGCACGTCGACGACGACGACCGTCGAACCGGCGCGCTTGAATTCCGCGGACACGACTTGGCTCGCCTTGCCGGGTACGATGGCGAACGAGACGAGCGTCGGGGGCACATCGAGTTCCTTGAACGAACCCGACATCGAGTCCTTGCCGCCGATGGCGGCGGTGCCGAACTCGAGCTGCGCCTCGAGCGCCCCGAGGAGCGCGACGAGGGGCTTGCCCCAGCGCGTCGGCTGGCCACCGAGCTTCTCGAAATATTCTTGGAGCGTCAGGCGAGCGCGGGCGGGATTGCCGCCGGCGGCGGTGAGTCGGGCCAAGGACTCCACGACGGCGCAGACCGCGCCGTGGCCCGGAGACCACTGGGCGACCTCGGGGTTGAACCCGTACGCCATGATGGTGCAGACATCGGTTTCGCCGCCGAGGACCGGCAGCTTCGCCGCCATGGCTTCCTGGGGGGTGGACTGGGTCGCCCCGCCGAAGGGGTGCAGGACCGTATTAGCCCCGATGGACGCGTCAAAACGCTCCACCATGCCCCTTTGGGCGGCATTAGGGAGGTCGGATAGGGCCTTCTGAAGGTCAGCCCCGGAAACGGCCCCAGCGGGCGTCTGGAAGGGGTGCTTGGCGGCGTCCGGGGCGGCGACCGAAGCCGTCGCCGTCTGGGTCACGCCGTTGGTGTCGAGGAAGTCACGGGCGATGTCGACGACCCGCTGGCCGCGCCACTCCATGATCAGGCGACCGGAGTTGGTGACGTCGGCGACGTGGACGGCTTCGAGGTTCTCGCGACGGGCGGCGGCGAGGAAGGCAGCGACATCCTTGGGCTCGAGCACGACGGCCATGCGTTCCTGCGATTCAGACAACGCGATTTCAGAACCATCGAGGCCATCGTACTTCAGCGGTACGCGGTCGAGGTGGACGTGCAGCGAAGGCGCGAGTTCGCCGATGGCGACGGACACGCCGCCGGCACCGAAGTCATTGCAGCGCTTGATGAGCTGGCTGACCGCGGCATCGCGGAAGAGCCGCTGCAATTTACGTTCGGTCGGGGCGTCGCCCTTCTGCACCTCGGCGGAATTCTGGAGCGCGGTTTCGGTGTGCTCCTTGGACGAACCCGTCGCGCCACCGACGCCATCGCGGCCGGTACGGCCACCGACGAGGACGATGACATCACCGGGCGTAGGCGCTTCCCGGCGCACGCAGGCGCGGGGGCCGGCCGCGACGACGGCGCCGATTTCCATGCGCTTGGCGACGTAGCCGGGGTGGTAGTGTTCGGACACCAAACCGGTCGCGAGGCCGATCTGATTGCCGTAAGCGGAGTAACCAGCGGCGGCGCCGGTGGTGATCTTACGCTGCGGTAGTTTCCCGGGCAGGGTCTGTTCGTATGGCGTCAGCGGGTTTGCGGCGCCCGTCACGCGCATCGCCTGATACACGTAGGAGCGGCCGGAAAGCGGGTCGCGGATCGCGCCACCCAAGCAGGTGGCGGCACCCCCGAAAGGCTCGATCTCCGTCGGGTGATTATGCGTCTCGTTCTTGAACATCACCAGCCACTCCTCGACCTTGCCGTCGATCTCGACCGGCACGACGATCGAAGCGGCGTTCACTTCCTCGGAATCTTCCATGTCGTCGAGGTGGCCCGTGCGCTTGAGCTCGCGGCCGGCGATGGTCGCGATATCCATGAGGCAGACCGGCTTGCCTTGGCGGTTGAGGCCGAGCCGCACCTGCTGATAGCGGTCCCAAGCAGCCTTGAACGGAGCGAGGAGAGGCGACGGCGCGAACTCGACGGTCTTCAGTTCGGCCAAGAACGTCGTGTGACGGCAATGGTCGGACCAGTACGTATCGAGGAGTTTAATTTCCGTGAGCGTCGGCTCGCGGTGGGCGGCGTCGCGGAAATGCTTTTGGCAGAAGACCAGGTCGGCGTCGGACATCGCCAGGCCAAGCGACTTGCGCAGGGCGACGAGTTCGTCGGGCGTGTGCGTGAGGAAGCCCTTAAGCGCGGCCACGGCCGCCGGCACCGGAGCCGCGCGACGGAGCGAACTGGGCTTGGCCAGGTCGGCCTCACGGGAGTCGACCGGGTTGATGAGGTAAGCCTTGATGCGCTTCAGGTCTTCGGCCGAGGCGCCGCTGACGACGTACGTGCGGGCGGCACCGACGACGGGACGCTCCCCTCCCCCGACGATCTGGAGGCACTGCGCGGCGGAGTCGGCGCGCTGGTCGAATTGACCCGGCAGGAATTCCACGGCGAAAGCGACCTCGCCAGCAGCCAAGGGAAAAGACTCCAGATGCACGTCATCCACCGGCGGTTCGGCGAAGACCGTCGGGGTCGCCTGGCGGATGGCTTCGTCGGAAGCCCCTTCGACATCGTAACGCTGGAGGATGCGGAGACCCTGCAGGCCGGCGAGGCGGAGGGAGTCCCGGAGGTCACGGAGGAGCCCTTCGGCTTCGGAGCGGAAGGCGGGCTTCTTTTCGACAAAAAGGCGTTTCATGAAGTCAGCCCCACTTTGGGAGAATATGGGGGGGAAGGACGATAAGGAAATGCGGCGGGACCGCTTACGGCGGTGCCGAGGGGATTGGCGGGCTGGAAGGATGATTGAAATGGGGGGACCGGTGACCGGAATGGTGGTAGGGGCACGATTTATCCTATACTCCCCTCCCCGAGGGCGCGGTGAAGCCACGCCCCTACCCAATAAAGGAAATGGCGGTTGGCAGTTGGCGGGTCGGGAATGGCTCTGCCTCGGGTAGGGTGCCTTTTCTTTCGATTCGAGGCAGCTAGGTCAGCACGCAGTGCTGACCCTACCAAAGGCAGAGGCGGCTGACCCTAACCCACAAAAAAGCCCCGGGAAGGCCCGGGGCTTTGGCATGAACTAGCCAACCGCTTACTTGGCTGCGCCAGTCTTACGCTGGCGGCGACGGATGGCGGCGAAGGCCAAGGCGAGTCCGGCGAGTCCCAGTCCATAGGTGGACGGCTCGGGGATCGCGGTGAGGACGATCGCGCCATTGGCGCTGTCGTTGGAGACCGTGAACCAGTCGGCCTCGGCCGTGACGCCGTAAGCATCCTTGAAGTTCGCGTAGTTGACCGTGAAGAGGTCGGCGACATTCGTGACCCCATTGCCCAAGGTCAGCGTGCCGTACTTGAAGAGCGTGAAATGCTTCGGGCTGTTCCAGGCAAACGTCTGGCTGGCCAGGTTGCCGCCCGCGACATTGCCGCCATCGAGCGAAACCAGGTTAACCGTCAGACGATTGGCTGCAGACAAGCTTGCGAGGTTGAGCACCCCGGAGACCACCACGGAGTCATAACCCACGCCCGCGACGCCGCCCGCATCCTTCATCGTCGACGTATAGGCCGCACCCGCGCCGAAGCCGAGGCTGGTGAGCGTACCCGAACCCTTGGCGGTCGTACCCGTCTCGTAAAAGAGCTTGGCCACCTGATCGGTGGAGACCGCCACCGACTGACCGCCCGCATAGGTCATCGTACCC
This sequence comes from Opitutus sp. GAS368, assembly GCA_943330755.2. GTDB lineage: Bacteria > Verrucomicrobiota > Verrucomicrobiia > Opitutales > UBA953 > UBA953. The sequence goes on from CALQIY020000054.1 coordinate 9,806, forward strand.
GAATAATTGGCGCCATTGTTCACGGCACCACCGGTATTGCGGACCGCGTTATTGAAGCCCGCACCGAAGTCGAGCGTCGCCCCCGTCGGAACGATCACGCGACCGGCGCCGAGGCTGCCGGCAGCGAAGGCCTTCGTGCCGACGTAGGCCAAGGTCACATCACCAGTGAGGCTGGCGGCGTTGAGCATCGTGCCGTTGACATAAGAAACGGTGGAAGTCGCCGACTTTCCGTTGAAGTCCAACGAGCCACCCGAGACCACGAGGGCATTGCTCAGGCCATCGTCCGTCAGGATCACCGCATCGCCCGTGCCGACTTGCAGCACGCCGTTGCCGAGCGTGCCCGGCGTGAGGGTGACCGTGCCGAGGAGATCGACGGTGCCCGTGTAGTTGGCGGCGTTAAGCAATTGGCCCGACGCGTAGTTCAGCGCCTTGGTCGAGACGAGCCCCTGAAGGTTGATCGTACCGCCTTCAAGCGTGACCGCGCCACCGGAGATGCTCCCCGCCGCGGCATCGAGCGTCGTCTTGACGATGAGATTGCCGACGAAAGCCGCCAAGCCATTGAGGGTGCCACCCGTAAATTCGACCGGGCGCGCTTCACCGGTGAGGTCGACCGTCTGACCGGCCAGGATCCGAACCTTCGTCGCGGGACCGGCCAAGCTCAACGCGGCAGCGTCCAGGGAAGTCGCCAGGAAAGTCACCGCCCCCGTATACGTGGTGGTCTTCAGCAAACCACCCCCCGCCAGGGTGATCGGCAGACCCGTTGGGTTCAAGTGGTTAAGGTCCAGGTTGGCGCCGGTCCATACATTGACCGAAGAGGTCCCTAGCGCGGCCACGGTCCCCATGACGGTCGTGCCACCGAACAAGTCGGTGGTCCCCGTGTAATCATTCGCTCCATTCAGGACAATCGTCCCGCTGTTGGCGGAGCCCAGCGACAAGTTCACGGTGCCGCTCCCGGCGCCATTGGTGATCTTGCCGTTGATCGCGAAGGTGCTGCCCGTGGCCGTGGACAGCATGCCGACGGCATTGACGGCCAGGGTAATCCCGCGATTGGCCGAAAGCACGGTATCCGTGGTTGCCCGCAGAGTGCCGCCGGCCAAGACGATCTGATCGGCGGTGATGGCCGCAGGAACCGAGCCCAATGCGGTGTCTCCATTGATTGCCAAGACGCCGCCATTGACGTTCACGCGGCCCGTGAAGGTGTTATTGCCGGTCAGAGTCAAAGTCCCAAACCCATCCTTGGTGAGGCCGCCCCCCAAGGAATTGGCATCCGTCAATAGACGCTGGGCGATTGTGATGTCATTGGCGTTCGTTTCGAAACGAGCCCCACCCGCCTTGATGAATGCATTCGTCAGGCCCGACAGGTAAGCCGTGCTCGACACCGTCGGGCGGAGCGTACCGCCATCGAAATTGAGGGTCGCCGTGGAGCCCGCCCCGCGAACCGTCGGGAACGCCGGCAGATGGACGAGGGCGGTACCACCGATATTGATGGTCGCCGTATTGGTCGCACCCGCCGCGAGGAGGGTGAAAGAGTTGGCCCAGAAATAGCCACCCGTCAGGTTCAAAGTCGAAACCAAGCCCGTCGAACCGGAGGTGGCGCCTCCGCCGATCGTCAGGATCCCGATGTTCGCGGTCCCGCCGGTTTGGTTGAAGGTCGCGGCACAATTGCTGGCGACGGCATCGGATCGTCCGATCTGCAGGATCGCATTGCCGTTCGCGCCCCCCGCGACGTTCATGTTCAAGGCGCCCGTCCCGCTGAGGTTGAAGATGGCCGTGGAAGTGCCGCCACCGTTCACGCCCAACATGACCCCGCGGGTCGCACTGGCGATCGTCGTGATGCTGCCGCCGCTCAGGTTGTAGACGCCCAGGTTGCCGACGGTGCCCTGCCCGACCAGCAGTTGATTGCCGGACGTGCTGGTGAAGAGGATCGCCCCACCCGTCTGATTCACGGTGCCCGTCGCCGCCGTGGTGGGGGCGTTGCCGACGTTGATCGCGGTGGCGATGGAATAGGTGCCGTCGACGATGTTCAAGGTGGCGCTGAGGCCGGCCGTATCGCTGACGTTGATCTGTCCGCTCAGGGCGGTACCGGCCCGTGCGCCCGCGAGCACCAACGTGCCTTCACGCACGGCCGTGACGCCCGTGTAAGTGTTCAAGCCTTGGAGTTCCCAAGTGCCGGGCCCGGTCTTGTGGACGGTGGTGGTGCCTCCGCCATTGCTGATGATGCCGGTGACGCGATTGGCGGTATGCGTGCCGCCCAAGACCAAGGTGGTCGCCGCGGTCCCGCTATAGTTGCCGATCAATAGATTGGCCGTGGTCGGATTGAAGGTGTTGGTGTTGGCGCCAGCCCCACTGATGACCGGCAGGCTGAGGGTGAAGTTGTCGGCGCTGGTGACGTTCATCGTGGCGCCTGAAACCGCGAAGCCCGTGGGCGCGAGGACGAAGGTTCGCCCAACGCCGGCAGCCGCGACCTTGCCGAGATCGATGGTCACGTTGGCGGCAGCTAGGCCGCCCATGTTGTTCGTACCGGCAAAGGTAACCGAGGTATCGCTCTGCAGTTGGAGCGTACCGCCATCCGTGAGCGAAAGCGGCTTCGCGTTCCCGGAGGTTTCGGCGGAGAGGACGGTGGAGACCCCCGCCGTCGTGTTGGAGACATTGGCCTGCAACTGGAGCTTGGCGCCATTACCAATGACCGTGAGTCCGTTGGCGTTGGCCGGACGGCCACCATTATTGCCCGAAAGAATGACCGTTCCACCGCTCGCGGCCAACGTCAAGGAACCGGCGAAGGTGTTGTTGCCCAACAACTCCAGGGTGCCGTTCCCCGCCTTGATGAAACCGGTGCCGGTGACCGTGCCGCCCATCGTCAAGGTGCCGGCCGTGACCGTGAGGGTTTTAGCGCTGGGAATCGTGACCGTGCCCGTACCGAAGTTGAGGCTGTTCGTGCCGACAAAGGCGAAATCACCGGCCACTTGGATCGGGTTATTGCCCGTCAACGTCCGAGCTCCCGCGACTGCGTCGAGCGAACCACCCGCGAAAGTGATCGTCCCGCTGCCGAGGCCGCTGTCGTGGCCAAGGTTGAGCAAGCCCGCAGCCAAGACCGTCCCACCGGAGTAGGTGTTCGCCGCGGTCAGCGTGGCGGTGCCGGCGCCGACCAGGCTCAACGATTTTCCGAGGCCACTGACCACGCCGTTCACGGTCAGGCTGGTGCCCGCCGCAGGGGCCAGGTTCACCGGACCGTTGAGACGCACGGGGGCATTGATCACATGGCTGCCCGAGGTCACGGCCAAGCCGGCGGCGGCGATGCCGTTGTCGAGCGTGAGCACGTCGGCATTGGTGCCCAACGTGAAGGCGTTGGGATTGTCAAAGGAGACCGTGCCGACCGTCCGCGGCCCGCCTAAAGCGACCGTCGTCGGCGCCAGGGCATCCAAGCCAAAATTGATGACCGCACCGAGTCCATTCGGCACGGCAGCGTCCTTCCAATTACCACCCGCCCCACCCGAGCTCCAGAGGTTATCACCGAGGGCACCGTTCCAATCCGAAGTCGTTGCCGTCCCGACCACGACCTGCAAGGCGCTACCGGTGTCGTTCAGACTATAGGTCTTGCCCGCCAGGGAATTCAGGATGCTGAGCTTGCTGGCGGCGCCGGTGAAAGCCGTCGCATAAGTGAAGAGCGTATAGGTACCGTTGCTGCTCAAGGGGACGAGTCCACCGGCCGCGAACAGGCTGATGGCACCCCCTTCGATGGTCAGGCCATTGGGGTTCGTCACCGCGACGAGGTCGGTCGTCGGGCCACACTCAAAGGAAAGGCGGGCTCCATCTTTCAGCAAAAGCGTGCCCACGGACAACGTGCCGGCGGTCACGGCGGTCGCCGGAGACAAGGTGCCGCCGCTGTTGATGGTCGCAGCCATGACCGATCCGACGCCCAGCAGGGTCGTATCGGCGTTCACGGTGACGGCGGAGTTCGCGAGGGTGCCGTTGATCTCGAGCATGCCGCCGCTCACCTGCGTTGAGCCGGCGTGGGTGTGGTTGCCGCTTAAGGTGAGCGTTCCCGCACCCACCTTAACCATGCCACCCGGGCCCGAGATGCTCCCGGCGTAAGTCGTGGAAGTGTTCAGCCCTCCGACCGTCAACGTGCCAGCGCCCAACGTGACATTACCACCTAGCGCGCCGCCACCCGCCAGCGAGCCGATCGCATTGACCGTCCCATTAAGGTCCAAGATGGCGGTCGCCGCGTCGGTCAGCGTCAGCGCCGAATTGGGATTCAGCGCTCCGTCCGCGCCGGCCTGCAAGGTGCCGCCGACGATGGCCGTGGCCCCGACGCCGACATTCGTCCCACCCAGCACCAACGTGCCCGCGTTGACCGACGTGGCGCCGGTATAGCTATTGTTGCCCGAGAGCGCCCAAGTGCTGGTGCCGCTCTTGATCAGGGATAAAACGTTGATGCCGTCGGTCACGTCACCCGATATCGTGTTCCCCACGGTATTGCCATCCAGCGCGAGCGTCTTGGCGGCGTTGTTGGCGCCGATGTTCACCGGTCCGAGCAAAGCGATCGTGGTGTCGGTCGGGATGAGCGTCGACGTCCCCGCCGCCCCGGCGGTCAAGTTCACGAGGCTAAAGGAGACCGAGGGCACGCCCGAAGTCACCTTCGCCCCTTTATTGAAGGTGAACGTGTTGTTGCCTAGGCGGAGTTCGCTCAAGACCTGGGTGAAGGCCGCGCCATCGGTCAGGCGATTCAACGTCAGGGAAGTGGCGAAGCTCGAGGTACCACTCAAGATGTAGGCGTTGACGGTTGAATCCGTGGCGAACTCAAGATTCCCGCTGCTGGCGGCACCCGACGTGCCACCCGCCGAGTTGACCACGTAAGCGATGACCTTACCGGCGGGACCGAAAGCGGCGGGGTGCTGGGCGACCAACGTACCTGCGCCGAGCATCGTCATACCTGTGTAGGTATTCGGACCGGCCAAGGCGAGCCGATTGGCCCCGAGCTTGATTACGCCCAGCACGTTCAGCCCGGCGTTGGTATCCGCGATGGTGCCACCATAAGTGAAATCACCGTCCGAGGTATCAAGGCCCACGAAGGAACCGCTTTGGAAGCCCGTGGAGGCGGACCCAAGCGACAGCAATGTATCGAGATGGGCCGACGTGAAACTGGTGCCGGACGGGCCCACGCCGAGCGCCAAGGTCGCCCC
>CALQIY020000055.1 GCA_943330755.2 Opitutus sp. GAS368
CGTGTCCCCACATTTATCCTTCCACCTGTAGTCATTCGGGGGAATATAAGGAACCGCCGAGCCCCCCGGCGGTCATCCTTACCTTACCCCATGAAGTCGCTCCTGCGTTCCTCGTTCCTTGGCTTGGCCTTCGCTGCCCTGGCCGCCCCGCTCCTCGCCGCGCCGGCCGTCCCGGAAGAGGCCCGCTTCAAGGTCGAGAAGCTATTGGGCGACATCCCGCAGCCGATGACGACGGAGATGGGCCCGGACGGGCGGCTCTACTTCAATGAATACGGCGGGTTGCTCAAGGCCATCGACCTGAAGACCAAGCAGGTGAAAGTCATCGGCAAGCTCGAGGTCTTCCTGCAGCAGGAGAATGGCTTCCTGAGCTTCGCGCTCGACCCGAAATTCGCGGAGAACGGGTGGGTCTACTGCCTCTACTCCCCCATCGGCTACGATGGTCAATCCATCTCGCGTTTCACGATCAAGGACGACGTGCTCGACCTGAAGAGCGAGAAGGTGCTGCTGCGCTACGAAGAGCAGCGCAAGGAGTGCTGTCACCATGGAGGCAGCATGCTCTTCGGCCCCGACGGCAACCTCTACTGGTCGGCCGGCGACAACACGCACCCGTTCGGCGACAGCCAGAGCTTCTCGCCTGCGGATGAACGTCCGGGCCGCCTCCCATGGGATGCGCAGAAGTCCGCCGCCAACACCATGAGCCTAGCGGGCAAGGTGAACCGCATCCGCCCCAAGCCAGACGGCACCTACGAGATCCCGGCCGGCAACCTCTTCCCCGTCGGGACGCCCAAGACTCGCCCCGAAATCTATGCGATGGGTTGCCGGAATCCCTGGCGCCTCTCAATCGACCGAGCCACGGGCTTCGTCTACTGGGGCGAAGTCGGCCCCGACGCCAATGCGGACGGTCCCCGCGGCCCGCGCGGCTATGATGAGATCAATCAGGCCCGCAAAGCCGGCAACTTCGGGTGGCCGTATTTCGTGGGCGACAACTATGCCTACGCCAAGGTCGATTTCGCCACCAACGCCATCGGCCCCTTCGCCGACCCCGCCCACCCACGCAACACGAGCCCCAACAACACGGGCTTGAACGACCTACCACCGGCGACGCCGGCGTTCATCTACTGGCCGTACAAGAGCCCGAAGAAGTGGCCCGAACTCGGCGAAGGCGGACGCACGGCCTGCGCAGGGCCGGTCTTCCACTATTCACCGTCGTTCGAGAAGACCGACGGCTTCCCGGAATACTTCGACCATTGCCTCCTCTTCTGGGATTGGCAGCGGCCGTTCATCAAGTGGGCGCGCCTCGACGCCGACTCGAACCTCGTGGGCATCGAGCCATTCACGAACGGCAAGGTCGTCACCGGCAATTCCGCCGAACAGGTCAAGAAGCTGCAGCCCGCCCTCGCCAATGGCGCCACGCTCATGAAACGGCCGGTGCACGCGGTCTTCGGTCCGGACGGCTGCCTCTACTTCATGGATTACGGCGAGACCTGGGGCGCCAATCGCGACAGCGGCCTGTACAAGATCTCCTACCTCCGCGGCAACCTGCCCCCGATCGCCAAGGCCGCGGTCTCCGTCGGCTTCGGCAAAGCTCCCTTGGCGGTGAAGCTCAACGCAGCGGGCTCGAGCGACCCCGAAGGAAAGGCCGTGGCTTACACGTGGAAACTCCAACCCGGTGACCGCCCCCTCGGTGCAGGGGCGGAACTTTCCACGACGCTCACCGAGGCAGGGAATTTCTCCATCGAACTTACCGTCAAAGATGCCGACGGCGGCGCCGCCACGACGAGCCTGCCTATTGTCGTCGGTAACACGCCTCCGCAGGTGCGCTTCACCGCCCCACAGGATGGCGATTTCTTCACGCCCGGAAAGAAGGTCGCCTTCCAGGTGGCCGTGCAGGACTCCGAAGACGGCAACTCGGCCGACAAGCCCCTCGAGTTCAGCCTGCGCGCGTTCGTCTCTTCCGCCTTCGTCGCCGGCGACGGCAAGACGGAGTCGACCGACCCTGGTCTGACGCTCATGCGCCAAAGCGACTGCCTGAATTGCCATGCGACGGAGACCCAACTCGTCGGCCCCTCCTTCGTCGCCATCGCGGACAAGTATCGCGGCGTGAAGGACGCCCCGGAAACCTTGAACAAGAAGATCCGCCTCGGCGGGGGCGGCGTCTGGGGACAGGTGCCGATGCTCGCTCATCCGCAGCATACCGTCGATGAAGTCGCGTTCATGTTGCGTTGGATCCTCGCGCTCGAGAAAGGCAAAGGTGGTCCGTCCATCACCCGTGGACTCGCGGGTGAAGTGACCGCACCCAAGGCCGACAAGGCGGGTCAATTCGTCCTCGAAGCCACCTACACCGATGCCGGCGCGGCCCCTGCAGGCTCACTGGGCGGCAAAGCGACGGTCGCCCTGCGCACCCGCCGCATCGAGGCGGAATCGGCCGAACTGAACGGACCGAAGAACACCGGCAAGACCGTGGGATCGACCAACCACGGGCACACCCTCAAGTTCGCCAACCTCAACCTCACCGACAGCCAAAGCCTCACGGTCTTCGCGTCCGCCGGTGGCGGCTCCAAGGGCAGCAAGGTGGAAGTCCGACTTGATGCGCCCGATGGCCCGCTGCTCGGCACCGTGGACATCACCCACACGGGCGAGTGGAGCAAGTTCGCCGAAAACAAGGCGCCGCTGACGGCTTCGACCGGACGCCACGATGTCTACCTGGTGCTCGTCAATCCGGGCAAAGGCGGGCTGATGAACATCGATTGGGTGCAGTTCAACCCCTGAGCCCGATGCGGCGGCTGTGCTTAAGCTTGGCCCTGGCGCTGGCCGGGTGCGTCGAGTCCGATGCGCCCAACCACCCACGCCCAGGAACCCCTGCGGTTGACCTCGTTGCTTCGGTGGAACGCGGGCGCGTCCTCGCCGCCGCGGGGCGCGCCCTCGCGGCGACGCCGCTGACCATCACCGCTTACCCGGCGAAACTCAGCGAAGGCGGCCGCAATGATTTCTATTCCAACGGAGATTACTGGTGGCCCGACCCCGCCAAGCCGAACGGCCTCCCCTACATCCGTCGCGACGGCCAAACCAATCCCGAGAACTTCGTCCAGCACCGCAACGCGCTGAACGGCTTCCGCGACCATGTCGCCGCGCTGGCGGTCGCCTATCGCCTGACGCATGATGAAAAGTACGCGGTCCAAGCGGTGAAATTCCTGGACGTCTTCCTGCTCGATGCGGGAACGCGCATGAACCCGCACTTGAAATACGCCCAAGCCATCCCCGGGCGGAGTCCGGGCCGCGGCATCGGCATCATCGACACGCTGCACCTCATCGAGATCCCACCCGCCATCCAGGCCTTGCGCGGTTCGCCGGCGCTCACCGCCGAACGCGAAGCCGGACTGCGTCGTTGGTTCAACGACTACAAGGACTGGATGCTCGCAAGCGACAACGGGAAGGAAGAGGCCAACGAGAAGAACAACCACGCGGTCGCCTTCTGGCTGCAAGTCGCGGTCTTCGCGAACTTCACCGACGACCAAGCCGCGCTCGCGGAATGCCGCACCCGTTTCACCCAGAAGTTCATCGCCGGGCAGATGGCGATGGACGGCGGCTTCCCGCTCGAGCTCGCCCGCACCAAGCCCTACGCCTACTCCCTCTTCCAATTGGACAACCTCGCCACGCTGGGCTGGGTGCTCACCGCCGACCGCACCCACTACTGGCGCCATACCCTGCCCGACGGACGCGGGCTCGCCAAGGGCGTCGACTTCATGACGCCCTTCGTGGCGGACAAGTCTCGATGGACCCGCCCCCCTGACGTCCAAGCATGGGAGGGCTGGCCGTCGCGCCCAGTCTACCTGCTCTTTGCCGGCATCGCTTTGGAACGGCCGGCTTTGATTGACCTCTGGAAACGGCTGGATGGCGACCCGACGGACCCGGAAGTACGCCGCAATCGGGCGATTACCCAGCCGCTGCTGTGGGTGAAGTGACGCAAGTTTCGCTTTGCCCGCGGTATCGCAGCCGTCAGGATTGCTGATCCGTCCCGTACCACGTGTCCGACCCTGCTCCTAAGCCCAAGCCCCTCGACCCTTTCGACCCCGAGGTCATCGCCCGCGCCAACCGGGCCATCTTGGTGGGGCTCCAACGCCAGGGCGAAACGAACGAAGAAGCCCAGCTCCTCCTGAACGAGCTCCACGAACTCGTCGAGAACCTCGGCGTCGAGATCCGCGGCTCGCTGATCGCCCGCATCCGTGAGGAAAGCCCGCGGCACCTCGTCGGCTCCGGCAAGATGGAGGAAATCTCCAAACTGGCGCACGACAAGGAGTGCGGCCTCGTCATCTTCGACGACGAGCTCACGCCGGCGCAGCAACGCAATTGGGAGAAGGACTCCCTCGGCCTGCACGCCATCGACCGCCAGGAAGTCATCCTGGATATCTTCGTCACGCGCGCGAAGACCAAGGAAGCCGTGCTGCAGGTCGAACTCGCCAAGCTCCAGCAACAGCTCCCCCGCCTCAAGCGCCTCTGGTCGCACTTGGACCGGCAGCGCGGCGGCGGCGCCATGCAGCGCGATGCCGGCGAGACGCAGATGGAAATGGACCAGCGCAAGATCCGCGACAAGATCGCGAAGGTCCGGCGCGACCTCGCGGCCGTCGTGGCCCAGCGCGCCACGCAGCGCAAGCAACGTCAGCGCATCCCGCTGCCGACCGTTTCGATCGTCGGTTACACCAACGCCGGCAAATCCTCCCTGCTGAACAAGCTCACCGGCTCGGACGTCCTCGCCGCCAACCAACTCTTCGCGACGCTCGACCCGACGACCCGTCGACTGGAGTTGCCCTCCGGTCGCGCGATGTTGCTGACCGACACCGTGGGCTTCGTCCGCCGCCTCCCGCACCGCCTCGTCGAGGCCTTCAAGGCGACCTTGGAGGAGGCCATCCAAGCGGACTACCTGATCCACGTCGTCGACCTCTCCTCGCCCGAACGCGAGAAGCATGCCCAGACCACCCTGCAGGTCCTGCAGGAAATCGGCGCCGGCGACCGCCCCATCATCACGGTCCTCAACAAGGCCGACCTCGTGGATGAAGTGGTGAAGTCCGAAGCCAAGTCCCAGCACCCGGGAGCCATCCTCTTCAGCAATTACACCGGGCAAGGCATCGCGGAACTGCAGGAGCTCCTGGAGTCCTGCGCCTCCGAGCGTGACCAAAAAGTCACTTTGCTGCTCCCCCACGACCAATACGCCTTGCTGGCCAAGCTCCACGCCGGTGCCACCGTTTTATCTAGCAAATCTGAAGATATGGGCACTCGCGTCGAGGCCATCGTCCCGGCCCGCCTGCAGGCCCAGGTCGACCCCTGGGTCGTCGGCCGATGATTTTTTGCTCCCCTAAACCGAAACTTATCCCTAAAACTGCGGTTCTAATACTGTAACCCAACCCATGCGTCACCTCGCCCTCCTCTCCCTCCTCGTCACCGCTTCGGCCTTCGCCGCCGACGCCCCCAACGCCGCCCGTGAAAAGGCTTGGAAAGAAGACATCTTCCCGATGCTCGAAAAGAGCTGCGCGGGTTGCCACGGCAAGGACCCGGCCAAGAAGGCCAAGGGCGGTTACAACATCATGACCCTCGAGTCCGCCGCCAAGGGCGGTAAGGAAAACGGCGCCGGCATCACCTGGGGCAACGCCGCCAAGAGCTCGCTCTACACCCTCTCCGAACTCGGCGCCACCAAGCGCGACGAAGAAATGGCCATGCCCCCGAAGAAGGCCAAGTCCGAGCCCCTGACCAAGGAACAGCTCGCCAAGCTCAAGGCCTTCATCGAAGCCAAGTAAGCTTCGGCGCAAGCCCCCACGAAAGCCCGCGATGCAACCCGCGGGCTTTTTTTGTGTCTAATGCATAGAGAAGCCGGCCACGCCTTGCGTGCGCGGTCCACGTCACGACTTCCGTTTGACCCCCCGCGGCGACCAGGTCATAAAAGAACCACTCCCCTCAACCCCTTTAACCATGTCCGACAAGTCTCCCCTCACCAAATACGCCCGGCTCTGGCTCGCCCTCGGACCTAACCTTGCCCTTGTTTTGCTCGCTTGGTTCCTCCCGCACGACGGCGAAGACCGCGGTCCGGCCCTGCTCTCCATCGCGGGCCACCAGCACTTCATCCTCCTGCACTTCCCGGTCGCGATCCTGATTCTGATTCCGTTCTTCGAGATCTGGGACCGCCACAACGAAGCGAGCCTCCTGATCCGACGGCTCAGCCTCTTGGGCGCCGTCAGCATCTGGGCTACTTGTGCCTTCGGGATCCTGGAAGCCTACTTCAATGGTTCGGAGTACAGCAATCTCGACACCCACCTCTGGACGGGCATCGCCGGCTCCTTCCTGGCGAGCGTGGCTTGGCTGCTCATCTCCCAAAGCTGGCGCGTCCGCGTCGCCGCGCAGATCGTCGCCGTCTTGGCCATGACCATCGCCGCGCACATCGGCGGCGACAAGGTCCACGGCGACCTGTTCAAACCGAACCAGGAATCCTCGAAGGCGGCCGAACCCAAGGCCACGGCGGACCACCCGCCGATTCCGCTCGGTTGAACCGACCAGCCCTTCGCCTCGCCACCCCACCCGCCGCCCACCGATGCAAGTCACCCTGCTGCTCTGCATCGGCACGCTCGCGGCCGCGCCCCTCACCTTGAAGAAGGTCGAGCCGGTCGCACCGCTCAGCGCGGCGCAGAAGGCCGACTACGCCAAGGTGATCCAACCCCTGTTCGATGCGCACTGCGTGTCTTGCCACGGCCCGAAGAAGGAGAAGGGCAAGTTGCGCCTCGACTCACTCGAGGCCACGCTCAAGGGCGGCAAGAACCCGACCTTCACGCTTGGCCGGCCCAACAGCAGCATGCTGCTGGCCCGCGTCTTCCTGGAGCGCGGCGCCGGCGATGTCATGCCGCCCAAGGCCGAGCGGCCGCTGACCGAAAAGCAGAAGGAAGCGCTTTACAGCTTCATCGAGGGACAGCCGATTCCCGCCGACCTCGCGAAGGCCGCCAACGCCGACACCCAAGCCGCCCTGGCCGCGGCCAAGCCGACCGCCCAGACCGATTCCCCGACCAAGAAGTAAGTTTGGTTTGCCCAACCCCCGCCCCCCTCCCTTTATCCCCTTACCCCCATGAACCTCCGCACCCTCCTCGCCCTCGCCCTCTTCGCGGGTCTGGCCACGCCCTCCATCGCCGATGAAGCGAAGCCTCTGCGCGTCCTCGTCGTCGCCGGCGGTTGCTGCCATGACTACGCCAACCAGAAGGAAATCCTCAAGAAGGGCCTCGAAGCCCGCCTCAACGCCAAGGTCGAGATGGCCTATGACGCGACCAAGGGCACGAAGCCGGTCTTCGAAATCTACAAGAAGGATGGCTGGTACAAGGACTTCGACGTCGTCGTCCATGACGAGTGCGCCGCCGACATCACCGACCCGGCCTACGTCGAGAACATCCTGAAGGCCCACCGCGAAGGCGTGCCGGCGGTGAACCTCCACTGCGCCATGCACAGCTACCGCTGGGGCAAGTTCCAGCAGCCCGTGAAGGCCGGTGACGACAATGCTCACTGGTACGAGATGCTCGGCCTGCAGTCCACGGGTCACGGCCCCCAACTGCCCATCGCCATCAAGTTCACGGACAAGGAGCACCCCATCACCAAGGGCATGGCCGACTGGACCACGGTGAACGAAGAACTCTACAACAACGTCCAAGTCCTGACCGGAAAGGGCCTCGCCAACGGCACCCAGACCAGCCCCGAGCGCAAGGATAAGGCGGGCAAGGTCATCCCCGCGAAGGAAACCACCACGATCGTCGCTTGGACCAACGAATACGGCCCCAAGAAGACCCGCATCTTCTCGACCACCATCGGTCACAACAACGCCACCGTCGAAGACGCGCGTTACCTCGACATGGTCGCCCGCGCGGTGCTCTGGTCCGTCAACAAGATCGACGCCAACGGCAAGGCCCTCCCTGGCTACGAAGCCAAGAAGTAAGTCAAGCCACCCGAAGGCCCTACAGAACCCCGGAGTCCCCGGGGTTTTTTGTTGTCCGTGCATGCGCCTAACCGACTCGCCGGCACCCCTGCCTCCTTGTGTTTCGCAGAAGGCCGCCTAAATTATGTTCACCCCGATGAGCCTACCCCGTATTCTGCCTTTGTTCTTCGCCGTTGCGGCCTGGGCCGCGGATGCCCTCCCCCCGAAGCATCCCCTTTGGGAAGGCGTCGCGCCGGGATTAAAGGCGGGCGAGGCACCTCTGCCCACCAAAGCCAGCTACACGGTACACCTGCCGGCCAAGCCCAATGGTGCGGCCGTGGTGATCTGCCCAGGCGGTGGCTATGGGGGATTGGTCGTCGGCGGCGAAGGTCACGGCATCGCCCGTTGGCTCAACGACCATGGTATCGCCGGCATCGTCCTCGAATACCGTCTCCCCGCCGGCCACAACGAGGTGCCGCTGCTGGATGCCCAGAAAGCGCTGACCTTGACGCGGGCCCATGCCGTCGAATGGAAGATCGACCCGAAGAAGGTCGGCATCATCGGCTTTTCCGCGGGAGGCCACTTGGCCGCCACCGCCGCGACGCATTTCACCCCGGAGAACCGTCCGGACTTCGCGATCCTCATCTATCCGGTCATCACGATGAGCATCGGCACGCATGGCGGCTCCAAGAAGAACCTCCTCGGGGTGACCCCCTCGGAGGAACTTGCGAACTTCTACTCGAACGAAAAACAAGTGACCAAGGACACCCCGCCGACGTTCTTGGCGCATGCGCTCGATGACAAAGCGGTGCCGATCGAGAACAGCCGCCTATTCCACCAAGCCTGCCAAGCCAAGGGCGTGCCGTCCAAGCTCCTCGAACTCCCGAACGGCGGCCACGGACTGAACGGCTACAAGGGCCCCTCTTGGGAGGCCTGGCAAAAGCAGTCGCTGGAATGGCTGCGCGACCAGAAATTCGTCCCCGCAACGGCGAAGTGAGGGCGACCGCGGGGGCTAACGAGTTGAAGCCCGCTGGACTGGCCTGACCCCACCGACCAAGCCAAGCATCCCGTCGACCTATCTGCTTTGCTTTTACCGGATTTAACGTTCTAGGTGCAGGCATGGAAATCATCGTCATGGGCTGCGGCACTTCCCAAGGGGTCCCCTTGGTCGCGCATGACAATGCCGGGCTGGACCAGGCGAACCCGAAGAACTGGCGCTCGCGCACGAGCATCCACGTGGTCATCGAAGGTCACCACGTGCAGGTCGACGCCGCCCCGGAGTTCCGCCTGCAGTGCCTGCAGAACAAGATCCCGGCGGTCGACACTTTCATCCTCACCCACGGGCACGCCGACCACGTCCTCGGCATGGACGACCTCCGCCAGTATTGCACCAACAACGGGGGCGCGGCCATCCCGGTCTACAGCACCGAACAGGGACTCAAGCGCGTGGAGACGATTTACCCCTACGCCATCGGCGAGGCCGCCTCCCCTGGCTACATCGCCCTCGACCTGCACCGCATGCCGGAGGAACTCATGCTCCCAGGCGGCGGGGTCGTGCGTTCGATCCTCCTGCCCCACGGCTCCGAGCCGACCTTAGGGCTGATCTTCGAGGAACCCTCCACGGGGACGAAGTTCGTCTACTACACCGACTGCAAGACCGTGCCCACACCGGCGGTGAACCTCGCGCTCGACTGTGATTTGGCGATCTTGGACGGCCTCCGCCCGAACTTCCACCCCACGCATATGACGATCGGCAAGGCCTGCGAGGTGGCCGGCGAGATCCGGGCCAAGCAGGCCTACATCACGCACATGACGTACCAAATCGACTACGCCACCTACACGGAGTCGCTGGCCAAGGAATACCCCAAGGTCGGGCTTTGCTACGACGGCTTGCGGATCAAGCTGGGCTAACCCTTCCAACAGAAAAGAGACTTTCCTAGGTCGGGGTTTCCCCCAAGGGTGAGGGTATTCCCCATGAAGACCCTCCTGCTCGCCCTGCTCGCCGTCGGCACCGCCTATGCCGCTGACCCCGTCAAACTGACGCTCGAAGATTTCACCGATGCCAACGGTGGCAAGCCGGGCGCCGGCTGGACGACCGAAGAAGGGGGCGTCATCCGCCTCACTCCGACCAAGGGCTCGAGCTTCCTGATCTCCAAGAAAGAGTACGCCAGTTTCGAGATGGAGTGGAACTGGAAGCTCGCGGACGCCGGCAACAACGGCATCAAGTACTGGGTCGCCAACATCAAGGACGCCAAGGGCAAGGGCGAATGGCTCGGCGTCGAGTACCAGATGATCGACGACGACAAGCACCCCGACGGCAAGCGTGGTGGTTCGCACAATTCCGGCAGCGTCTACGACCTCATCGATTCCGCGAAGGACAAGGTCCTCAAGCCGATCGGCGAATGGAACCATAGCCGCGTCGTCGTCAAGGACGGCAAGATCGAACACTTCCTCAACGGCAAGCTCTGCGCCTCGGTCGACACGAAATCCGACGAATGGAAGGCCGCCTTCGCCAAAAGCAAGTTCGCCAAGAAGGTCGGGTTCGCTCCGGGCAAGGGCAAGCTCATGCTCACCGAGCATGGCGACCCCTGCTGGTTCAAGAACCTGACCATCAAGGAACTGGAATAAGCCGTCCAAGGGGTCGATCCGCCACCGGATCGCGCGACCGCCGAAAAGGGGGCGAAGGCTGAGGCCTTGGCCCCCTTTTCGTTGGCCGCGGGCCCTCGCCCACCACGCCGCCGCCTGCGCGACCGCTTGCCTTTCCGAGGCGATTCCCTTCTCCTCCCCTTCCCGTGTTCGCCAACCTTACCGAGAAACTCACCAAGGCCCTCCGAGACCTCCGCGGGCTGTCCAAGCTCACCGAGGAGAACATCGCCCCGGCGCTGAGCGAGGTCCGTTCGGCGTTGATGACGGCCGACGTCAATTTCAAGGTCGCGAAGGATTTCACCGAGCGCGTCAAGGTCGCCTGCCTCGGGACCGCCGTCGTCGAATCCGTCAACCCCGGCCAGATGGCCGTCAAGGTCGTCTCCGACGAACTCACCAAGCTCCTCGGCGAAGGCGCTCGTCCCCTCGCCCCGGCCCGTCCGCTGCGCGTCCTGCTCGTCGGCCTCCAAGGCTCGGGCAAGACCACCAGCGCCGCCAAGCTCGCCAAGCACCTCGTGAAGAAGGAAGGCGTGCGCAAGCCCTCCCTCGTCGCCGCCGACTTGCGACGTCCCGCCGCGATCGACCAGCTCGAGACCCTCGCCAAACAGGAAGGCTTTGATTTCCGCGCCGACCGCGCCGCCACCGACGTCGCCGCCATGGTGGGTCGCCTGGTCAAGGACGCCGAAGCCGCCGGCTCCGACGTCGTCATCGTCGACACCGCGGGTCGCCTGCAGATCGACGGCGAGTTGATGGACGAGGTCCGCCGCGTGCGCGAGGCCTTCCAGCCGCACGAGGTCTTCCTCGTCGCCGACGCCGCGCTCGGCCAACAGGCCGTCGATGTGGCCGCCCGCTTCCACGAGACCACGCCCCTCACCGGCATCATCCTGACCAAGCTCGACGGCGATGCCCGCGGTGGCGCGGCCCTCTCGATGAAGACCGTCACCGGCGTGCCGATCCGCTACATGGGCACCGGCGAGAAGTCCGGCGACTTCGACACCTTCCACCCTGAGCGCATGGCCCAGCGCATCTTGGGCATGGGCGACGTCGTCTCCCTCGTCGAAAAGGCCCAGGAGGTCGTCGACCACAAGGAAGCCGAACGTCTGGCCGAGAAGATGAAGAAGGCCGACTTCGACCTCGAGGACTTCCTCGCGCAGATGGCGCAGATGAAGAAGATGGGACCGCTCGGCGACATCATGAAGATGATGCCGGGCATGGGCAACGTGCAGGTCGGGGCCCGCGAGGAGAAGATGCTCGGCAAGACCGAGGCCATCATCCTTTCGATGACGCTCAAAGAACGCCGCAAGCCCGACATCCTCAACGCCTCGCGCCGCGCGCGCATCGCCAAAGGTTCCGGCACCCAGGTCAGCGACATCAACGCGCTCATCAAACAGTTCACGCAGATGCGTGAGATGATGCGCATGATGAAGGGCGGCAAGGGCAAGGAACTCATGCGCCGCATGGGCCAGATGGGCGGCGGCCGCGGGGGCTTCCCGGGCGGCGGTTTCCCCGGTGGAGGCTTCCGCTAAGCCGATGTCCCGGATGCATCCGTTTGACCCCGCCCTGCTTTCCCGCCGGGGCTGGATCTTTGACTGTGATGGCACGCTCGCGGCATCGATGTGGATCCACCATCGCAGCTGGACGCATATCATCAGCAAGCAGCTGGGGCGGCCGTTCGACTTCCCGTGGCCGTTGTTCTGCTCGATGGGCGGCATGTCGGCGGTCGACACCTGCAAGCGCCTCAAGGCCGATTACGGCTTCGACCTGGACGTAGAATTGCTCCTCGCCGACGGGCATGCCTTCCTCGAGGAACACCTCGAAAAGGACGTCACCGCCCGCCCCGAGGTGGTGAACATCGTGCACCACGTCCGCGGGCTCGGCCACAAGACCGCCGTCGCGTCCGCCGGCCGCAAGGCCCACGTGCACACGACCCTCAACCGGATCGACATCGCGCACCTCTTCGACGCCATCATCACGGCGGAAGACGCCGCGCGCTCCAAGCCGCACCCGGACCTCTTCCTCGCCGCCGCCGCCCGCATCGGCGTGGACCCGGCCGACTGCGTCGTCCTCGAGGATAGCCCACGCGGCAAGGAAGCCGCCGACGCCGCCGGGATGGAATGCATTTTAGTCGAGCCAGCCTGACTTAAGGTAGGGGCAGCACCGCGTGCTGCCCTAGAGGCATCAATTCAACGAGGACACGACGTGGTCGTGTCCCTACCTCCAGTCTGGGTACCTCTTAGCATATAGGGTAAATCTGTTACGGCTATGCATGCCATCCATGCATATCGTTTTCGCCTAAAGGTAGATACTACACACAAGCGCCATCCTCATGAAAAAGAAGCTCCGCAATGTCCACCCGGGCGAACTGCTCCGCGAGGAGTTCCTGAACCCGCTCGGCATCACCGCCTATCGTCTGGCCAAGGGTGCCTGCCTTCCCCACCAGCGCGTGAACGAGATTCTCAAGGAACGTCGCGGCGTCACCGCCGAGACCGACCTACATCTCTGCGCCTACCTCGGCCTCGAGCCAGGCTACTGGCTACGCGTCCAGCTCGCCTACGACCTCAGGGAGGCAGTCCAGACACTCGGGGACAAAGTGAAGGCCACCATCAAGCCTCTCCATCCTTAGCCTCCACCAGACGAAAGTCCAAGGTGCCGATGGTCCGGGGAATGGAACTGGCCAAGCTCTCCCGGGGCGATGTCGCCAAAGAAGCCACATGCGCCGCGGATTTCCGACGCCAATGCCAGACCAAATTGAGGTGTCCGTAGACTTCAGCCAAGCCGGCGGCGAGCACCCGATCGTCGAGGTCGGCCTCCGCGCCCTGCGTTAGAAGATGTGTTAAGGCCAGCCGTGCGTTTTCCAGTTCCGCGATCATCACCGGATTACCTGGAGTCTGCGCCCACCAAGTCCACGGTCGGTACCACCATCGCACCTGCGTCGGTATCTCTTCCGGCCCTTGCCCTTCGACATCCTGGCTTTCAAGCAAGCGTAAGCCCGGCGTCAACCGCGGCACCAAACGGCACTGCGTCTCGAACTCCTCCTGAGTTTCGGTGGACACCTGCTCGACCGACTTGGAACGATAATGCCAGGCGAGGTTTAGGTGCTCGAGAACATGGCCGAGGCCGATCGCAATTCCGACGTCCTCATCTTGGTCAACCCAAAGGGCTCGGACCTCCCGCAGCATGCCATCCAGATGCACCATCGCCTCATTCAGTTGAAACGATGTCTCCACACGGGGCATGCCTGGGTTGGACATGATCTAACGTTAACCCGCACCGCCCCTCTGCACCAGAGCGAAACAGCCCCCTTAAAATGATGCAGGACGGCCGGTGGCCGTCCTGCATGTTCAAGGGCCCACGGGCCCCTAGCCGGAATTACTTTTTGAGTTTAGAACAGAAGCGGGCGAGGCGCTCGAGGCCTTGGGCGATCACCTGGTCGGAGGTCGCGTAGCTGAGGCGGATATAGCCTTCGGAACCGAACGCGGAACCCGGGACGACGGCCATCAGCTCTTCCTCGAGCAGGCGGTCGGCGAACTGGGCGGAGGTGAGGCCGAACGACTTGATGTTCGGGAAGAGGTAGAAAGCGCCCTGCGAGCGGTAGCAGGTGAGGCCGGGGATGGCGTTGAGGCCGGCGAGGAGGTTGAGGCGGCGCTTGTCGAAGACGGCGCCCATCTCGGCGAGGGAGGCCTTGGCCTTGTCGGGGTGCTGGTGCACCGCGAGGGCACCGAACTGGGCGAACGTGGTGGCGTTGGACGAAATCTGGCTCTGCAGGTCGGCCACGGCGGCGGCGAGGGGCTTGTCGGAGGCAACCAAGGTGCCGAGGCGCCAGCCGGTCATGGAGTAGCTCTTGGCGTAACCGGAGACGGTGATGGTGAGGCGGGCCGCCTCGGGCGAGAAGGTCGCCGGGCTGCAGGTGGTCTGGCCGTCATAGACGAGGTTCTCGTAGATCTCGTCGGACATGATCCAGACGTTGGCCTTCACGCAG
>CALQIY020000056.1 GCA_943330755.2 Opitutus sp. GAS368
CATGACGACGACGAAGAGGACGGCTTCCTCGCGGATGCCGAACCAGAGCAAGGCCAGCGGCACCCAGCACACCGAAGGCAGCGTCTGCAGGCCGAGCGCCAGCACCCCAATCGTATCACGCACCCAGCGGACGCGGGCGCAGAGGGCGCCGAGGGGGACGCCGATGGCGGCACCGATGGCAAAGCCGATGATCAGGCGTCGCATCGTCACCCAAGTCGCCGGCAGGAGTTCACCCTTCTGCAGGGCGGCGAGGTAATGCCCCGACTCGAAGGACGCCTTGTCGAAGAGCGCCCACCAGAACCACTGCAGGATTTGCGACGGGGCCGGCACGAGCACGTCGTTGACGTGGCCGGCACGCACGAACCATTCCCAGCCGCCGAGGACGGCGAGGGCGATGAAGGTCGGGATGACGAAGCGCGGGAGTTTCATGGCCTTACTGCTTGTCCGCGGTGAGATGGGAAGAAAGCGCCGTGGTGACTTCCGCGGCGAGGTTCGCCAACGCCGGGTCGTTCATGCGGCGGGGGCGCGGGAGGTTGACGTCGAAGACCTGCTGGACGCGGCCCGGATTGGGCGAAAACAGCACGACGCGGTCACCGAGGCAGACGGCCTCGCGGATGTTGTGCGTGACGAGCACGATGGTCTTCTTGCGCTTCGTGAAGATCTCCTGGATATCGCCGTAGAGCTGCTCACGGGTCAGGGCGTCGAGGGCCGAAAACGGCTCGTCCATCAGCAGCACGCGGGGATTGGGAGCGAGCGAACGGGCCAAGGCGACGCGCTGACGCATGCCGCCGGAAAGCTCGTGCGGACGGGCCTTCTCCTTATTGCCGAGGCCGACGAGGTTCAGGTAGTAGCGGGCCGAGTCGAGACGCTCGGCATCGGTCAGGCCTGGTTTCAGGCGCAGGCCGAAGAGGACATTCTCCAAGGCGTTCAGCCACGGGAAGAGCGCGTCCTGCTGAAACATCACGAGCCGATCGCGGCCGGGCGAAACGACAGGCTCTTCGCCGAGCTGAATCGTACCCTCGTCGCTATGCTCCAGGCCGGCCAAGAGCCCCAGCAGAGTGGACTTACCGCAACCCGAGGGACCGACGACCACGAGGAACTCCCCTTCCCTGACGTCCAAGGAAATATCCTCCAAGGCCGTGACGCGACCGGCCGCCCCTTCGAAACGCTTGGTCACGTTGCGGAGGGTGAGGGCCGCCGAGGCGGGGGACTTTGGGAGTGGAGAGCTCATGGAGCGAACCGTGGGCTGATTTCAGGGTCAGCCTTGAAGTTGTCAAGTTTAGTTAACTTATCAGGATTAGGGTTTAATCATAAACTAACAGGGCCCTACCTAGGAGTCACCTCCCAAGGCAGGGCCCAGTAGGTTGGCCACGTTTACTTGGCGGCCGGAGCCGGATCAGCGACCAAGGACTCCAACAAGGGCGCAATGGGGGCATCGCCGTTGAGCAGGCCGGAATCCTTCGAGTCCTTCAGCGCCTGGGTGAAGGCAGCCGTGAGGCGGGCCTTGCGGGCGGCATCGGCTTCACGGGCGTCGAAGATCACGCGACCGAGGGCGGGACCGATGAGGCTGGCCTTCGGCGGGGTCGAGCGGGTCTCACCGCCGATGCCGGCGATGACGAGCTTCTCGTGCCACGCTTGATCCGCCAGCAACTTGTCGCGCAGGGCGTAGTGCGAACGAACGAAAGCCTCGATGCCCTTCCCGTTCTTCGCCAAGGCGGACTTCGAGGAAGCGAGGATGGTGATGATCGCATCCTTCTTCTCAAAGAGGACTTCGCCGCCGAACTCGCTCGTCAGACGCGTGACCCAAGGCTCGACGGTCCAGGCCGCGTCGACGTCGCCGCGGGAAAACAGCAGGACCAACTCGGCGTTCTGCGCCGGGATGACCTGCGCATCGCCGCCGTTGACGGTCACCTTCAAGCCGCCTTCGCGCAACCAGACGCGGGCGTCGATATCCTGCGTGTTGCCGAGCTGGGGCGTAGCGAGACGACGGCCGATGAAGTCTTTCGGAGATTTCAGACCGAGGCCCTTACGGACGACCAGAGCATTGCCGCCGCGGGCGACCGGGGCGAGGATGCGGAGCTCGTTACCCTTGGTGCGGACGTGCGCGTTGATTACCGGAGACGGGCCGACATAGGTGAGGTCGATGGCGCCGGCCAGTAACGCTTCCATCGCGGAAGGACCGGCGTTGAAAGAACGCCACTCGATCTTGGAACCCTTCGGCAGATTCGCGAGGTGCCAATCAGCACCTTCTCGCTCGAGTTGGCGGGCTGCGAGGGCCGGCGAGTGCGTGAGGTTCGGGAAGAACCCGACGCGGAGGGTCACTGGTTCCCCTTCCGCCGCACCGAGGAACGGTGCGGCCAGCAGGGCAGCGATGATGGGTAGGAGACGCATGGGCGTGTAAGCTTGGGTGAGAAGTTGAAGGGGATTAGAAGTTCAACTGGTAGCGAGCCAAGATGGCGTTTTCGTTGCCCTTGACCACCGCAGTGGCTGCCGGAGCGGCGCCGGTGGCCAGATCGAACTTCGTGTGGGTGAAGTCGAGGGAGAGACGGGAGACCTTGCTCAGGTACCAGTTGGCACCGACGGCGAACGAAGTCGCCTTGGTCGCGCTCGAGTTGGCATCGGCGAACGTGCCGAAGCTGGCATCATCGATGTCCAGCACCGCGACGCGGGCCACGACTTCGAAGGCGCCCCAGGAGCCGGAAGCACGGTCGAAGTCGTTGGCCGGCGTCACGCCCTTGAAGGAGGCCTTCTCGCCGGTGAGCACGTAGCCCGTCGCCAGCTGCCAGGCGCTGTTGCGGAGCTTCGTCTTGGAGCCGGCGGCGAGGCCGACTTCCGAAGTCGAGGAGATGTACTCGCCGAGCACGCTCAGGCCGCCGTTGCAATATGAGACCTGAGGGGAGATACGGGTGACGCGACCCGTCGAGAACACGGTGGAACGGTAGGCGAAGAAGTCCTGCTGGCCGTCGCTCTTGTACTTCGTACCGATGGCCGCATTGGTGTCCTGCAAGCCATAGGAACCGCCGAGGCCGAAGCTCAGGCCGGCGAGCGCCGAACCTTCCACGTTGACCCAAGGCTGGAAGGTGACGCGGGCGGCGATGTCCTTGCCGTCGTTGGCGTCCTTCTGGTCGGCGTTGTTGCCACCATCCTGGATGCCGTTGAAGACGCCGATCGCGTAGGAGATTTCACCCTTGTTGAGCTCGCCGCCGAACTGGACGCCGATGTCGCGATTGGGCGCGACCTGCGAGACGAGCGAACGCTCGATGAAGAGCGCGGCGGCATCGCTCTGGAGCTGCTCCAGGCCGACGGGGGTCTTGAAGCGGCCCAACTTGACCTGGACTTCGGGGGAATACGTCAGGGTGACGTTGGCATCCAGGATGCTGGCGCTGCTGCCGGCGTATTCGCCGGTGATCTGGTACTCGGTCGTCTTGTTGATCTTGCCTTCGAGTCCGATGCGGCCGCGACGAAGGAGGAGCGCATCATTGTTGATCTGCCCGTCGCCGAAGGAGCGGGCGTCGACCTGGATGAGGCTGCGGATGCGCAGGGAGGTCGCGGCATCAGGCGAGGCGAGGATGAAGCCCTTGTCGCCGGCGGTCGTTTCCGCGCGCTGGATCGGACGCACCTTGGCGTCGAGCTCCTGCAGGCGAGCCTTCAACGCGTCGATCTGCTCCTGGACGGTCAGCTCAGCGGCGGGGGCCACGGAAGCGAAAGCCAGCAGAGCGGCGAGCGGGAGGGTGGTGTTACGGTTGGATTTCATAGGTTTAGCTTGGTGTTTGGTTTTCTGGGAGTGGTTCCTTGATTAAGATGACAATATTAGTGATGATTAAATGATTAAGGTCAAGATAAGAATACCTAAAAGGTATGTTTATGTAAACCATTCATGATGAATGTTTTGCATTAAATATGACACTCAAAACCGCATCACACTCGGCCAATTACCTTCCCGAGACCTTAGATGAAGTAGTCCGGCAGGAGGTTGGCAATGAGCCCATCAGTCAACCGCCCCGCCCCCTCATTCCCAAAGTTTTCCGTGCCACCGGCGAAGGCCGGACGCCGACCGGAGTTCATGAACTTTCGGTGCGCGACCAGGACCACCGCGCCCAGGGTGTGGCGGTCCAGGATATCCGAAATCGCATTACGCACATCAAGCATGAGCATGCGTAGGCCGCAGTTCGCTTCGTCGGGACAAGAACAACGTTCATAGGCCGTATGCGAAGCGCAAGCCACCGGCGCCAACGGGCCCTCGATGTGGCGGATGATTTGACCGAGCGAAATCTGCTCCGATGGCCGGGTGAGGCGATAGCCGCCATTGCGACCGCGTTGTCCTTCGACAAAACCGCCATCGCGCAGGTCGTTCATGATCTGCTCCAGA
Organism: Opitutus sp. GAS368; assembly: GCA_943330755.2. Classification (GTDB taxonomy): domain Bacteria; phylum Verrucomicrobiota; class Verrucomicrobiia; order Opitutales; family UBA953; genus UBA953. Next base: position 4,370 of record CALQIY020000056.1, read on the forward strand.
AACTTCTCCGGGATGTTGTCCGAGGCCGCGATTTCGGCGACCTGCAGACGCTTGCGACCATAGGCCTCCCCGAGTCCAAGACAAATCAGGGCACGGAGCGCATACTCGCCTTTACGGGATAACTTCATCCATCGACATCAGACGGCTTCCCCAAGGAGTCCTCAAACCTATAATCAGAAGACCCCGGCGACAAACCAAAGGCTCGCCCCGACGACCAGGGCCGTTGCGACCCAACCGAGCACACGGATCCAGCGGGGGGCGACGAACACGCCCATGAAATCGGCGTCGCCCGTCATGCGGACCAAGGGCCAGCACGCAAAGCCGAGCTGGAGGCTGAGGATGACCTGACTCCAGATGAGCAGGCTTTCTACCCTGCCCTCCCCGGCCAAGCCGATGACGAGCAACGCCGGGGCCAGCGCCGCTAGGCGCGTCGCGATGCGCACGATCCAGCCGGCGCCCTTCACCTTAAGGAAGCCTTCCAAGACGATTTGGCCGGCCATGGTTCCGGTGATGGTGGCGTTCTGACCCGAAGCCAAGAGCGCCACGGCGAAGAGCGTACCGGCGAAGGTCACACCCAGAACGCCGTCGAGCAACCGATGGGCTTCGCGGATATCCGTCACGGCTTCAGGTCGACCGTGGAAGGCCGCGGCGCTGAGCACCAGCAGGCCGGCGTTGACGAAAAACGCCAAGCAGAGCGCGAGCGTGGAGTCCCAAGTCGCGAAGCGCATCGCCTCGCGGCGCTCGGCTTCCGTCTTCCCGAAATCGCGGGAACCCACGATCGACGAATGCAGGTAAAGGTTATGCGGCATCACCGTGGCGCCGATGATACCCAGCGCGACAAAAAGCATGCCAGGTCGGGTCAGCACTTCCGCGGTCGGCACGAAGCCTTTGACGAGGTCAGCCATGACCGGCTGCGCGAGGAGGAGCTGGACGCCGATGCAGCCCGCAATCGTGAGCACGAGCACCGCCACGAGCGATTCCAGCCAACGATAACCGAGGCGGGTCAATGCCAAGAGCACCAACACGTCGAGGGCGGTGATGATCGCGCCGAAAAAGAGCGGGATGCCGAAGAGGATCTGCAGGGCGATGGCCGAACCGAGCAGTTCCGCGAGGTCCATCGCGACGATGCCCACCTGGGCGAAGAACCACAGGCCCTTGGCCACCCACGGCGCATAGCGCTTCCGACAAGCCTGCGCGAGGTCGAGGCCAGTCGCGACGTTGAGGCGCACGCAGAGGTGCTGGAAGAGGATCGCCATCAAGTTCGACAGCAAGATGACCCAGAGCAAGGCGTAGCCGAACTTCGACCCGCCCGCGAGGTCGGTCGCCCAATTGCCCGGATCCATGTAACCGACCGACACCAAGAAGCCCGGACCGACGAACCCGAGGAAGCGCCGGAAGGCACCCCAGCGGGAGGCCGTACGGGCGGGATTCGGTTCGGCTGTCCTCATCAGTGTTGAGCATTACGCCCCGTCCGAGGCTGTCAACCCGCCGCCCGCCAGACCGAGTAGACGGCCAACGCCGACCAGATGGCGGTTCGCCAAGCGTGCGAACGCAGCAAGCTCGCCAAGGCCGGAGAGGTCGGGCCTTGCTGCTGAAGTTGCCGGTGGCACGGCACCGACCAGAGGCCCGTGAGCCCCCAGGCGACAAAGACCAAGCTGACGCCGAGGAACCCGCCGGTCAGCCAAGCGCTCAGCCCATGGCCAGCCATCTGGGCCAGGAGCAGCGGTCCGACGACCCAGCCGACCCTTCGCGTGTAGGCCTCGTGTGCCGCCGCAAAGCCTTCCGCCCGCCAGCGCGCGAAATCGGGGTACGTGCAGAATAGGATGAGCCAAGCCACGCCGGCCATCGCGGAGTCGACGCAGGCCAGAGCCAACTTGAGCCAAGGGAGAGCCATCCTCCCACCCAAGGAGGTTTTGCCCTTTGCACAATCCGAACGGCCGCTAAAAAGAACCCATGCCCCGCCTGCTGTCCTGCCTCCTGTTGGTTCTCCTGACCGGTACCGCCGCCACCCGGGCCGCCGAGGCGACGCCCAACTTCGTCATCCTGTTAGCCGACGACCTTGGCATCAACGACCTCGGCTGCTTTGGCCGCAAGGATCAGCGCACCCCGAACTTGGATCGGCTCGCCGCCCAAGGCGCGCGCTTCACGCAGGGCTATGCCGCCGCTTCGGTGTGCTCGGCTTCCCGCGCCGCTTTGCTCACCGGGCAAAGTCCGGCCCGCCTCAGGATCACCAGTTTCCTGCCTGGCCGATCCGACCGGGCATCGCACCGCCTACTCGGCGCGACGCAGAACAGCCATTTGCCTGACGGCGTCCCGACCATCGCGCAGCTGCTGAAGACCAAAGGCTATGCTACCGGCGCCGTCGGTAAGTGGCACTTGGGCGGCAAAGACCACCAACCGACGGACCATGGCTTTGATGAATTCTTTCCCGGCAAATCCTTCCCGGGCGCCGAAGCGCCGCAAGGCGGCAAGGGCGAGCTCGGTCAAGCCGAGGCGGCCGTGAAGTTCATCGAGCGCAGCAAGGCCAAGCCTTTCCTGCTCTACGTCGCCTTCGACAACCCGCACATCCCGCTGGCGGCGCCGGCGAAAGGTATCGCCGCCAACGCCCAGTCCTTCCACCCCACCTACGCCGCGCTCGTCGAATCGCTCGATAGCGCCGTGGGCCGCATCCTCAAGGCCCTCGACGACCAAGGCCTCGCCCAGAACACCTTCGTCGTCTTCGCTTCGGACAACGGTGGCCTGCATGTCTCGGAACTGCGGGAAACGCCGCCCACGCACAATGAGCCCACCCGCGCCGGCAAGGGCTTCGTCTACGAGGGCGGGATTCGGACGCCGCTGATCATCCGCTTCCCCGGCCGACTCGCCGTCCGCGAAATCGCCGAACCCGTCGTGCTCGGAGATATCTGCCCAACCCTCTGCGCGCTGGCCAAAGTCAACCCGCCGGCCACGCAGGATTTCCGCGACCTGAGTCCCCTCCTCTTCGACAGCCAACCGATCGCCCTGCCGCCCCGGGCGCTTTACTGGCATCAAGCCCACTACATGAACCAAGGCGGCAAGCCGGCGGGCGTCATCCGCGAAGGCGATTGGAAGCTCATCGAGCAATACGAGGACGGCAGCTTGGAACTCTACAACCTGGCGAAGGACCCGAGTGAGAAGACCGACCTCGCCGCCACCGAGCCCGCCCGCGTGGCGACCCTGCGCGGAAAGCTGGAAGCTTGGCGACGCTCCGTCGGGGCCGAACCCACCAAGGCCAATCCGGACTTCGACCGCGCTCGCTGGGAAAACTGTTTCGTGAAGTTCGACGCCACCCGCGTGCAGGCGCTCGCGACATCCGAGGCCATGCGCCCGCTCATGGCCGATTGGCGCCAAGCGATGAATGACGCCACGCCGGCTGGCCCCAACGCCTTGATCTTCCTCGAAGCCCGCGACGCCAAGGTGCAGGCGAAGAAACTGAAATACGAAGACCCACCCCAGAAGGACACGCTTGGCTTCTGGGTCGACCCGACCGACACCGCGTCGTGGACCTTCCAGGTCGCCAAGCCCGGCAAGTACCGCGTCAGCATCCTGCAAGGCTGCGGCAAGGGCAGCGGCGGCTCGACCGTCGCGCTCGAAGTCGGCGCAGCGAAAGCCGAGTTCACGGTCGCCGAGACCGGACACTTCCAGCGCTTCATCGCGCGCGAAGTCGGCGTCCTCGACCTGACCGCGGGCGCAAACACCCTCACCGTCCGCCCGCTGAAGAAGAAGGGCGCGGCCGTGATGGACCTGCGTCGCGTGACGTTGGAACGCGTCGAGTGACCTAGAGCGCGGCCAACAGCGCCCGCAGTTCTTCCTCCGGCTCTTCGTGCCCTTGGGCCACGGCGAGGCGCAAGGCCTCGTCGAAGGCGACCCGCGCCGACGCCCGGTCGCCGAGCGCCAGCTGGGCTTTGCCCAACAAGATCCGCGGCATCATCCAGTCCGCCTTGGAGTTCGCCGCGAGCTGGAGATGGCCGATGGCCTCGGCGGCCGCCGCTTCCTTCAGCAATTCCTGCCCCAGCGAAAAACGGAACAAGGGATTCGCCGGGTCTTGGGCGACCAGCGGACGGAAAAGGTCGGAACGGGGAGCCATGCTTAGCGTTTTTGGCGGAAGATCACGACGGATAAACCGGGGAGGCGGACTTCGATCGAATGGCTGCGCCCATGGGTTGGTTTGGCTTCGGCCTGCACGCCGCCGAGGTTACCGAGGCCCTTCCCGGCATAATGCAAGGAGTCCGTGTTCACGGCCTCCTCCCACTTCCCCGCGAACGGCACACCCAGGCGATACGTCCGTTCCACCGGCGTGAAATTACCGACCACGACCCAGGCGCAGTCATCGCCATGCCGCTCGAAGGTCAACACGCTCTGGTCGCCGTCGTTTGCGTTGATCCAAGCGAAGGCCCGCGAATCGAGATCCTTGGCCGCCACCGAACCATCCTGCCGATAGAGATGATTGAGGTCCGTCACGAGACGCTGGAGTCCTTCGTGCAACGGATACCGGAGCAAGTGCCAATCGAGCGACGCGTCGAACTTCCATTCCGCGAACTGCCCGAACTCGCAGCCCATGAAGAGCGTCTTCTTGCCCGGCCAGGCCCATTGCATCGCCAAGAGACAGCGCAGGTTGGCGGCCTTGGTCGCATCGTCGCCGCCGGACATCTTGCCGATGAGCGAACCCTTCCCGTGGACGACTTCGTCGTGGGAGAACGACTGCACGAACGCCTCGGACCACTGGTAGAGCATGCCGAAGGTCAGCTTGTCATGATGGAATTTCCGGAACAGCGGGTCCTGCTTGAAGTAATCGAGGCTGTCATGCATCCAGCCCATGTTCCACTTATAGTCGAAGCCGAGGCCCCCTTCGGCCACGGGCTTCGTGACGCCCGGATAGGACGTCGACTCCTCGGCGATCGTGACGACGCCGGGATGGTAGAGATGCACGAGCGCGTTGACCTGCCGGAGGAATTCGACGGCCTCGAGGTTTTCGCGGCCGCCATGACGGTTGGGGACCCATTCGCCCGCCTTGCGCGAATAATCGAGGTAAAGCATCGAGGCCACCGCGTCGACGCGCAGGCCGTCGATGTGGAACCGCTCCAGCCACGACAGCGCGGACCCGACGAGGAACCCACGCACCTCATGGCGACCATAGTTGAAGATCAACGTGCCCCAATCCTGGTGTTCCCCGAGGCGTGGGTCGGCGTGCTCGTAGAGGTGCGTGCCGTCGAAGCGGGCCAACGCGAAGAAGTCGCGCGGGAAATGCGCCGGCACCCAGTCGGCGATCACGCCGATGTTGGCGCGATGCAACGTATCGACCATCGCCATGAAATCGAGCGGCGTGCCGAAACGATGCGTCGGGGCGTAGAAGCCCGTGACTTGGTAACCCCACGAGCCGTCGAACGGGTGTTCCGAAGGCGGCATGAGTTCGACGTGCGTGAAGCCCAAGCGCGTGCAGTATTCGGCCAGCTGCGTCCCGAGCTCGCGGTAGTTGAGGACCCGGTTGCCCTCTTCGGGGACGCGCCGCCAGGACGCCGGATGCACCTCATAGACGGACATCGGGCGGGCCCGCGAATCGGCCTGACGGCGCTGCTCCAACCAAGCCTGGTCGTTCCAGACGAAGCCGGACACATCGCAGACGATGGCCGCGTGGTTCGGCGACGGCTCAAAATGCAGGGCGCACGGATCCGTCTTGATGAACGGGGTCTGGTCGTGCGCGCCGACGATCTCGTATTTGTAGCGGGCACCCACGCCGAGGCCGGGGAGGAAGAGTTCCCAGATACCCGAAGCGCCGAGCGCGCGCATCGGATGAGCCCGACCGTTCCACAGGTTGTGATCGCCCACCACGGAAACCCGCCGGGCGGAAGGGGCCCAAACCGCAAAAGAGACCCCTGTCACCCCATCTAAGGTACGGACGTGGGAGCCGAGCTTATGGAACACCTTATGGTCATCACCCTTACCGATCAGGAACAAGTCCGGCTCGGAAATCGTCGGCAGGAAACGGTAGGGGTCTTCGTGCACCTGCGTGGTTCCGTCCGTGGTTCCGTCCGCATAAGTGACCTGCAAGCGGTAGCGAAAGGCTGCGGACTTCGGGTAAACCAGTTCGAAGACCCCCAAGTCCGCCAGTTTGGCCATTTCCTCTCCCCGCCCGGCCTTATCCTTGAGCACCCGACAGCTCGTCGCACCGGGGAACAACGCCCGGATGACCTGCCCCCCGTCCGCCAAGGGGTGCGCACCCAAGAAACGGTGCGGACAGGTCTCCGTACCCTCCACGAGGGCGGCCAACTCTGCGGGACTGAGGCGCATCCTTGGACAATCCACGCCCGCTCCTTGGTCGCAAGCGTGCAATGCCCGAAAATACTTGAGACGCAGGCGGGAGCGACAAGTCTGGGACGGATGCCTGGCCGTCGATTTTGGATTCTTGCCGCAAGCGTCGGCCTCACCCTCAGCGGCGTCGCCGCGGATTCCGCGCCTGCGCCGGTGCCGGCGGCCGGCCAAGCCGCCAAGCCCGACGTCCCCGGCCTCTCCGGCCAAAGCTTCAGCTACGAAGAAAACGGCAAGGTCCTCGTCGCGGTCAACGCGAGCTTCAGTTCGAACGGCGCGTTCCTTTCCGCCCGCCTGATCAAACTCGATACCCGCACCGGCCTCATCACGGCGGACGGCGATGTCGTCTACGCCACGCGGAACCTCCGCATCCTGGGCGAGAAAGCCCAACTCGACCCCAAGAACGACGTCGTCGTCGCGACCAACGTCCGCTTCGGGCGCAACCCCGTGTACCTGACGGCCGACGAGCTCCGCATCGAGAACGGCGACAAGACCATCAAGGGCCTGCGCATGTGGCACAACGAACCCGCGGCCAGCGGCATGTCCCTGAACATCGGTTCCGCCCGATACACGGAGAAGGACGATTGGCTGGCCCTCCGCGACGTCCGTCCCCAGCTCGCCGGCCTTCCCTTCTTCTACATCCCCTACTACGGGCAAGAAGGGTATCAGGATATCCCTTACGAAGTCTACCTCAACGCGGGCTCCAAGGACCGCCAAGGCACCTACCTGCGCACCACGACCCTCGCCCGCCAGACGCCGTCGCTGTGGGTCGGCGCCCTCCTCGATTTCTACAGCCAGTCGGGCTTCCTCGTCGGGCCTTACCTGAAATACGACAACGCCAAGGACAAGCAGGCCACCACGCGCTGGAAAGGCTTCTTCCAAGCCGGCTACATCAACGACCGCGGGGATTTGTTGCCGGACGGCTTTGGCCGGCTCCCGGGACGGACCCGGGCCTTCGAATACGGCGAGATCAACGGGCAGACCGCCGACGGCGTCCAGGTCGCCGGCCAGCTCTTCGCCACAAGCGACCCCGACTTCGTTCGCGACTTCCGCCCCAACCTCAGCGACCGCACCGGCACGCCGCAGTTCAACCTGGAAGTCACGAAGCCTTGGAACGGCGGCCTGCTTTCGGCCAACCTCGTCGCCAAAGCCGACAACTATCAGGAAACCACGCAGAAGCTCCCCGAGCTCCGCTTCGACCTCACCGAGACGGCGATCGGGGAACACGGGTTGCGGCATCGCGGTTTCGCCGCGCTGGCGTACCTGAACGCACAACCCGCCGCCGGCGTCCCCTCGACCAACGCCTGGTCCACGGCCCGCCTCGACCTTTATTACGGCCTGTCCTATCCGCTCACCTCGGGAGACTGGCTCACGTTCAAACCCGTCGTCGGCGCCCGCGCCACCGACTGGTCCTCCGCCCTCAACGGGCTCGGCAACCGCACCAAGGTCATGGGACAAGTCGGCTTCGACGTCGAAGGCCTTCTCACGGGTTCTTGGGCGCTCGTCGCGAAGAAGTGGTCCATCGATGGGATGCGCCATAGTTTACGTCCGGTCCTCCAGTACCGCTATCTGCCGGGCGCCGAACAAGGCAGCGGCGAACTCCCGCTGGCCGACCGTACGGTCGCCCTGGCGGCCTTCCAGGAACTCGACCTCGCCGACCGCGCCGACGCCGCCGGCGTCACGGCCCGACAGGCGGCTCGGATTGGCATCCGCAACACCTTGGCGACCCGCGACAGCGTCAACGGTACCCGCGACCTCCTGCGCTTCGACGTCTTCACCCACTGGGAGCAGGACGCCGTCACGGGCGCCGGCAATAAGTCGGACGTCCAAGCCCATCTCAGCCTCACCCCCGCGCCCTGGGTCAACATCGACACCTACCAGCGCCTACCGAACGGTGGAGGGCCGGCCGCCGAGTCGCTGAACTCCATTTCCTTCAATTCCGGTGATTTCTGGAAGGCCTCCTTCGGCTGGTATCGGCTCCGGCAGGCCCAAGCCGCCAACCAGCTCTGGGTGACCGGTGAAATCCGCCTTAATTCGGTCTATTCCGGGGTCGTTGCGGTCAATTACGACGCCCTCACCCACCAATCCATCTACCAGTCCATCGGCCTGGTCCAGCGCATCGGCAACTCGTGGGAATTGGAATATGGCTTCCAGAAGAAGGTTTCCTCCTACGGGGATAGTGCATTGGGCTTCCACCTGCGGGCCCGTTTGTTCAAGTTCTGAGCCGTGACGGACCAAGCCGCGACCCCATCCTCCATCCCCACCGATGGCATCTTGCCACCGGCGGACCTGCCCATCCGGCTGGACGTCTTCGAAGGCCCGCTCGACCTCCTGCTTTTCCTGATCCGCAAGAACGAGATCGATATCTACGACATCCCGATCGAGAAGGTCACGCAGCAGTACCTCGAAGTCCTCCGGACACAGGAGAAGGACAACTTGGAGCTCGCCGGCGACTTCTTCGTCATGGCGGCGACGTTGATGTACATCAAGAGCCGCATGCTCCTGCCGGTCGAAAGCCGCCCCGAGGAAGAAGTGCTCCCGACCCAGGAGGGCCAAGACCCACGCTGGGCCCTGGTCCAACAGCTCATCCAATACAAGCGCGTCAAAGAAACCGCCGCCATCATCCGCGGCCTCGTCGACGATCGCCAAGGCCTGCTCTCGCGTTACGTGGTGCAGAATGAAGGCGAAGACGCGGTCGTGCGACCCGTCGCCCCGACCGAGCGCATCGAGCTGTGGAACACCTTCAACAACGTCCTCCGGCGCCTCGCCGAACGGATCCAGCCCGGTAATCTTTCCGTCGAGAACGTCACCGTTTCCGACCGCATGGAGTTCATCCTCAAGCGCCTGGAGACCGAACCAAAGTTCATCTTCACCTCCCTCTTGCCCGAACGCCCGACCGTTGCCCTGCTCGTCGCCAACTTCTTGGCCTGCCTCGAACTGGCCCGCCTCGGCGCCCTGCAGCTGGAACAAGCCCAGAACTTCGAGGACATCGTCTGCTCCAAACGCGAGAAGGTGGAAGCCCCCTTCGCTGGGGAAGTTTCCGACGGCGGGTCCGAATTCGACGCCCCGCCGCCTGAGGTCAACGCTTGAGCCACGCAGGCTTGCGCGACGCAGCCCACCCACGTTATCGTCACGCCATGGCCCGCAAGACGCGCCCACCGAACCACCTGCTAGGCTTGGGCTTGGATAATTCCGACCAGCATAAGCGGATCACCCAAGGCGAAGGGTTTTCGCTCGTGGGCGGCTCCCAGGAGACCCACGAACGCATGACCGAAACCGTCATCAAGACGACCGAAGACCTCAGCAGGAAAGGCCGAAACCTCCAAGAGGCGGACCCGCGGGAAGTCGCCGAGCTCCTGCGCAAGCACGACCGCAGCCGATAGCCCCAAAATCTGGCACTGACTGGTTGACTCACCCCTTTTTTAACGGCTTCATTCCCTTCCCCAACGATGAGCACCGAGACACCCCCTCCCCCTCCTCCCGCTGAAGGCGACAACTCCGCGCCACAGGCCCCTAAGCTCAAGCTGGCAAAGCCGGCTGGTGCAGTGGTTCCGCCGCCGCCCCCGCCGCCGCCCGCAGCGGCTGGTGTTCCGCGTCCCCCCGTCGCCCCGATTCCTGCTCCCGTTGCAA
>CALQIY020000057.1 GCA_943330755.2 Opitutus sp. GAS368
CGCCCGCGTGGATTGGAACTTCGAAGGCCGCGTCGTCACGCTGCTCGAGGAAGCCCTCGGGCCCGATGATCGCCTCTTCATCGGCAGCAGCATGCCGATCCGCGACCTCGAGTGGTTCTACCACCCGCCAGGCCCGGGACCTGAGGTCCTCTGTAATCGCGGCGCCAATGGCATCGACGGAACCGTCTCGACCGCGCTGGGCGCCTCGCTCGACGGCAAGCGCACCGTGCTCCTCTGTGGCGACCTGACGTTCCTGCACGACGGCAACGCATTACTCTCGGCCTATGGCCACGCGGGCGACCTTACCGTCGTCGTCGTGAACAACCAAGGTGGCGGGATCTTCAATCACCTCGCCGTCGCGAAGGAGACCAAGCGCTTCGAACAACTCTGGGGCACCCCGCAGGCGGCGGACCTCGGGAAACTCTGCGCTGCGCATGGCGTGCGTCATGACTTAGCCGAGACCTGGACTGCCCTCGCCCGCCAACTCGAACGCCGCGGCAAGGGAGTCCGCGTGATCGAGTTCCGGACGGATCGCGAAGCCGACGCCGCCTGGCGCCTCAAATCCTTCCGCTCCTAAAGAAAACCCTCCACAAAAGGGGTCAGGCCGTTAGTGACCATGCCTGTTAGTTTAGAAGCCAATTTTAGCCGTCCTAGCTAACAGCACCTAAGGCTAACGGCCTGACCCCTTTTGTGGGAGGAATAACTTAGGTCCAAGTGCATCGACCTATCTTGCTCAACATGTCGATTGTGAGCCTTAAAATCGACATACGCGATACGGCTCAGAAATACGCCTTTAGGGGCTCGGCTTCCTCGCCGGACAAAGGGGCGTCCCCGGTGGCCATAGCCACGGAGGGAAGGAAACGCTGATGCTCCGGCGGCAGGACGCGGAAGCCGTGGCGTTCGTAGACTGACGGGGGCACTTCTGAGAACAGCAGGAAGCGGACGTCGCCGTGCAGGAAGCGATGCAGCTCCATCACGGCTCGGACAAGAAGCGCGGAATGCCCCTTACCGCGCTGCGAGGGATCGGTCGCGACGGAGGCAAAACCGATGACCAAAGGACTGAAGCGGATCACGTTCATCGCTGCGACCGCCCTGCCCGCGGCATCCTCGAGCAGGTAACGCGTGCCGCGTAGGTGGTTGCGGTCCGTGTCCTTCGCCGCGCAATACTCATCGAACGAACGCCCCTCGTGCCAAGCATCGAACCCGAAGCCCAGCACCGTGCGCATATCGGCCGGCCCCACGAGGCGTACCTGCCCAACCGCCGTGAACCGACGGCGACCATCCTCGAGCAAACCCTCGAACATTCCCTGCGGACGCACCCACGTACGCGCCTCCGGGTTGTCATACAGGCAGCGATAGACCACTTGGGGCGAAAGATCCTCCGAATGCGCCGCCACCCCCAACCGCAGGTAACGGTTACCCTTGTAGTGGCGATAGACGGTCCAGGACATGAGGCGTGGATGAGGGGTGAACGAGCAGATTAAGGATGGGGGATGGCGTATCGATGGCTAAGCTGACGCAACTACGCAAGCCACCTCGAACATTAGGTTATTTCGATTTCCGAAACATCACGGCGAACGAATCACCATCGTCCTTCTCGCAAGCAACCACCGCATACCAGTATTCAGCTTGCCCGAATTCCTTGATCTTGAACTCGCCCCGCTCCATCCATTTCACCGTTAGCGTTTTGGATTTTGCTGAGAACCATATCTCCCCCACGGGCTTACCGGGCACGCCCAACGTCTCATGGTACGACCAACCTTGTCGATTCATCATCTCCTTGGTCTCTAAAGACAAGGCCTGGTAGCCAGGACCTCGGCTGGCATCGAGATACCAATAGAATACAAAAAGCCCACAAACGGCGGCGGCCAACAATGCGTATCCAAGGCGTGTTTTATTCATGTGTTTGATGGGTTAAATTCAATCGCCATCCAGCTCACCGCTGTCGGCGTAGATTCGGCAAGCACGGCAGCAGACGAGGATGGGGCGAGACCCCCCTCCGGTACGCTCAATCCGGCTCAGTCGGGCCCCGCACAGCGGGCACCGCGGTCAGAACGAGGGCAACAGGACGATCAACATGCCCATGAGGATCGCGAAGACCCCCAACCCGAACCAAAGGGCAAACGTCAAGGCGCCCACCACAGTCAGGACCAAAAACAGCGTGAAGTACGCGAGCACCAAGAACATCCCAACGGCAAAGCCTCTCTCCTTACGTCGAGCTGCACGCTTCAACGCAGTCTCCAGCTCACCATGGCGAGCGTAGAGGGACGAATCTGGCTGCTGAACGTGGAGCATCCTCACTCCGAGGAAGTACCGACGTGAACTCGTGCGTTAAAAGAACCTAGGAATGGATCGAAGAAGACGCAGGGACGGCCCGCAAGCAGGTGATAAAAGGCCAGCACGGAGCATACCAGAGGGACAAACATGCCAACAAGCAGAAGCAGCAAGCAAGTCATCATGACGACGTAAAGCGACAAGTCCGAACGGACCAGAAACAGGAATAGCCAATAGACCAGCGCGCAGAAGACTAGGCCGGCCAACTGGATGCTCAACGCAACACGCCCCGCACGATCTAGAAATGGACTGGAGCGACGCGACCAAAGCCAGAGGGGCAAGGTGACAAGAACCGGGAAACCGATGAAATAACCCACGAAAAAGCTCACTATATATTTTCGTTCGCGTGGAGTAAGCGCCACGGCACCCTCCGCAACGCATGGCTTAGGGGGCAAATTCATAGACGTGGTCATGTCGTTGGCTTCAAGTCACCAGCCCACCCTACCCTCTAGAGCATTGTTGTAAAGGACGGGCTGTTGACTCGGGGATAGCTCCAGCATACGAACCGACACCCCGAAGCACTCGTGCCACCATGGGAAAGAAACTGAAGATAGCCATCAGCGTAACGTTAGCCTCGGCCTGTCAGCTTGCCGGAGTTTTTGCCCTAGCCAGGCATGACGTCTTGACCGCCCTCAAGTCACCAGACGAGCCCAACGTGACGGTGACGCTGGGTTACATTACCCCGTCCAAGACTCATGGCTTCTATTTCGCATTCAAGATCAAAGGCCACTCCCAGCTCAGCCGTGCCTACTGGAGAGCCCTGCCGTTCCGTCAAATAGACGTGGAAAAGTAATTCTGCCCTGCCCCACTCACGTCCATGATCCCTTGCGAAGCCCATACCTTTGAGGATCGCCAGCGTCTAACCTACGACGCGGACCCATCGCCCCATCGCAACGTCTGGTTCGCCTACTGGGTCTGCTCGGTGTCGGACCTAGACCAATTCCTGAATGGCCAACTACCTCGGAATTACGATTTCGAGATCGGCGATCCGGCCGCCTGGGTCGATGTCATGACGTTCCAATATGACCGCGAGGACCAGTCGTGCGACTCCGGCGAACGCGACGACGTAAGCGTCTCCGGCGAACGCGAAATCAACGGCCTAAGACTCCTTGCGCCGGTCCAGCACTACCCTTTCATCCTCCAATCGGCGATGAGCGCCGCCATCGGCATCGCCGGCGTGCCACAGGTCTGTCTGCACGAAAGCTGGGGCGAAGATGAACCTCGGGAGTTCAGACGCGCTTTCCTTGCCTGGAGCTGTCCAGCGATAACTCCAGCGAAGGCACCCGAGCATTCTTTTGACGCACGCCTTCGACGGCTACTGAGCCTCGATCCCGCCAGCCCAAAGGTGATGATGGTCATCCAAGGCTATGGCGCCCCCCTAGGCGAGTATCGGACCGAGGCACATCGCAAGAAGGCCTGGGGGGACTTCGGCTTCGCGGTTAACTCGCGGACCCCAAGCATGCTCGAGCTGCATCCCGGCGCGGCCACCGGGACCCCACCCATCCCCCCTTCGGTGAACGACCTTCTGCCGTTGAACCTCGGGCCCGAGCCCAAGTTCATCGACCCGCACGAATACCTATTCATCAACCTCGCGGTGCCCCTTGAGGCAGGCTCATTGACCGCATTCCTCATGTACTGGGCAGCCGTCGGCCAAAGGTCTGGCGAGATACCGGAGCACCTAAGAATCGAGGCAATGGCCCACCCATGGGCCACGCAGCGCGCCCTTGAGACCCTCCGACGTTATATCGAGGCAGGCTTGGTGACGGTCGGACTTCGCCGGAGTTTCTACCACGAAGCCGCGCAAGCGGCGTCGGCAACGAGCCCTACAGCCATCCCCAGCAGCGTCAGTGAAATGTCGGGCGACATCAGCAAGGACCTCGGTGCCATCGCCGAGTCCATCAAGGAATACGCATCATCCGGCAGCCGCAAGGCGCTATCGCATTGGGGCGTATCCCTGACCGACCGAGGATGGGCTTTCCGCGCTAGCCTGGAGCCTCAACTCGACCAGATCATCGCGCAGACCTGGGAATCATGGGGATGGGGCACCGTCCTGCCGTACGACCCATTTGGGTAAACCGGGACAGGACCGCAGCCGCATCTGAAGGACGGTTGACGGCACGAACCTTTCTAAACATTCTTTATTAAACCCTGCCCCGTGAACCCACCCCCAGCCCAATCAGGCAATGCACGGAACGTCCTCGGGCTGGCGCTGAAGACCATCGGATGTTTCGCGCTCCTACTGGTGGTGGCGGTGCTATTACCCGGGTCCGTTCTGCAGGGAGCGCCGACCGACGCCCAGGCACGGATCAAAGTCCTGCTGGAGAAGGCCTCGGGGATGGCGGGTATAGTCGCCACCTTAGCCTGCGTGGCGATGCCTCTTTCGCGCAAGTTCCCGGCCATTCAGCGCACATTCTTCATTTCCATTTCACTCTATGTCATCCTGGTGTCGATCCTGAAAGCCCTGTGGTGGATCTACTTCGCCCAATACTCGTTCGACGGCCCGATCGGCGCACTCTGGCTCGCCATCAACTGACCCGCAGCGCCCCAACGAGATGAGCGATATGCAGGACACATCCCCGAAGTTCCGTCCCTACATCGAAATGGCCTTCGGCCTCGGCATCCTGGCTCTCATCATCTGGGCCTTGCCGCACCCGTTCCGCATCGGGATGACCGGCTGGACCCGCCCACTATTCACAAGCTATGAGCTCTGTTTGGATGCCGCCGTGGTCATGTGCATCGCGAAAGCCTCCTTGCCGGACCATCGCTGGGTGAGGCCAGGGTTCATCGTCGCGACACTTGGGATGGTCTTGTCGTTGATGGCGGCCATCGCCTACCAGGCGGACAGCCCGACGCAATTCTGGCTGAAACTGAGCGAGCCGATCAGGCAAGGACTCCAGCTGATCTCCTAATGACATGGCTTCCGGCATCTTCTTCCTCAGGTTGGCCAAAATCGTGTTCTTCTTCGTGCCGGCGACCGCCATCGCCGGGCAGGCGATCTTAGGCTCCATCGAGAACGGTATTATGGGCGATTGGCGCTACCGTTGCGTCGCCATCGTCAGCGCGGTCTTCATCATCCTGATCTGGATGCCCGGCAAAACGTACAGGTATCTTGCGGCTGGACGACCGGGGATGCCCAAAACGATCGTCCACGCGTTCACGCTCGTGGCCTCAGTTGTCGGGGTTTTCTTCGCGGCCTCCGAATCGCGGCCTTACGCCCCGATGCTTATCGGCCCCATGGCTGGCGCGATCGTCGCCCTGAAGCTCTACTGGCTGGACGATGAAAAAAACTGGGGCGAACAACTAGCCCTGATGGCATCCATCGCCATCGTGGGCTTCGGGATGCAGTTTTTCCTATGACGCCCAAGACGAAAGAGCACCTCCTAAGGACAGCCAAACTGGCCATCGCATGGGCCCTCTTTATGGGCATCACTTGGCTCCTGCTCTCTTACGTGTACGACAACGTTCCTGACAACGGCAAAGGGCGCCTAACCACCTTTCAATCCATCCTCAACCTCCTCTTTATCACACCGAGCTGGGGCTTACCCATTGTGCTCTCATTTGCAAAAGGAGGCCACGAACGAAGCGATGCCCTCTTCAACCTCGGGGTTGGCATACACTTCGCGCTCTGGATGGCCTTCTGGGAACGTCGCGTGCTTTGGGCCTGGATGAAGGATAAAACGAAACGCCGATGACGCCCAAGACGAAAGAGAATCTCAAGCTTCAGCTGTTACGTCTGGTGGGTTGGTTCGGTTTCATGGCCTTCAGTGGCCTCATCTTGGCTGGAATTCCTTCAGGCCCAGGCGCCGGCGTCTTCAGTTCCGTCCTCATGGTCATTGTTGCCATCCCCTCCTGGGGCCTACCGGCCCTCATCGGCTTATCTCCCAACATCCACAATGCCAGCGGGACGCGCTTCCTGCTCGGCATCGCCCTGCACCTCTGCCTCTGGTTCACCTTCTGGGAACGCAAACGTCTCTGGGCGTGGGTGAAACGGAAATGGCGGGCGTGACGCAGACAGAGGCTTAGGGAGGTCGCCAGAGTGTGAATTCGCAACCTCTCAACGCGAATGAACACGACGCAATCGCGCCCCCCTACCTTGGGGGAATGGTCAGGTCAGCACGCAGTACCGACCCTACCCTTTCCACACCCCAAACCTACAAAGCTCAGCGAACGCCCGCAGGCCTTACTCCGTCTGCCCCCAGTGGGAGGTGAAAGGGTGCAAGATGAAGAAGGGCTTTCCGACGACGTCCTTGCCGGGAACCACCTACAAAAGGGGTCAGGCCGTTAGTGACTTAGCCTGTTAGTTTAGAGGCCCATTTTGGCCGTCCTAGCTAACAGCCTAAGACTAACGGCCTGACCCCTTTTATGGGAGGAACACCTTGGTTGCTGGGGCGTCTCGAGCAGGTCGACTATGAACGGACGCGACGCAGTCACGCCTTGGAGAGACCGCTAGGTCAGCACGCAGCGCTGACCCTACCCTTCCGATACCCGCAACCCAATACCCTAAACCCTTTGCGGTAGCCCGTCCGCCCCTTACTTCGCGGCGCCCCAGTGCGAGGTGAAGGGGTGCAGGATGAAGAGGGGCTTACCGACGACGTCCTTCTCGGGGACTTCGCCCCAACCGCGTGAATCGAAGCTGTTCGCGGAGTTATCGCCGAGGGCGTAGTAGTGGCGGTCGGTGACGGTGTACTCCTTGCTCAAAGGCAACGCATACGCGTAGTCGCCGAGGTCCGCGATGTAGCCGTAGTAGCCGCGATCGGTCGCACGCTCGGAGTTCAGCACCATGGGCTCGGGCGAGGTCACGACCTTGCCGTTCACGTAAAGGCGTCCGTCGGCATCAACGAAGAGGCGTTCGCCCGGGACGCCGGCGAGGCGCTTGACGTAATAATTCTGCGAGGGGTTGCCGTTGCGGTCCGCGAGGCCGGGGATGTTGTTCGTCTTGAAGACGAAGGTATCGCCGCGGGACGGGTTGACGAAGTTATAAGACACCCGGTCCACGAAGAGCATGTCGCCCGTGAGGATATCGAAGTTCAGCACCGGCTGGCCAACCTTGGCCTTATAGCCCGTGAGCAACATCGGACCATTGGGGCCCGTCTCGATGCGGTTATCGCGGCCCGCCTGCACGAGCAGCTTGTCCCAGCGCTCGGCGTCCTGACGACGCAACGGCAGCTTGGCGTAGTCGGGGAAATACGTCCGGAGCATCACGCCCTCGAGGCCGAAGTCGGTCGGAACGTCGATGGCCATCGGCGTGTTGCCGACGACCAGCACGTAGCCTTCGCCGGGCGTACGGCCGCGCACGCGGTAGTGCTTGTCCTTGCCGTCGAAGCCCGCGTATTCCAACGGGATTTTGACTTCCCCATCCACCGGCGCGCGCTCCACGTAGGTCCAAGTCCATTGGAACTTATCCAAGGCCCGCGTCGCGAGATCAGGCACCGGTGCATCGGGCGCACGCACCACGGAAGTCATTCCGTTGTACGTCGGCCACATCGAATTCGTCGGGATCTTGAAAGGCTGCAGCAGGAAGCTGCGGATCGCACCGGCCACGATGGCGGCCATCACGACCATCTCCACGTAGTCGCCCGTCGTGGAGACAGGGTAGATCTTTCCGCCATTGCGGACGAGGACTTCATGTAGGGCCGAAATGGCGGGCTCGGTCTCTGCGGGCGGAGCCGAACGCTTGACGAGCGCGAGCAGCTGGGCCGCCAGGCGATCCTGTTCGGCGAGGTCCTCGGCAGGGAGCACGTCCCCGCGGTAAAGCTTCACCTTGTGGTCAAACTCGAGGATCTGCTTTGCGATCCTCAGGTAGCTGTAGTGCTTGGGAAGAGGGATGATGCCGGGGAGATGGGTGAGCATGGCGGACCTACGCCCAACCTAAGCCGACGGACGGTCGCTGGAAAGGACAGAAACGGGGCTTAGCCCTCGTTCTTGAGGATCTTAATGAAGGCCTCCTGCGGGATATCGACCTTACCGATCTGCTTCATGCGCTTCTTCCCTTCCTTCTGCTTATCCAGCAGCTTGCGCTTACGGGAAATGTCACCGCCGTAGCACTTGGCCGTAACGTCCTTGCCGACGGAACCGATGGTCTCGCGGGCGATGACCTTGGACCCGATGGCAGCCTGGATGGCGATCTTGAAGAGCTGGCGCGGAAGGAGTTCCTTGAGCTTCTCGCAGAGCGCGCGGCCGCGGCCTTCGGCCTTGGAAGCGTGGACGATGGACGAAAACGCGTCCACCGGCTCTTCGTTGACGCGGATATCCATCTTCACGAGGTCCGAGGTGACGTATTCACCCAACTCATAGTCCATCGAACCGTAACCGCGGGTGATGGACTTCATGCGGTCATTGAAGTCGACGAGGATCTCGTTGAGCGGGAGCAGGCAGACCAGAACGACGCGGTCGCCGTCGATGGTTTCGGTGCGCTCGCAGATGCCGCGCTTCTCCTGGACGAGCGTCAGCATGTCGCCGATGGAGGTACCCGGGATGTGGATATGGGCGCGGATGGTGGGCTCCTCGACGTGCTCGATCGCCGACGGGTCCGGCATCACGACCGGGTTATCCAGGATGTGCTCGACGCCATCGGTGGTGAAGACCTTGTAGACGACGGACGGGTAGGTCGAAAGGATGTCCAAGTCGTACTCGCGGCGCAGGCGCTCCTGGACGATTTCCATGTGGAGCAGACCAAGGAAGCCGCAACGGAAGCCGAAGCCGAGGGCCGTCGAGCTTTCGGCCGTGTAAGTCAGGGAAGAGTCGTTGATCGCCAGCTTCGCCAGCGACGTCTTGAGCTTTTCGTAGTCGGCCGTGTCGAGCGGGTAGATGCCGCTGAAGACCATCGGGCGGACCTCCTTGAAGCCCGGGACAGGCTCCTTGGCGGGGTCGCTGGCGAGCGTGATGGTGTCACCGACCTTCACGTCCGCGACTTCACGGATATTGATGACGATGTAACCGACCGTGCCTGGACCGAGTTCGTCCTGCGGCTTCATCTTCGGCGCGAAGATGCCGACTTCCTTGATGACGGAGCGCACGCCGTTATACATCAGCTCGATCGTCTGGCCGGCCTTGAACGTGCCGGAGAAGACACGGACGTAGCTGATGACGCCCTTGTAGGAGTCGAAGAGCGAATCAAAGACGAGCGCGCGGTGCTGCGGGTATTCGGACCAGCGGGGCGGCGGGACGCGCTTGATGATGGCGGCGAAGATTTCGTCGATGCCGATGCCGGACTTGCCGGAAGCCAGTACGGCATCCTGCGCCGGAATGGTGAGGATGTCCTCGACCTGGCGGCGGGCTTCGTCGGGACGGGCGCTGGGAAGGTCGACCTTATTGATGACCGGGACGATCTCGAGGCCCTGGTTCATCGCGAGCGTGGCGTTGGCGACCGTCTGGGCCTCCACGCCTTGCGAAGCGTCGATCAGCAGCACGGCGCCTTCACAGGCGGCGAGGGAGCGGGACACTTCGTAGGCGAAGTCGACGTGCCCCGGGGTGTCGATGAGGTTGAGGATGTACTGCTTACCATCCGGGGCGGTGAAGTTCATCGTCACCGGGTGGCACTTGATGGTGATGCCCTTCTCGCGCTCCAGGTCCATCGCGTCGAGCAGCTGCTCCTTCATCTGGCGCTTCTCGATGGTCTTCGTGTGTTCGAGCAGGCGATCGGACAGCGTCGTCTTGCCGTGGTCGACGTGCGCGATGATGCAGAAGTTACGGATGTGGTCTAGGGACACGGGAAGGAGGAGAAGGAAGGGTCGAGGGCTGAATCGAGGACAGAGTCGATGATAGCGTCGAGGGCAGGATCGAGGAGAGCGTCGAGGGCGGGATCGAGGGCGAGAGGGCGGGCGGAGTCGAGAGGGACAGGCGGAAAGGGCTACTAGGACGGTGGAGGGGGCGCTTGTCCAGCGTTAGCCCCACCAGAAGGCGGATTAGGCCGGAATATCGGCAAACTCGTGCAAAGATGCGATCGGGGCCGTGGGGGCCGTACGCTTCATCATGCCGGCGAGGGCACCGCCAGGGCCACATTCGTAGAACTGGGCGATGCCGGAGTCGGCGGCGGCCTTGCAATCATCTTCCCAGAGCACGGAGGACACGACCTGCTTAACGAGGGCCGCCCGGAGGTCTGCGGGCTCGGAGAGCGTGCCGCCGGTGGTGTTGGAATAGACGGTGATCTGCGGGCGCTTGAACTCGATGCCTTGGAGGAAGGCCTCGAAGGCCGCGCGGGCGGGTTCCATCAGGCGGCTGTGGTAGGCTCCGGCGACGACGAGGGGCTTCACGAGCTTGAAGGCGCCGAACTCCTTGGCGCGGGCGACGGCTTGGGCGACCTTATCCGACTCGCCGGAGATGACGACTTGGCCGGGGCAGTTGAAGTTAGCGGCATCGATGTCGAAGGCCGCGCAGAGCTTGAAGATTTCCTCGCGGGACCCGCCGATGACCGCGGCCATGCCGCCCTTGGTCTGGTCGCAGGCCTGCTGCATAAGACGGCCGCGCTCGGCGACGACCTTGAGGCCCGTTTCGAAGTCCCAGACCCCGGCGACGGCGTAGGCGGTCAGTTCGCCCAAGGAAAGACCCAGGCAGGCCTTGAGGTCATTGAGCTTACCGCGCTCGCGGAGGATCTGGGCGATCGCGTAGCCCTGAACGTAGAGAGCCGGCTGGCAGACCCGGGTTTCGGTGAGGACCTCGGCTGGGCCCTCGAAGCAGACCTTACGGAGGTCAAAAGGTAGGACCGCGGCAGCACGGTCGTAGAGACCCTTGGCCGTGGCGGAGTTATCGTACAAGGACTTCCCCATACCCACCACTTGGGCGCCTTGGCCGGAGAACAGAAGAGCGGTCGACATGGCTCAAAAGAGGGGAAAAACAGGGGGAGGGTCAAGAGGATGCCAAGGAGAGGCAGGTTTGGTTGGTGGGGATTGGGGATGGGGGGATAGAGAGGGAGTGCAGAGTACGGATGACGGATTGCAGATAAATAAAGCACCAAAGCCCTCTGGGGGATGCCGTCTAATCTCCGCAATCCGTACTCTATACTCCGTAACCCCATCCCCTATCCCCTCCCATGCCTGGCCTCCTGCTTCCTTGACCACCCTCCCCCCTGCCCCTACCCCTTGCCCTTCCTTTCAACCATGCCTATCGCCCTCCTCTCCGTCAGCGACAAGACCGGCCTGCTGCCCTTCGCCCAGGCGCTCGTCAAGAACCACGGCTACAAGCTGCTCTCCACGGGCGGCACTTCGAAGATGCTCCGTGACGCCGGCCTGCCGGTGACAGACGTCAGCGAGCACACGGGCTTCCCCGAGATCATGGAAGGTCGCGTGAAGACCCTGCACCCCAAGGTCCATGGTGGTCTCCTCTGCCGCCGCGATTCGCATGAGCACCTCGACGAAGCCAAGAAGCACGGCATCGAGCTCATCGACCTCGTCGTCGTGAACCTCTATCCCTTCGAGGCCACCGTCGCGAAGCCCAACTGCTCGTTTGAAGACGCCATCGAGAACATCGACATCGGCGGCCCGTCCATGCTCCGCAGCGCCGCGAAGAACCACGCCTCCGTCTCGGTCGTCACCGACCCCGCCGACTACGAACGCGTCCTCGCTGCCATGGGCAACCCCGCCGCCCTCGCCGAGCTCCGTCGCGAACTCGCGCTCAAGGTCTTCCAGCGCACCTCGGCCTACGATGCCGCCATCGCCAACTACCTCGAGTCCCAAGCCCAGCCAGGCCTCGGCAACGTCCTCGGCCTCCCGTCCCGCTTCACGACCACCCTGCCCATCGCCCAACGCCTCCGTTACGGCGAAAACCCTCACCAGCAGGCCGCGCTCTACGGCTCGTTCCATGAAGCCTTCGACCAGCTCCAGGGCAAGGAACTCAGCTACAACAACATCCTCGATATCACCGCCGCGACCTACCTCATCGGCGAGTTCGAGCGCCCGACGATCTGCATCCTGAAGCACACCAACCCCTGCGGCGTGGCTTCGGCCGACACCTTGCTCGAAGCCTGGCACAAGGCCTTTGAGACCGACAAGCAGGCGCCCTTCGGCGGCATCATCGTCGCCAACCGCACGGTGGACAAGGGCCTGGCCGAGGCCATCGCCGAGATCTTCTCCGAAGTGATCATCGCGCCGGAGTTCGACGCCGACGCCCTCGCCATCTTCGGCAAGAAGAAGAACCTCCGCCTCATGCGCGCCAAGGTCGGCCTCCGCGCCGACACCCTCCGCGAAGTCCGCGCCGTCATCGGCGGCGTGCTCGTCCAGGACCGCGACCAGAAGCCCGTCAACGTGCGCGAGTTCAAGGTCGTCACCCAGCGCCAGCCCACCGCCGACGAGATGACCGCCCTGCTCTTCGGCTGGCGCGTCGTCCGCCACGTGAAGTCCAACGCCATCGTGTACGCCGGCAAGGAACGAACCCTCAGCGTCGGCGCCGGCCAGATGTCGCGCATCGACTCCTCCCGCATCGCGGTCTGGAAGGCCGGCGAAGCCAAGCTCTCGCTACAGGGCTCGGCCATCGCGTCGGACGCCTTCTTCCCCTTCCCTGACGGCCTCCTCGCCGCCGCGGACGCTGGCGCGACCTGCGCCATCCAACCCGGCGGTTCCGTCAAGGACGCCGAAGTCATCGCCGCCGCGGACGCCCGGGGCATGGCGATGGTCTTCACCGGGATGCGCCACTTTAAGCACTGAGCGGACGAAGAGGGGATGGGGGATGGCGAACTTAGGTAGGGGCAAGGCTTCGCCTTGCACTCCGAAAGAGGAGGGCGCGGCGAAGCCACGCCCCTACCTATTGATGGCAGAAGACAAAGCCGACCTATCCCCTATCCCCTTTGTGCGCCCTTACACCTTCACACCCAACTTCTCCAGCAGGCGGGCGAGGTCATCGTCGCCTTCGTAGGCGATCGTGATGCTACCCTTCTTGCCCTTCTGGACGACTTGGACGCGGGCGGAGAGATGCGAGGCGAGGCGCTTCTGGACGTCCTCCACGATGGACTTTTCCGTGCGCTTACGGTCGCCCTTCTTCGTGGCGGCCAACTTCTTGACCTCGACTTCGAGGGCGCGGACGGAGAGGCCCTTCTCGATGACGAGTCGTGCGACCTGCACGCGGTGTGCCTGGTTCTCGAGGCCGAGCAGGACCTTGGCATGGCCGGTCGAAAGCTGGCCCTTGCCGAGGTAACCTTGGATCTCGCGGTCGAGCGATAGCAGACGGACGAGGTTGGCGATGCTGGCGCGGGGCTTGCCGAGGCGATCGGCGACGGCCTCTTGGGTCAGCGTGAAGTCGCGCATCAACGAGGCGACGCCCAGCGCTTCTTCCACCGGGTTGAGGTCGGCGCGCTGCAGGTTCTCGACGAGCGCGAGCACGGCGCTGGCGTTGTCGCTGGCATCGAGGACGCGGGCGGTGATCGTCTTCTGACCGAGGTGCTTGAACGCACGGAAACGGCGTTCACCCGCGATGAGTTCATAGCCGTCCTTCACCTTGCGGACGGTGACGGGCTGCAGGAGGCCCTCGGAACGAATCGATTCCGCCAACTCCTTCACGCCGGCGTCGTCGAATTCGCGGCGCGGCTGGCGCGGGTTGGGCACGATGGCGCCGAGCGGAATCTCGATGAGGGCCAGGCCAGGCGC
>CALQIY020000058.1 GCA_943330755.2 Opitutus sp. GAS368
CTTCGCCAACGGCATCGGACTCGACCTCGGCAATGAAGGCAACGAGGCGGTCGACCTAGAGAAAGGCGACAATGGTAAGGCCACCGGCGCACGCGGCCACCTGGTCGAAGGCAACCTCATTGCCGACAACGGCGCCGCCGGAACAGCCAGCTACAATGGTGCTTACCTCACCATCCGTGGCAATGTGGTCGAACGAAACAATCGCCTCCGCTTCACCGGCAAGAAACGCTGGGAAAGCGCCGGCATCAAGCTGCACAACCCCAATCACTCGGTCATCGAGGGCAACCTCGTCCGAGATAATTACGTGATGTGGGGTATCTGGTGCGATCAAGGCGGCGGACAAGACACGCGCATCGTCAAGAACACCGTCATCCACCAAGGTGCCGGCATCGACTTCGAGATCGGGCCCGCCAAGCCGTGCCTAGTCGAAGGCAATATCCTGATCGAAAACGAGGTCGGCGTGCGCACCCGCGAAGCGGGCGGCGTGACCGTTGCCCGCAACCTCTTCGTGGGCTCAAAGCAGGCGGACATCGAGTTCTCCCTCGAACGCAAGCGGACGGGCAACTGGAGCGCGGAACGGTGCACCATCCAGCAGAACCTCATGATGGGAGGAAATGGCCTGCGCCTGAAGTTGACCGCCCCGGACCAATTCCGGTGCGCCGGCCGCCAACTCGACGGCAACCTCTACGGCGGTTCCGCGGCTGACCAACTCTTCGCCTTCGAGAAGCAAACGCCGATGGCCTTGGCTGACTGGCAGACCAAATGGAAAACCTTCAACGATGACGCCGGCTCGGAACAAAAAAGCCGGATGATCGCAGGCTGCGCCTATCGTTTCGACCCAGCCAAGGCGGAATTGACCATAGAACTGAATTTCGATCCGAAGACGCTGGGGGAAACTTATCCAGGGCTGAAGAAGGGGACGACGGTGATGAAGGTCGGCGGAGGAGTTGATTGGTTGAATCGGTGACTGGTTGAATCGTTGATTGGTTGATTTGTTGAATCGATTATTGGAGGAGTGCTTATTTCGCCTGATTATCCGACTCCTGCCGAGCGAGGCGCATCTTAAGCATACCCCCAAGCAAATTAAAGACCTTCGAAAGCTTCGATTGAATTTCCGCATGCTCGGCTGCAGTAATCGCTCCGACCCTATAGGCCAACTCGAGCTGGGTAGACAGTTCGGCGGCCGACCCTCTCGCTATATACAGAAAACGAATGGAGTCGCGATTGGTGCCACGCTCATTACCTTCTGCAATATTGGATGGGACAGAGATGGCAGCGCGACTTACTTGTTCGCATAACGAACGTCTTCGACTGAACATAGGCCCATCGATGAGTTTCAGAACCTCTTGGGCGACATCCATGACGGAGCGCCAGAGTTCCAGATCCCGATAACCACGGATGTGTCCTTTAGGTGCGTGCTGGCCATCATTCATGACAAAAGACTTACCGACATACTGGCCCTCATCACCTTGTTTCAAACGAGGCGTATGCCCTCCCCCAACACGAGGCATTCCATCTAGCACGCGCGACTACCTAACTTTACCGCCAATCAACGATTCAACTAATCAACCATTCAACCTGCCCTCCCTACCAACAAGAAGGGCGGCCCGGAGGCCGCCCTTGGATGAACCGAGAAAGCGCCTGGGGCGCCACCCTGCCCTCAGATCGAGAGCAGGAACTCGGAGAGCTGCTTCTTCTGGGCGGGGGTGAGCTTGAGGTAACGCTCGCGCGAGACCTTGGCTTCCCCGTCGTGCGCCAGGATGGCGGCTTCCACCGTGGTGGCGCGACCGTCATGCAGGTAGGGCGCGCTGTAACGCAGGCCCCACAGCGGCGAGGTCCGCATTTCCCGCGCACCGGCCGGTGACTGGACGATGCCGTCGCCGAGCGAACCCATGTCGTGCAGGAGGAGATCCGAATAGAGACGGACTTCCTTGCGGTCGAAGGCCGGGTCTTTGCTCGGGGCGGTCATCATACTCGGGACGTGGCAGACGGCGCAGCCGGCGACCATGAAGAGCTGCTGGCCGGCGGTGGCGGTCGGCGTGGGTTTCGTGCCCGGAGGCGGGGCCAGAAACTTCATGAAGTTCGCGACCTTCTCGAAGTCCGCCAAACCCGTCGCCGGCGCGTCTTCCGGATCGAGGATGAAGTCGGACTGCGCCAGCTTCGCCGCATCGCCATTCGGCGCGTTCTCCGCGGGGAAGTAACGGTTCGTCACGCCCATCTCATTGGCGTAGGCATCGGCGGCGAAGGCCAAGACGCTCGTCTGCTGAGCCTTCCAACCGAAGCGACCCACGCGGGACTTGCCGCTGACGATATCGGTCGTCACGACCGCCTTGCCCGTCACACCATCCACAGGCTGCTTGCGGACATTGCGCAGGATGGCCTCATCCGGGATCGCATCAATCAAACCCAAACCGAAGAGCGGGGTCGAATTGCGATGCACGATGGTATTGGCCTCAGGCGGCACGATTTCCGTGGCTGCCGGCAAGATCGCCTGATCCTGCAGCAAGGAACCACCAAGCGACTCCAGCGCATCGAATTTACCGTGCTTGGTCAGGCCGAAGCGCGTGACATTGCGGGCGCTTCCGCCGCCGATGGCGCCGCTGCCATGGCAAGCGACGCACGAACTCTCATTGAAGATCGGCCCGAGGCCGCCTTCCACGTCTTCGGTCTTTTCGAAGTCGGCCTTACCTTCGGCGAAGAGCTGCAGCTGCTCCACCGTCAGACCCGCAAGCGGATCGCCGAGGAGCGGCTTGGCCGGATTCACCTTCGGGATGGACGGACGCAGGACGGGCCGTGGGCGCAGCGCGGGCTGCTGCGCCGAACGGTCCGGGTTGGGGTGCGCATCGTCGGCCACGACCAAGGAGGCCGCGGCGACGAGGGCACACATTCCGATCAGACGGGTGTTGATCATTCGTGTATGGGGTGGGGTTTGACGGGAGCCCTGTGCGCTGCCCGTGAAGATACAATGGCCGCAAACCCACGTGGAGTGAAGCCCGCTACTGTTACTTTTGCCTTAAGGAAAGATGAAGAGGGAGGCAGGGACCGCACCACGTGCGGTCCTCGATCCCTTCGGAGCTCAAAAGACGGTGAAGAGTAAAAAGGCGGGTGAAACAAGCCGAGGTAAAGGTGGGTCGCGACGCGGCCCCAAAGAGTCTCGCCAACCCAAGACCGGACACCTACCCATCCGTATGGCCAACCAAACCCTCACCGGCACCCTGTTGACGAACAATGCCCCGTTGACCAAGGTGTGCATCGCGACGCCCGCCTACCGCTCGAGCTATGCGGGCGCGTATGTCGAAAGCCTCTTCGGCCTCACTAGCGAGGCGCCGAAGCACCGCGTCGCCCTCTGCTTCTCCACGATCGACTACGCCGACGTCGTCACCGCGCGCAACTACCTGATCTCCCGGTTCTATTTCAACCGCACGGACTGTTCGCACCTGCTGTTCCTGGACAGCGACATGGGCTTCGAGGCCAAACTCATCTTCGATATGCTGGCCCTGAAACAGGATGTCGTCGGGGCGATCTATCCGCGCCGGACGGTCGACCTCCGCAAGCTGCACGCCAAGGGCAACCAGCCCTTCGAACAAGCCTATGCGCAGGCCTGCGACTTCATCGGCACGCCCGTGGGCACGCCCAGCAAGGAGCCCTTCGTCGAAGTATCCGGCTTGGGCGCGGGCGTGCTGCTCATCTCCCGCGCCGCGGTGGCCAAGATGATCCAAGGCTGTCCCGAGATCGTCGACACCCAGCGATACAAACGTTACCCCTTCGCCGACAAGCTCGCGGGCTTCATCATGCCCTTCAATAAGATCGACCTAGGTGACCGGGAACTCTCGGAGGACCTCTCCTTTTGCCACCGCTGGCGGAAGGCCTGCGGCGGAAAAATCTTCGGTAGCACCGCCAGCCCCATCAAGCATGTCGGTGAAAACACGGTGATCTCGAAGTTGGCCGATAGCTGGTAAGGCCAAACGCCCCAAATCTATCGATTAAGAGGGTTGGCTGCGGTAGGCGGAGCGTTCAACTTGGGCCATCCCCTATGCGCTTCCTCAAGCTTCTCGCCGCCCTGCCCTGCCTCGTCGCAACCTTGGCGGCCAATGACGTTGGCCTCGAGTCTGCCGGCCCGACCCGTTTTGGCGCCCGCTTCGAAGAGGTCGACGGCAAGCGCGTCGCCAAGTTCAATGGCGACAAAGGCCTGACGGCCACGTTCACCTTCGCCGCCGATGGCGAGACCACGGTGGCGGTACAGGTGACCCTCCCCAAGGACGGCAAAGTGAAGTTAAATGGTCGCCTCGCCAACAAGGCCATCGGCGGAGATGTCCAAGGCACCGGTCAGCCTCAGTGGGTCGAACTCGGCACCGCTCGCGTCGTCGCAAACATCCCGACCGCCCTTTCGCTGGAAGCCAGCGAACGCAAAGGCAACGTCGTCGTCCACGGCTTCCGTTTCGGCGCGAATGCCAGCGCGACGCCGGCGGTGAACTTCAAGACCGCCTACGCCCAGAACAAGGACGTCACCATCGGCGACCGCGGTGGCCTGGGTGCCGCCACCTTCAAGGCCGACGGCAAGCTCCTCGTCCCGGTCGTGGTCGAAAAAGCCGGTGAAGTCTCCTTCGCCGCCCGCTACACCTTGGCCACGGGCGCCAAGCGCTCCCTGCAGGTCAGCGCGATCGACAATCTTGAAGAAGTGCGAACGCGTTCCACGGTCATCGACCTAGCCCTGACTGGCACTGGCAAGATCGCGCAGTCTGCCGACTTCTCGCTCAACTTCCCGAAGGCCGGCACCTACCTGATTGCAATCGCGAGCAAGGCCGATGGCGATGCTCCGGTGACCGTCAACGGCCTGGTCATCCGCAAAGGCACGAACGCCAACCTCTGGTCACTCCCCAACGGCAACGCCCAGTCGGTGCACTATGGTTACCCGGTGCCCAAGGGCGAAACGGCTCTCTGGGCCTATGCCGAAGCCAAATCGGCCCCTGGCCCGGCGGCGACCTACAATTGCGTGCTCGGCTTTGGCCAAGGCTACTTCGGTTTCCAGCGCCGGGCGCTCGGCACGAACCCCGACGACCGTTGGTTCATCTACTCCCTCTGGGACAACGGGTACGTGAAGAACAACGTCAAGAACACCAACCAAGACCCGGAAGAACTGAAGAACGCCATCGTGCGCATGCTCGCCAAGGGCGATGACGTGAAGGCCTACGCGTTCGACCACGAAGGCTCGGGTGGCCACAGCCACTGGGAATACCCTTGGAAGGACAACGAAACCTATGCGTTCCTCCTCGGGGTTAAGCCGGACGGCACGGGTGCGATCTTCTCGACCTACGTCCGCGTCGATGGCGGCCAGTGGAAGTTCCTGACCTCTTTCCGCCGTCCGAACACCAAGGCCAAACTCGATGGCCTCTACTCGTTCGTGGAAGACTGGGCTGGCTCCGCTGGCCAGCAGAAGCGCGTCTGCCACTATGCCAACGTCTGGATCCGCAATACTGAAGGCAAGTGGGTCCAGCTCCGCGAAGCCAAGTCCAGCGCCACCGCCGAACTCGGCCGCAGCGACTTCGACCACTACGTCGAAGGCAACGGCGTCGTCCTCAGCACCGGCGGCTACGGCGAGCCCAAGGGCAAGCGCGGCGTCGTCCTACAGATCCCCGAAAGCAAGACCCCGCCCTCCGTCGACGTCGACCAGTTGCCGACGAAGTAAGGGGCTAGGACAGAACGGGGTACTGTCCTAGCGCTGGTCGGCTGGATAGGGTGCGGCTGAAAGGCTTGGCGCAGTGCGTCTCGGCTGATTGGTCGCCGTGGGCGGAACTTAGGATTTAATCTCGGCGCGCGCGCGTTCCAGGCGCATCCGCAAGCTCCCCCCAAGGAGACGACTGACTAGACTTAGCCTATGCTCCAAGACGTGGTAATCCTCGGAAGAAAGGGCGCCTATTTCCTTGGCGATTTCCAGCTGGGTGGAAAGTTCCGCGGCGGAACCCCGAGCTATGTAAAGAAACCGAATGGAGTCACGGTTACTGCCCCGCTCATCCCCTTCGGCGATGTTGGATGGTATCGAAATCGCCGAGCGACTAATCTGGTCGCACAAAGCCCTTCGCCTAGAGAGAGCCGGCCCTTCGACGGCCTTCAGGACTTCAATAGCCAGCACCTTAGCCTCTTTCCAGAGGTCAAGGTCGCGGAAACTGCGCACCCCTGCCCTTGGCCGAGGAAGTTCTTGCGAAGACATACCCCAATCATCCAAGCAGCCAACACCTCCTCAGCACAAATTGCATGGATGCTTTGGCCTACCAATGGCGGATGGATTTTCCTAGGAGGCGCCCAGACGCACTTCGTCAAGCGCAGCCGAACCATCCAGCTTTGCGTTCGGGATAACAGGCATCGCAGCCGATCACCCATCCAGCCAATCAGCCAGGCTCACACACCGCGTGAGCCGACTTACCTCGCGATATCATTCCGACCGAGGACCGTGATGCCGTGCTGCTGGAGGACGGAGGCGGCGAGTTCCTGGGCTTCGGTGCGGACGACCAGACCATAGCGGCCGTTGGGACGGAACAGGAAGGGATAGACGTAATGGATGTTGATCTCCGCCTTCAGCAAAATGCCCGTGACGTCCTTGAGTTGGGCCTCGGACTGCAATTCGATCGCCACCACCGGGACGGCATCGTGCGCGAACCGGTGGGCATTGAGGACTTCTTCGGCGCGCTCCGGGTAGTCGACCACGATGCGGATGATGGTCGAGTCGGTGGTATCCACGAGGCACAGCGCCATGATATGGACGTCGGCTTGGCCAAGCGATTCGACGAGTTCGTGGAGACGGCCGACCTTGTTTTCCACGAAAATGGAGAACTGGCGGACAGCGCCAAGGTCAGGTTCGTTCACGGTTTCGGAGCCCATCTAACCATGAGGTATGACACATCCCGAAGCTTTCTCCAGCCCTTTCGCACATGGAAGGGACTTGCCCTAGCACGGAGCGTGGGGGATGTATGGCGTCATGCTTTTGACCCTCCCTGCCCTGCTACTGGCCCAAGTAGCCGTCCAGCTGCCGGAGACCGTCGTGGTCGAAACTCGGCAACCCGCCCCTGTTACCGAAGCGTCACCGTCCGTCTCCAAAATCGACGCGACCCAAGCAGGCGAGTCCGGCTACCGCTCGCTGACCTCGCTCTTAGGCACGACCCCAGGCGTCTTCGCCTCCGAGCAGGGCGGTGAAGGCTCGCAATCCTCCCTCTTCATCCGTGGCACCAACTCCGCCCATACCGCGGTGCTCCTCGACGGTCGCCGCCTGCCCGCCGGCTTTTCCGGCAGCTATGAACTCGGACGCTACCGGCTCTTCGGATTGTCCTCGGTGGAAATTCAACGCGGGGCTTCGTCGTCCCTCTACGGCGCAAACTCCTTGGGTGGCGTGATTGACCTCCGCCTACAGGACCCGCTCACCCATCGCAGCGGTTCTACGCTCGAAGCCGAAACCGGCTCCTATGGCCGTGCCTCGCTCGGCTACGCCTTTGCGACGAACAACGCCCGCGCCGGCCAACCCGCGACGCTGGGCACCGCCCTTGCCTTCACGTCCTCGCATGACGACGGCTGGCGCGCGAACGGCGGACGCGATGCTTCCACGGCCTTGGTGAAGTCGGCCTGGAAACTCACGCCGCAACTCACCGCCGACCTCATCGGTTCCGCGGACCGCGGACGGGGCGGACTCCCGGGCTCCGAGACCGCCCCCAGCCTCGTCGATTGGCAGAAGGACAGCGGCTGGCTGGTCTCCCCGGGCCTGCGTTATGTCGACCCGATCACCACGGCGACCGCGTTCTGGTCGCATGGTGGCACGCATGTCCGCAGCTTCACCGGCGGCGACCTGCAAAGCTACCGCCTAGCCACGGACGAACTCACGGCCTATGCGGATTGGAAAGCCCGCGCGGACCTTTCCTTCGGCCTTGGGGTCACCTACGAACGCAACGCCTTCGACCAGCTCGCCTATGCGACCCCGTGGGTGAACACGATCGAATCGTTCGGACTGTGGGCGCATGCCGACTGGAAACCCACGAGCGCCGACCGCTTCAAGGCTGGCCTGCGCCGCGATGACTTCAGCGACTTCGCGGGCAAGACCACGGGTGAGTTGACGTGGGCGCATGCCTTGGCCCAAGGAATCGCCGCGCACCTCAAGGCCGCCACCGCTTACCGCGCCCCCTCGGCCAACGACCTTGCTTACGGCACGTCGCAGAACCTGCGCCTGCGCCCCGAAGCCAACCGCGCCTTCGAGGCAGGCCTGCGTTGCAACAACGCCGACCCACGCGGCCCAAGCTGGACCCTCGTCGCGTTCGAAAACAACCTGACCGACCTGATCGACTACGACCCGAACGATAACTACAAAACCTTCAACATCGCCAAGGCCCGCACCCGCGGGCTCGAGCTCGGCGTCGAAGCCCGACCGGCCAAAGGCGTCCGCCTCTTCGGGGCCGCGACGTCGTTGCAGACCAAGGCCTTGACCGATTACCTCGGTGTGATCGCCGCCGGCGAAGCGCTGCTCCGCCGTCCCACCCTCACCCTCTCCGCCGGCGCGGAACTCACGCCCACCGAACGCTGGAGCTTCGGGGCCGGCGTCACGTTGCTGCATGGTCGCGTGGACTTCGACTGGGACAACTTCCAGCGCGTCGACCTACCCAATGCATTGGTC
This sequence comes from Opitutus sp. GAS368, assembly GCA_943330755.2. Taxonomy (GTDB): domain Bacteria; phylum Verrucomicrobiota; class Verrucomicrobiia; order Opitutales; family UBA953; genus UBA953. The sequence goes on from CALQIY020000058.1 coordinate 8,651, forward strand.
TGGCGCGGCTGGGCACGCTTCGCTTGGGACGACTCGACGGACCTGACCCTCCGCCTCGAAAACATCGGCGGCGAAACCGCCCCGCCCGCGGCGCTGGGCTACGGCGCCCAACCCCGTTCGGTCTACCTCGGCGTGGCGAAGAAGTTCTAGAGAACAAAGCGGGCCGGTTGGCTCGACGAGAGGTAAGATTGCGACTATGGCACGTCCTTTCCACGCCTCGAGGTAGGGTCAGCACTGCGTGCTGACCTAGGGGAATCGAAAGACAGGCTAGGTTGGCACGCAGTGCCAACCTAGCCCAATGCAGTCGCGCCCCTACCTAGATGCAGCCACCTATGCACTTTTGCACAGGCCACCGGCCGATTGTCACCTTTGCACGCTTAGTAGGCTGCTGGCGTTGCGTGCGCCGTCCCCTCTTGCCTCCCGAGCGGTTTAGGGCAAAGTTGACGTTCCTTCCTAATGAGCCGGTACTATTTCGCCTACGCCTCCAACCTTGACGCCGCTCAGATGGAACGACGCTGCCCGGGCCTGCAGTACCGCGGGAAGGCCTTCCTGCCCAAGCATCGCCTCGCGTTTACCCATATGAGCACCACCTGGGGTGGCGGTTCGGCCGACATCTTGGAAGATGTGGATTCCCCGGGCGTCTGGGGTGCCGTCTACGAACTCACGCTGGATGACTGGAAGCGCCTCATCGAAGCCGAAGGTGCCCCCTACAAGCGCGTCACCGTCACCGTCTGGGAAGCCGGCGTCGAAGACTGCCCCCTGGAATGCGATGCCTTCAAGGTGATCGACGTCACCGGCCCGCACCTCCCCTCCAAGCTCTACCACGAAAAGATCGTCCGGGGCGCCTTGGCCCGCGGGTTGCCGGCCGGTTGGGTCACCTGGCTGCGCGGGCTATCCGCCAAAGGTTGACCGTGGCGAAGCCCAAGGCGCGTTGCTTTTGGTGCGGAGACGATCCGCTCTACGTCGCCTACCATGACGAAGAATGGGGCGTGCCGGTGCACGATGATCGATTGCACTTCGAACAGCTCATCCTCGAAGGTGCGCAAGCCGGCCTCTCTTGGCTGACGGTCCTGCGTAAGCGCGAGCACTACCGCAAAGCCTTTGCACGGTTCGACCCCAAGAAAGTCGCGCGCTTCGATGCGAAGAAAATCGACGCCCTCATGCAGAACACCGGGCTGGTCCGCCATCGCGGCAAACTCGAGTCCGCCGTCGGCAACGCACGCGCCTTCTTGGCAATCCAAGCCGAGCATGGCAGCTACGATGCTTGGCTCTGGGCGCAAGCGAAGGCCTTCCCGGCCAAGCGTGATCGCATGGCAACGACCTCGCCGTTAGCGGAACACCTCTCCAAAGAACTCCGCCGGCGCGGCATGAAATTCGTCGGCCCTTCCATCATGCACGCCACCCTCCAAGCCATCGGGGTCTACCAAGATCACCTGCCGGGGTGCTGGAAGAGGCGTAATTAGAGGACTGGTTGGCTAGAGTGTGGTTGGCTAGAGGATTGTGAGGTAGGGACAGCACCACGTGCTGTCCTGCTTACTGGTAGGGGCGCGACTGCGTCGCGTCCGTTCGCACGCGGGCGGCGAAGGCTGACGCACGTCCTGCCTTGGGTAGGGGCAAGGCTTTGCCTTGCCCTCCAAGCAAGGAGGGCGCGGTAAACCACGCCCCAACCTTGAGGCAACGAGGACAGCACGTGGTGCTGTCCCTACCTCGCCCCGATTTAGCCACCTGTGCACTTTTGCACCGTTGCACTTTTGCACTGCATCTTTTCAGCCCCCATCCCCTATCCCCTTTCCCCTATCCCCTAATCATTCGGGAACCTTTTCCCTCATTTGGACTCATAAAATCCAATCGACACCCCCAAGGGTCGGGTTCAATCCTTTTAGACCCCTAGGCACCCCGCCCTATCCCTCTATGTTCACCCAAACACGTACCCTCGTGGTCTTGACCGCACTTGCGCTCTCGGCCCTCACGGCCCCGGCCGCGGACGCCCCCAAGAAGGCCGATGCCCCGAAGAAAGCGGCGGCTAAGCCAACCGGCAAATACATGGAGATGGACTACGGTCGTTTCTTCACAGCTTCCATCGACAACACCCAAGGCAAGAACCCCTTCGAGAAGAAGGGCTGCGCGGCCAACAAGGCGATCCTCGTGAACCTCGGCAAGGAGGACGCCGGCTACGCCTTCGACACCGAAACCCTGCGCGGCGCCGGACTTTGGTCCGGTGGCTGGTTCAAGCGTAAAGGCGTGGTCTTCGACGGTGCCCACGGCCCCAACCCGGCTCCCGCTGAAGGCGCCGACCTCTTCGCCGAGACCAACCCCGGTCCAGGCTGGAGCCAGAACGGCAGTTTTGCCGACCCCCGCAAGCTCCCGGTCGGCCCTGCGAACGTGATGTCGCCGATCCCGCTGGGCCCCCTCCCGCGCGAACATTCCAAGTACCTCGGCCTCCACCTCGCCGGTGACCGCGTCACTTTCGCCTACACCGTCGGCGGCGCCAGCCTCCTCGAAAGCGCCGAACTCGCCACCGTCGGCGGCGCCAAAGTCATCAGCCGCAACTTCACCGTCGTCTCGGGTGAGCTGAACGAATCCGTCCGCCTGGCCGACCTCCCCTACGGCGGCAGCATGAAGGCCAACGGCCTCACCGCTTCGCTCACGCTCTCCAAGGGCAAAGCGGGCGACGAACTCCCGACCGAAGTCGCCGTGCACGGCGTCAACGGCACCCTGACCACGGACGGCAACGTCCTCGTCCTTAAACTCGGCAAGGTCGCCGCCGGCACCAGCTTCAAGATCTCCTTCGCCCACGGCGGCAAGGACGTCGGCGCCCTGACCAAGGCCGCCGCCGCCGACTCCAAGCCCACGGACCTCCGCGCCTTCACGCAGGGCGGCGAAGCCCACTGGAAGCAGGAAGTCGTCACGGCCGGCATCCTCGGCGAAGTCGACCAAGCCAAGCAGGCCGCGACCGTCAAGGAGCAGCTCGCGAAGGCCACCGACGCCAACAAGAAGGCGGCCTTGGAGGACAAGCTGGCCGAAATCCTCAACGCCCCTTACCTCGTCGACAACGTCACCGCGCCCGAGGACAACCCGTACAAGTCTTGGATCCGGGTCGGTGGCCACGCCTTCTTCAAGGACGGCCGCATCGCCTTCACCACCTGGAGCGGCGACGTCTGGATCGGCAAGATGGCGGACGAGAAGCTGAGCCAGATCACCTGGCGCCGCTACGCGACGGGCATCTTCCACGGCCTCGGCTTGGCCATCGTGAACGACCAGATCTACGTGCTCGGCCGCGACCAGATCACCCGCCTGCATGACCGCAACGGCGACGGCGAAGCCGACTTCTACGAGAACTTCAACAACGACGTCCAGGTCACCTCGAACTTCCACGAGTTCACCTTCGACCTGCAAACGGACTCCCAGGGCAACTTCTACTTCCTGAAGGGCGGCCCCGTGAACCCGGGTGGCCGTGGCTGGGGCCCGCTCAGCGACCACCATGGTTGCATCTTCAAGGTTTCCCCGGACGGTCAAAAGTTCGAGGTCTACGCCACCGGCATCCGCGCCCCGAACGGCATGGGCGTCGGCCCCAACGGCGAGATCTCCAACGGCGACAACCAAGGCACCTGGGTGCCCGCCGACTACATCCACTTCTCCAAGCCCGGTGATTTCATCGAAGTCCCCGACCTCTCGCACCGCCAGCCCGCGCCGACGAAATACGGCACGCACCTCTGCTGGATCCCGTTCGACGTGGACAACTCCAACGGCGGCCAGACCTGGGTCACCAGCAAGAAGTGGGGTCCCTTCGAAGGCCGCATGCTCTACCTGTCCTACGGCAAGTCTTCGCTCTTCGGCGTCCTCCAGGAACGCGTGGGCGACGTGCCGCAGGGCGGCGTGGTCAAGTTCCCCCTGAAGTTCACCACCGGCCAGATGCGCGGTCGCTTCAGCCCGGTGGATGGACAGCTCTACACCTCCGGCCTCAAGGGCTGGCAGACCAACGGGGTCAAGGATGGCGCCATCCACCGCGTCCGCTACACCGGCAAATCCGTGACGATGCAGGAGTCGCTCCACATCACCACCAAGGGCATCACCATCGGCTTCTCCGGCGCGCTGGACAAGAAGACCGCCGGCGACGTGCAGAACTACTCCATCGAACAGTACAACTACCTATACTCGGGCGCCTACGGCTCGGACGACTATAAGGTCAGCAAGCCCGGCACCAAGGGCACCGACCCGGTCGCCATCAAGTCGGTGACCGTCTCCGCCGACGGCAAGTCGATCTTCCTCGAAGTCCCCGGCCTCCAGCCCGTCGAGCAGATGCGCATCAAGATGAACCTCAAGGCGGTCGACGGCACGCGCGTACCCGATGAAGTCTGCAACACCATCAACGTGGTACCGGAGAAGCAGGGCGAAGACTACCGCAGTTTCGCTAAGTAATCACCCCAGATCCCCAACGAAGGCCCGGCTCACACCGGGCCTTTTTGTTGCTGGACGCTTGCCATGGTCGGGCGACGTGACGCAATGGGCGCAGTCCCGTTGCCATGCGCTTCCTCCGCTTCCTCACCCTGCCCTGCCTGGCGCTGCTCGCCCTCGCGGCGACCCTCGTCGCCGGCGAGCCCGGCCTGAACACGACCTTCACCGCCGGCAACCAAACCGACGGACGCGTCGAACGCATGCTGGCGCTGTATGTCCCCGCCGGCCAGCCCGTGACGCCGTTCCTCAAGGCCGGCCCCTTCACCGCCAAGTGGGAAGGCCAGATCGAATCATCCATCCGGGGTAGCTTCACGTTCAGCGCGGAGACTTCGGGCAACTTCAAGTGCACGATCAATGGCCAAGTCGC
>CALQIY020000059.1 GCA_943330755.2 Opitutus sp. GAS368
GAGCTTGTGGTAGCGGCACTTCGTGACGTCGAAGGCGCCGTCGCCCTCGTGCTTGCCGATGCCGGTCCCGCAGGCCGTGATGATGGTGCGGATTTCCTCATTGGAGAGGATCTTGTCGATGCGGGCCTTTTCGACGTTGAGGATCTTGCCCTTGATCGGCAGGATCGCCTGGTAGCGGCGGTCGCGGCCCTGCTTGGCGGAACCACCGGCGGAGTCCCCTTCGACGATGTAGAGTTCGCAGACGGATGGGTCGCTTTCGGAACAGTCGGCCAGCTTGCCGGGGAGACCGCCGGAGGACATGGCGGACTTGCGGACCGTTTCGCGCGCCTTACGGGCGGCTTCACGGGCGCGGGCGGCGTTGAGGCACTTGTCGACGATGCGACGGCCGGTCTTCGGGTCGCGCTCGAGGTAATACTTCAGCTGTTCGCCGACGACGGAGGTCACGATGCCTTCGACCTCGGGGTTCGTCAGGCGCGTCTTGTTCTGCGACTGGAACTTCGGGTCGGGGTGCTTGACGGAGATCACGGCCACGAGGCCTTCGCGCATGTCGTCGCCGTTCAGCTTGGCGTCCTTGTCCTTGATGAGGTTGTTGGACTTCGCGTAGTGGTTGATGACGCGGGTCAGCGCGGAACGGAAACCCGACAGGTGCGTGCCGCCTTCGGGCTGGTTGATCAGGTTGGCGTAGCTGAAGACCATCTCGTCGTAGCGGTCGTTATACTGCAGGGCGACGTCGAGGGTCATCCGGCGCTGGCCCGGCTTGGGCTTTTCGCCGTCGGCCATCACGCGCGGGTTGGCCAGGTCGGTGAAGTCGACCTCGGCGGAAATCAGGATGGGCTTCTCGAAGAGACGCTCCTCGTTCGCGTTGAGGAACGAAACGTACTCGGCAATGCCCTCCTTGAACTCGAACTTGTCGGCCCGGTTCGTGCGCTGATCCTTCATCTCGACGGTGATGCCCGGCACGAGGAAGGCCAGTTCGCGCATGCGGCGGACGAGGGTGTCGTACTTGAACTCCTGGGTGGCGATGAAGATCTCCGGATCCGGGTGGAAGGTGATCTTGGTGCCCGTCCGCTTGGTCTTGCCGATGACCTTGATGGATTGCGTGACTTCGCCCCGGCAGAACTTCATCTGGTGCACTTCGCCTTCGCGGCTGACTTCCGCGATGAAACTATCGGAGAGCGCATTGACGCACTTGGCGCCGACGCCGTTGAGGCCGCCGGAAACCTGGTAGGCGCCCTTGTCGAACTTACCACCCGCGTGCAGGTTCGTCAGCACGAGCTCCAGCGTCGGCACCTTCTCCTCCGGGTGCATCGCGACGGGAATGCCGCGGCCATCGTCCTCGACGGAGAGCGAGCCATCGGTGTGGATCTCGACCTTGATGCTCTTGCAATAGCCGGCGAGGGCTTCGTCGATGGAGTTGTCGACGATTTCGTAGACGCAATGGTGGAGGCCCGTTTCGTTCGTATCACCGATGTACATACCGGGTCGCTCGCGCACGGCCTTGAGGCCCTTCAGGCGCTTGATGTCGGAAGCACCATAGCTTTCGTTGCCGGCGTGCTTGCCGCGATTCGGGTTTTTCTCGGAATTTTCGCTCATGTTTTAGTGGTAAAATGGGGGTAAAGGACCCGCCGTGAAGCGGGTCTCGAAATCCTGTTTTTCACACCGTTTTCTGCAATAGGAAACGAGAGGTGAACGAATGTTTTTACCTCAGCCGAAATACCTATTTATCAACCCCTTACAAAAACTTATAGGGGGCTTAAGAAACGCTTGTTCACAGGGCTTTTCGCACCCCACACACAGAGTCGCCCACCGGGGGGTATTAGGCCCCTAGCAGGAAGTCGACGGCCGCCTGAATCCCGGCCTCGCCGCTATCCTCGAAGACATAGTGGCCGGCGGCGGGGAAAAGGCGTTGCTGGGCCGCCGGGAAGCGCTGGGCAAAGCCGGCCAAGAACGATTGGTCGAAACAGAAGTCCTGGAGGCCCCAGAGCAGCAGCATGGGCTTGCCGCGCAGCGTCGGCAGGGCGGCCTCGACGGCGGCCAGGACCGGGCGCGTCGGGTGATCGCCCTCCATCGGGATGTCCGCCACGAAGTCCGCGACCGCCCGGCGGCGAGCCATCGTACCGTACGGGGCCAGAAAACCTGCCTTTACGGCCTTAGGAAGCGGCTTTTCGACCGCCATCCACGTTGCCGGCCAGGCAAACCCGTCCAAGTGCTGGGCAATCAAGCGCCCAATCAAGGGGGCTCGACAAAGCGCGATCCGCTTGGGGATACGCTCCGAGAGGAACGCCCCGGTGTTCGTCACCAGAATTCGACCGATGCGTTCAGGCATGCGGGTGGCCAGGCCGAAGCCGATCGCACCACCCCAATCGTGTACCCCCAAGTGGAAGGTTTTCAGGCCCAAATGGTCGACCAGCCCTTGGACGGCCTGGATCCGGTCCTCGAGGCGCAGAAAACGGTCAGGGCGGGCCGACAGGCCCATGCCGAGGTGGTCCGGGGCGATGACCCGGTAACCCTTGGCTGCCAGGGCGAGGATCAGGTTGCGCCAGAGGAACGACCACGAGGGATTACCATGCAGGAGCAGGACCGCCTGGCCCTCCCGCGGTCCATGGTCCACGAAGCGCATGGGGCCGTCGGGCGTAGCCCAGCTTTGGACGTCAAAGGGGTACAGGGCCTTCACCTCGGCAGGCAAGGCGGCTGGATCGGGGGTTAACATTCGACGGCGAGCATGAGGCTGGCGAGACCGCTCCCGATGCCAAGCAAGGCGGCCTTCTCGCCCCGACGGACGCGGCCCTCCGCGCGGGCCAAGGCCAACGTCGCAGGGAGGGAAACCGACCCGACGTTGCCGAGGCGGTCAAACGATTGGTAATCCTTGGCCGGATCCAAACCGAGGCGCTCGAAGAGCAACGAGGAATGCCGACGACCCACTTGATGCGTGATGATCCGGTCGGGGGTCGCTTCATTCCAACCACTCTCCTGCTTGAAGCGCCCCCAGCAACGTTGCGCGAGACCGACGCCGGCGGCGAGCAACGCCTCGGAGTCGGTGCGCATGTCGAGTTCGTCGGAGGACGTATCGCCTTCGCAGAGCGCGTTCGCGGAAGAATCGGTTTCCCAAGCGCCCGCCAACAGACGGATCGCATCCGGGCCGGCCAAGTCATCGCGCGAAACCACGGCGGCGGCGCCCCCCGCACCGATGGTGAGGTTGGCGAAATACGGCTTGATGCCATCGCGCGTCAACGAAAGGTCCTCATTGAGCAACCGGATGGTGCGCTCAACGAGGGGCCGACCGTTTTCGCCGGAGCAAACCAAGGCGCGCCGAATCTGGCCGGACTCGACCAAGCCCGCCGCGAGCACGACGGCGTTGAGGAAGCCGAGGCAGGCATTGGAGACGTCGAGGATTTGGGCCTGCGGTCCGAGCCCCAAGAGGCCGTGCACATAAGCGGCGGTCGAGGGTTCCAGGCGATCGCGGCAGACCGACGAATGGATCAAGAGGTCAATGTCCGCCGGCCCCACCGCGGCGGCCTGCAGGGCGCGGCGGCCCGCCAGCGCGGAGATTTCCGAAGGGCGGATGGCCTGCGGCCAGAAGCGACGCTCCTTGATCCCCGTCATCAATTCCAAGCGGCCTTCCGGCAACTTCAGGCGCCCATACAATGGCGCCAGCCGGCGCTCCACCTCGTCGGAGGTCCAAACCTCGGGAGGCAGTTCGGCCACGAGGCCGGTGAGGACTGAACGGTTGAACTGCACGTTCAGAGAAGACGGGCCGAGGCCTTGACCAGTTCTTCGTCGAAGAAATTCAGTCCCATGCCGGCGTCGACGACGATGCCTTGGCCATTGACGCCACTGGAGCGCGGGGAAAGCAGCCAGACGGCGGTATCCGCGACTTCCTGCGTCTTGAGGGCTTCCTTGCGGAGCGTCATCTTTTCGGCGTGGAGATAGTTGTCGAGGTAGCCCGGGATGCCGGCGCTGGCGCTGGTCTTGAGCGGGCCGGCGTTCACGCTGTTGAAGCGGACGCGCGTGTCGGCGGAAAAGGACTTCGCGAGGAAACGGCTGGCGGACTCGAGGGCGGCCTTGATCGGCGACATGTAGCCGTAGTTCGCCGCGGTCACCTGCGAGGAAATCCCGATGGAGACGACCGAAGCGTCCTTCGCGAGGTGCGGCTTGAGCGCGCGGGAGAGCTCCACCAAGGAGAAACAGGAGATCGCCGTGGCCTGCAGGAAATCCGCGCGGGCCGTCTCATGGAACGGCTGCATCCCGCGGGAGAAATTCGCGAAGGCCACGCTGTGCAGGACACCATGGATCGGGCCGTGTTCGCGACCGACGGCCGCGGCGAGGGCGATGGTCTCCTCTTCGCGTTCGAGGTCGCAGAGATAGGTCGGCTTACCGTCCAGGAGGCCTTTCAGCGAATCCAAGCGGGCCTGCGAACGCACGGAATAGATGACCTTGGCCCCTTCGGCTTCCAACGTCTTGGCCACGTGCCAGGCGACCGACTTCTTGTTGGCCACGCCGAGGACGAGGTAGGTTTTGCCGCTGAGGCCGAGGAACGACATGGCGGGATTTCAGGCGGGCTGATCGACGAGGGCGAGCGCGAAACGCAGCGTGAGCACGGCCTTGCCGTCGCGCCGGACCGTCCCGGTGAGGAAATGGAACTGCTGCAGCGTCTCCACATGCTTGACCTCGATGACGACGGTGTCGCCCGGCTTCACCATCCCTTTGAACTTGGCTTCCTCGATGCGACACAGCACCGGCGTCTTGCCATCAGGCGCGCCACCTTCGGACTGCAGCTTGCGCGTCAGATAGACGGCACCGGCCTGAAAGACGGACTCGCACAAAAGCACCCCCGGGGTGATGGGATTCCCGGGATAATGGCCGGCATAAAACGGCTCATCGGCCCGGAAGGTGCGCGTACAGATGGCCCCGTCGGCCCGGACCTCCTTGATCTCATCGATGAAGAGAAAAGGCGGGCGGTGCGGGATGGTGGCGAGGACTTCCGACAGCATGCGTGCAAATTGCCCTCGGAAGGCCCGACAAGCGACACGAAAACACCCTAGGGACGTTTGCTTTTTTTCAGGAACGACCCAAGTTCATCTGGGTATGAAAGCCCTCGCCACCATGCTCCTCTCCCTCCTCCCCTTCCTCGGTAACGCCGCCGACCGCCTTGCCGTCGGCGACGCCCTGCCGGCCGTGACCTGCAACGACCAGGACGGCAAGCCCGTCGATGTGGCCGCCGAGGGTGCCAAGGGCTACCTTCTCGTCTACTTCTACCCGAAGGCCAAGACGGGCGGCTGCACCAAGCAGGGCTGCTCCCTCCGCGACAGCTGGACCGACCTCAGCAAGCTCGGCGTCAAGGTCCTCGGCGTCAGCACCGACGGCGAGAAGCTCCAAAAGGAATTCCGGGACGAACAGAAGTTCCCCTTCCCCCTCCTGGCCGACAAGGACAAGAAAGTCGTCACCGCCTTCAAGGTCCCCACCACGATGGGCTTCGCGAGCCGCTGCGCCTACCTCTTCAAGGACGGCAAGTGCGTCTACGCGGACAACAAGGGCCACACCGGCGACCAAGCCCAGCAGATCCTCGAGTTCCTGAAGAAGTAAGCGGACGCGCTGGAAACAAAAAGGCCGCCTTCAGCGAGGCGGCCTTTTTCATGCCTGGCGGCGACCTCAGTGGCCCTTGATGGGGAAAAGGTCTGTCACGCTGTTGTTGCCGTGGATGCGACGGATGGCGTCGGCCAGCAACGGGGCGATGGACAGGACCGTGATCGGGAGACCGCGGGTCTCGATGGGCACGGAATTGGTCGTGATGACCTCGTCGATGACGCCCGACCGAAAGCGCTCGTAGGCAATCTCCTGGATCATGCAGTGCGAAACCATCGCGCGAACCGAACGGGCACCGTTCTTCTTCAGCAATTCGGCGGCGGCGGTCAACGTGCCGGCCGTTTCGGTCATGTCGTCGACCAAGATGATGTCCCGGCCTTCGACTTCGCCGACGAGGCTCGTGGCCTGGACGGTCGTCGCGCTCGTGCGGCGCTTCGCCACGAAACCATAGGGCAGGTGCAGCATGTCGGCCACCGCGGAGGCGTACTTCAGGCCGCCGACATCGGGGGAGAAGACCGTGGCATCCTTGAGCCAAGGCTTGTCCTTGATGTGCTTGTAGAAGACCGGGGAGGCGTAGAGATGGTCGACGGGGATGTCGAAGAAGCCCTGGATCTGCTGGGCGTGGAGGTCGACGGTGAGGACGCGGTTGGCGCCGGCGGCGGTCAGCAGGTTGGCGACGAGTTTGGCCGTGATCGGCACGCGGGGCTTATCCTTGCGATCCTGCCGGGCGTAGCCGAAGAACGGGATGACGGCGGTGATCCGCGCGGCCGACGCCCGGCGCAGGGCGTCGATCATGATGAGCAGCTCCATGATGCGGTCGTTGGCCGGCGCGCAGGTGGGCTGGATGATGAAGACGTCGCAGCCGCGGATGTTCTCGTTGATCTGGACGAACGTCTCGCCGTCGGGAAAGCGGTTGACCGTAGCCGAACCCAGCGGCTCACCGAGGTTTTGGCAGATTTCCTGGGCGAGCGCCGGATTGGCGTTCCCAGTGAAGATTTTCATCGCAGGCAAGGTCATGGATTGGAGCGGCCTCCAGCGTCCAAGGACGCGACCAGCGAATCAACCTTTTTGAACAAGTCGGGGAGTTTTCGCGACAACACGACCAAGCGACGCTCCAGCCCGATCGGAATGGCGGGCGTACCGTTGTAAAAGCCGCCCTCGGGGATGTCGACGAACACGCCCGTTTGGGCGCCCAGTTGGACGCGGTGGCCGAGGTTGAGGTGACCGGCGACGCCGGCCTGGCCGCCCAACACGCAGAAGTCCCCCAGCGTCGTGCTGCCGGCGATGCCGACCTGCGCGGTGATCAAGCACTGTTGGCCGATGCGGACATTGTGGGCGATCTGCACGAGGTTATCGATCTTCGTGCCGCGGCCGATCACCGTCTGGCTAAAGCGGGCGCGATCGATGGTCGTATTCGCGCCGACATCCACATCGTCGGCGAGGACCACATTGCCGATCTGGGGAATCCGGTGAATCTGGCCGCCCGCCGGTTCATAGCCGAAACCGTCGGAACCGATGACGACGCCGGACTGGAGACGGCAGCGCGCCCCCAAGCGGCAATAATCCGCGATGGTGACGCCGTTCTTCAACCAGCAGCCCGCGCCGATCACGGCTTGAACGCCGATCAGGCAATGCGCTTCGAGCACGGCCCCAGCGCCGATGCGCGCGCCGTCGCCGATCACGCAAAGCGGGCCGACGTGGGCGGAAGCATCGACGACGGCGGTCGGGGCAACCACGGCGCTCGCATGGATGCCGGCGGCGGGCTTCGGCCAGAGTTGGGCTTCGATGGCGGCGCAGACGAGCGCCAACGCATAGGAAGGCTTGGCGACGCGCAGGAAGGCCTGCCCGGTGGCGGGCTGTCCGACGTAATCGAGCGGCACGAGGATGACGCCGGCCTTGCAGGTCGGCACTTCGGTCGCGTACTTCGGGTTACCCAAGAAAGACAAGTCCTCGGGGCCAGCTTCCGCCAAGGAAGCCAACGACCTCACCTTGCCCAGATACTCGCCCTCCACCTTCGTCGCACCGGTGAGGGCGACGAGTTGCTGGGAGTCGAGCGAGATGGACATGGGCAGAAACAAAGCGCCCCTGACTGGCAGGGGCGGTTGGTCTTATTTGGCGGCCGGCTTGTCGCCAGCGGGCGCCACGGGTGCGGCCGGTGCGGCCGGGGCGGCGGGGGCCTCGGCGGGCTTATAACCGGCGTTGAGGACTTTCACGACCTCCTCGGTGATGTCGAGCGATGCGTCTGCGTAGAGGGCGACGCCTTTGGGCAGGACCAGCTGCAGCGACTTCGCCTTGGAGATCTTTTCGACTTCGGCGCGGACTTCAGCGCCAATGGTCTTGGTCATTTCCGCCTGGCGCTGCTGGATGGTGGCATTGGCCTCCTGGATGAACTTCTCGAGCTCGCCGCGGCGCTGCTGGAAGACTTCCGACTTGCTCTGGAATTCGGCTTGGACCGACTTCTTGCCGGCGTCGCTGAGGAGCGGGCTCTGGCCACGCTTCTGGATGGCCTGCAGCTCGGCGATCATGCCTTCCACTTCCTTGCCACGCTCGTTGATCGCGGCCTGGGCGGCGTCCTTGGACTTCTGGATTTCGCCTTGGATGGCCACGGCCTTGCCGTATTTCTTCATCACTTCTTCGGCATCGACGACGCCGACGTTAGGGGCAGCGGCGCGCAAGGTGACGGCGGCGAAGGCAAGGGCTAGGAAAAATGACTTCATAGTGAGGGAAGGAAGAAGGTTGGCCGTGGGGTTGGCAATCAAAAGACGGTCCCGAAGCTGAAGTTGAACTTCATCCCGCCGCCGTTGAGCTCGGCCCCCGTGGTCGGGTTCACCGTGGTCTGCAGCGGGAAACCGAAATCGAGGCGCATGACCGCACCACCAAGGAGGATGCGCATCCCGACCCCGATGTCGGAATTGGCCTCGGAGAGGCTGAACTTGGCGGCATCCTTGTTGACGAAGCCATAGTCATAGAAAGCGGCGAAGCGGAGGTTGTCGGCCGCCTTGATCGTGTATTCCGCGCTCAGGTAACCATAGGTCAAGCCGCCGACCGGCTGGTTGCCGTTGGTCGTGTCCCAGGTCGCGGCTGAGCCGACGTCATTATAGTCGAAGCCGCGCATGTCGTAGGCGCCCCCCAAGTAGAAGCGCTCATAGAACGGCAGGTTGCCGCCGGAGCCGGCGATGGTGCCGACGCGACCGATCAGCCCGAGCGTTTGCTCCGCGGTCGGGGAGAGCAGGAACCACTTACCGGTGCGGAGTTCGGTCTTAAAGTAATCCAAGCTGCCACCGAGACCGTTGCCGGCGATTTCCTCGGAGAGCGACAAGCGCGAACCCTTGGTCGGGAAATTGTACTCATCGCGGGTGTCCTGGGTCAGGGAGAGCGTGACCGAAGAAATCGTCCGCGGGTTGCCATCTTCGGCCTTAACGTCGAGGGGGGCGGTCGCGGTGACGTTACCCACGCTGACGCGGCGCAAGTCGTAGGCGATGCGGCCTTCGACGGCGCCGAAGAGGCGGCGGCGGGCGTAGACGCCGACCCCTTCGTTGACGACGTTGTAGTTGGCCGAGAAATAACCGGTGTAACGGCGTTCGAGCTTATAACCCACCGCCAAATCACGTTCCCAGAGCGCGGGCTCTTCGAAGGAGTGTTCGAACGAGTTGGAGACGCTGCCGGCCTGGAGGCGGACGCGGAACTTCTGACCGCCACCGCGGTACCAGCCCTCTGGGTTGGTGTAATCAAAGTTACCTTCGGAATACTCGACGAAGCCGACGAGTTGTTCGACCGTGCTGTAACCGGCGCCAAAGCTCACCGAACCGGTGCTGCCCTCCTTGACGACGACACGGAGGTCGCTTTGGTTGGGGACCGGCGAAGGGACCGGGACGACCCGGACTTCCTCGAAGAACTGGGTGTTGCGCAGGCGAGCCTCGGAGACGCGGACGCGCGCCAAGTCGAAGACCTCACCGGGGCTCAGCGCCAACTCGCGCGCGATGACGGTCGAGCGGGTCTTGGTGTTTCCTTGGATGTCCAAGGACCGGACCGTGAAGCGCTCGCCTTCCTGAATCTTGAACGACACGGCGATCACGCCCGTGGAAAGGTTGGGGACGCGGACGGCTTCCACCTGCGCGTTCAGGTACCCCATCTGTCCGTAATATTCACGTAGCTTCTCGGTGGCGGCATCCAAAGCCGGGGTCGCGAAGGCCTCGCCCGTGATGAAACGATCCACTTCCGGACGATAGGCGCCGCGACGCAAGGACGGTTCGGCGACCACCTTCTGCAGCGCCGCGGTCGCAAAGATCGGGTTGGTGGCTCCGAGCTTGTTGCCGGAGATGTCCAAGGCGCCGATGGTGTAACGACGGCCTTCCTTGACCTTGAAGACCACGTCCAGTTTGCCCGAGCCATTCTTCAGCTCCTTGATGGTGCAGGCCTTCGAAGGATCGAGCTCGACGACTTCGACGTCCAAGAAACCCTTGAGGCGGTAGAAATCGCGGATGCGGTTGCAGTCCCGGCGATACTCTTCGGGGTCGAGGCGCGGGGTGAAAAAGGCGCCCAAGAAAAGATGGGACAAGAAGCCCCGCTCCTCGGTCTTAAGCTCCGCGCCGGCGATGATTTCCTTCTCCGTGAGGGCCGCGGCGCCCTCGATGCGGATGACGTCGATCATCAGGCTCGGGCTTTCGCTGGCGGTCAGTTCGACGCGGGTGCCATTGGCCCCTTTGGCCTCGGGCAGGACCTTGGCGCTCAGCACCAAAAACGGGCGATCCTTGCGGAGCTCTTTCTGCAGGGCCTGCACGGCCCGCTGCATCGCGGAGGCATCGAGCGGCTCGCCCACGCTGAAGCCGGCGACCTTCAAGGCCTCGGCCTGGAGGTCGATCAACTCGGCCTTCCCGGCCGCGACGATTTCCCGGAGAATGGGCCGGGGCTCGACGACGATCACCAAGTCGACCTGACCCGTCTTCGGGTCCAACTCCGGCACCACCAAGGCCTGGTCAAACCGACCCGTGGCATAAAGCGCCCGTACGGTGCTGGTGACGGCATCGCGCGTGAACGGCTCACCCGCGCGCAAAGAGACGTGTCCAAGAATGAAGGATTCGGAAGCCTGCAACTCCTCAATGCGCGTACCCTTCTCGTCTTTGACGACCTTCTCGGCCTTGACGCGGATGGAGCGGACGATGAGCGGCTTTTCGGCGGCCGGCGGGGCCAGTTGGGCGACGACGCCCAAGGGCGCCAAGGCCAAAGCGAAGCAGGCAGCCCGGAGAAAGTTCCGGCAGACGGTCACGTCATTCATTGGAATGGCTTTTGGCAGGGGTTTCGAACCTTGTCAGCCCTGGATTCCAGAGCAGGTCGAGGTCATTGGTCGGGCCATTGCGGTTCTTGGCCACGATCAGCTGGCGCGCAAAGCACCCGTCTTGGCCCATTTGCTCGGCCTCCGCCTCGGCGGCCTTGCTTTGGCTGACATTGGGGCGGGAAATCAGCATCACGATGTCGGCGTCCTGCTCGATGGAGCCGGACTCGCGCAAGTCGGACATCTTCGGCTGGCGGGCCTCGTCCTCGGACTTTCGGTTGAGCTGGGCGAGCGCGATGATGGGAATCTGGAATTCCTTGGCCATGGCCTTGATGCTGCGGGACACCTCGGCGATCTGCTGTTCGCGCGGGATGCTGGCATCCAGGCCGTTGATGAGCTGGATGTAGTCGATGACGACCATGTCGAGCTTGCGGCGGCGCGCGATGCGCCGGCACTTAGCGCGGATTTCGAGGATCGTCTGGCCACCGTTGTCATCGACGATGAGCGGCTTCCCGCGGTATTCGTTGGAAGCCTGCACGAGGTCGAGTTGCGTCTGCGCGTCGGGCCGGCTGGAGCGCATCTTCTGCAGGTTGACGCGGGCGCGGGAGCACAGGAGGCGCATCGCCAACTCGCGGGCCGGCATTTCGAGCGAGAACATCAGCACGTGCGCGGGCTCGCGGCCGGAATTCGGCGGCGGGAACATCGCGGCCTCGATGAAGTTGAGCGCGATGGACGTCTTGCCCATGCCCGGGCGGGCCGCGACGACGATCATCTGGCCGCTCTGGAAGCCGTAGGTCAACGTATCGAGGTCGCGGAAGCCCGTCGGTACGCCTTGCACGCGGCCGTTCTCCTTGATCATGCGCGCGACCATCTCCATCGCCTCTTCGATGGGCTTGTCGATCTGCTGCGAAGTTTCGGCGATGCGGCTTTCGCTGATGCGGAAGAAGGATTGTTCGACGTCCTCGAGCAGGCGATCGATGCCTTCGGTGTGCGAATGGGCCTTCTCGACGGTGCTGACCGAAGTGGAGATCAGGCAACGCAGGAAGTGCTTCTCGCGCACGATGACCATCCAATGCGGGGCGTGGGCGGAAGAGGCCACCTGGCCGGTCAACTCATTGACGTAGGCGGCGCCACCGGCGGAATCCAGGCGCCCATCGCGGCGCAACTGTTCGGTCAGCGTGATCTCGTCGATGCCCGTGTTCTCCTGCGACAGCTTGACCGCGGCCGCGTAGATGTCCTGATGCTTCGGGTCGAAGAAGAAGTCGGGCGTGATCTTCTCGGAAAGGCAGCGCTGCAGCGTTTCGCCGTCGATGATGATGCTCGCGATCAACCCGCGCTCGGCGTCGAGGTTATGGGGCGGCACGCGGTCGCCGTAGCTGGGCTGGGTATCGCGGCGGTTGCGCTGGTTTCGGTCGGCCATGGGAAGGCGACAGCATGGACGGTCTGCCCTCGGTTTCACCGTCAAAGTGCCGAGAACCATTCACAGCCGTTCACAACGCCATCCCTGCCCTATTCACAGGACATTCACCCAAAACAAAAAGGCGCCGGACCGAAGTCCGACGCCTTTTGAGGGCAAGCGTAAGCCGCTTTAGGCGGTCTTTTCCTTGCGCGTCTTGCGCGGCTTCTTGTCGCGCTCAGGACGTTCCGGAGCTTCTTCGGCTTCTTCGGCGACCGGCTCGATCGGGTTCTCGGAAACCACTTCGAACTCCTGCTCGACCGAGACGGAAGCATGGAGGCGGATGGTCGTGAGATGCTTGCCGAGGACCTTGACGGGGCCCTGGCCGAGGTGGATGCGCTTGCGCTCCAGCTCGATGCCGTGTTCGGCGAGCTTGGCGGCGATTTCCGCGGTGCTGATCGCGCCGAACATCTTGCCACCTTCACCGGTCTTGACGGCGAAGACGAGCTTGAGGGCGGCCAGCTTGGCGGAGGTCGCGGTGGCGGACTCGAGGTCCTTGGCTTCGCGGGCGTCGCGGGCCTTCTTCAGGGACTCGATGTACTTGGTGTTGGCGCGATTGACGGGGAGCGCGATGCCCTGCAGGAGCAGGAAATTACGCGCGTAGCCCGCGCGGACGCGGACCTGCTCGCCTTCGGCGCCGAGGCCGTCGACAGGCTTGATGAGTAAAACTTCGGTGAATGCCATGATGGTGTCTTGCTTGGGTTAAAGTGAGGGTTGGATTTAGAAGGGGACGTCGTCGCCGCCGTGGTCGCCGGAAGGAGCGGGGGTATCGCCACCGCGGGAGCGCGGAGCCGAACCGCCGTCTTCGCCGCCTTGGGCCTTTCCGCCGATGAAGGTGAAGTTCTCGAGGACGACGCCGAGGCGCGAACGCTTCTCGCCGGTCTTCTTGTCTTCCCACTGGTCGAGCTTGAGGCGGCCTTCGACGAGGATACCGGAACCTTTGCCGCA
>CALQIY020000060.1 GCA_943330755.2 Opitutus sp. GAS368
ATGAACTGAGCCATGAATGGGCCTTCAGCGTCGGGTATGGCCGAGCCCCCAGCTTCTCGCATGGCTTATACGCGGCGTTCGGGAAGAAGGAGTTCGCCCAAGACCCGACGCTCTTCGCCTCCGTGGACGGTGTACGGCAGGCCCCCAAGGGCAACGGCTATGACGCCAACCCCAACCTGACCCACCCACGCGCCCCGGAAATCGGTGCCCGACATGCCCGCGCCTGGTTCCATCAGCGGCCCGAGGACTTTTGCGTGCCGCTCGGCGTGAATGATTCCCTGACCTTCGATGATACGGTGCCTTCCGAAGGTTGGTATCGGGAACGTCCGGTGCGCACCGATTACGTGGTTCGCTATTTGAACGAAGTGGCGAAGTCGTTCTGGGAACCGACGGGCGATCTGCGCGGCGACCGCCACGCCATCGGCACCCTGGCTTACCTGCAGACGTTGCGGGCCCCGACGGTCAAGGTCGCCCCGGCCATCTTTCCCTGGGTCTGCGCGGACCGCATCGGGTACGCGGATCCAACGTTCGCCGCGCAAGAAGCCGCCAACCTTAAGGCTTGGGTGCAATCCGGTGCTCGCCGAGTCGGGGCCTACGATTATTGGTATGGCGTCGACTACACCTGCCCGCGGGCCCACTTCACCGCGCAGGCCAAGTCCATCCGCATCGCCCATGAAACCGGGGTGAAAGGTTGGTACGCAGAGCTTGCTCCACTATGGGGCTTCGACGCCCCGAAGGCCTGGCTCGGCGCCAAGCTGCTGGAGCAACCAAACCAAGATCCCGAAGCGCTGCTCATGCGCTGGTTTGAAGCGGCCTATGGCTCGGCAGCCAAACCGATGCGCGAGGCTTATCGCATCATCGAAGCCGCTTGGACGCGCGACGCGCAACTTGGTGGCGCCAAGCAGTGGATCCGGCACTTCCGCACCGAGGGTTCGGCGGAAGTTCTCGCCGACGGCGAAATGGCCCAGATCAGCGCCTGCCTCGCCCAGGCTCAGGCCGCCCTCGCCGCCGAAACCAAGCCGGGTGTTAGGCAGGAGAACCAACTTTGGCGTCTTCAGCAGTTTGTGGACGCCTGGGTATTGTCTACGAAGTTTCGGCAAGTCCACGCCGCCCGTTCGGCTTCGGCCCAAACGAGCGCCAAGGCCCTTGCCTGCCTCGAACGGCTCATCCAAGTCGAGGCCGATTACCAATTGCAGCAGCAACGCTTCAACCTCGCCTGGGGCGCCTACGGCTTACCGGTTCACTGGCTGGAATTCATCCCCACCGACCCCCGGCCTGAGTTCTGCGCGACCGCCTTCACCTACCCCGAGCTCCGCGCCGAGTTGGCGGCGCTGACCCTCACTGACCAAACTGGCCTCAGCGCGTTGCACTCTTTTTGGCTACAACACTCCGCCGAGGCCGAGGTAACCTCGCGTCCGGCCACGACCGAAGCCCTGCTGGAAGCATGGCAGTTCCGCCGCGCCAACCAACAGTTCAGCGTGGTCGCCGCAGGCGACGGACTCCTCAAGGTCACGCGCGATGCGGGCAGGCTGACGCGCACCCAGCCGATCGCGGAAGGCCGTTTCGTGCAACTCGCCGTGCAACTCGCCGAGGCGGCCTCCACTCAGGACGTGCGTCTCACGATGACTTTCAAGGGCGGCCCCAAGCCCCTGACCCGCACGGTCCGTTGCACCCCCACGTCGGGCTGGCTCATCTTGCCGGCGCCCAAGGGCGCGACCGAGGTGGAGTTTGCCATCGTCTTCGAAAACGGCGTTCAGCTAATGTCCCTTGAAACCGCGGTCCTGACCCCGCGCCGCTAAGCATGGTTAAACGCATCTTCGACATCTTCTTCTCCTTGGGCTGGCTGATCTTCTTCAGCCCACTCCTCGCGCTGGTGGCGCTCCTGGTTCGGCTCAAACTCGGTTCGCCCATCCTGTTCCTGCAAGAGCGTCCCGGTCGGCACGGGAAGCCCTTCAAGGTCGTGAAATTCCGGACGATGACGGACGGGGTCGACGCCCAAGGTCAACCGCTGCCCGACGAGGTTCGGCTCACGGCCTTCGGGAAGTTCCTCCGCTCGACAACGCTCGATGAGTTCCCGCAGATGTGGAACGTGCTGCTGGGCGACATGAGCGTGGTCGGCCCGCGCCCCTTGCTCATGCGCTACCTGCCGCGCTACAATGCCTTCCAGGCCCAACGCATGCTCGTGAAGCCAGGGGTCACGGGCTGGGCGCAGGTCAATGGTCGCAACGCCCTGACGTGGGACGAGAAATTCGCCCTCGATGTTTGGTATGTCCAAAACCAGAGCCTCTGGCTGGACCTCCGCATCGTCGTGAAGACCTTCTTCGTGGTCTTTGGGCGCCGGAACGTGAACTCCCAGCACGCCGCCACGATGGAAGAGTTCCTGGGCGATGGAAAGTGACGGGGTCTTTGGGCGCAAAAAAGCCGCACAGGGTGCGGCTCGGAAATCGACCTCAGTAGTCGGCTAAGGGGCGGCTGAACCGATGACACGTAGTCCGTAGCCCGCCTGTCGGACCGCTGCGCGGTCGACCACATTGCGGCCGTCGCAAACGACCGCCCCTGGGCTGAGTTTCGCCGAAGCCCACGCGATCGACCGAAACTCGTCCCACTCGGTGAGGATGGCGACCGCGCCCGCACCCGCCAAGGCTTGGGCGACAGTGGACGCCAGGGAGAAATGGCTGGGGTTACCGAGCTCGGCCGCAAAGCGCGTCCCATCCACCCGCGGGTCATAAGCGACGACCTCCAGGCCAGCCTGCAACAACCGACGACACACGGCCAGCGCGGCCGATTCACGGAAATCATTGGTGTCTTTCTTGAACGCCAGTCCCAGGACGGCCACGCGTCGGTTGGCTGCGGCCTGCTGGACGACCGCGGCGAAGCGGTGCTTCTGCCACTCGTTGATATCGACGACGCCCTGCCAATAAGCGGCGACTTCCGGGAGGCCGTGATGCTCGCACAGGTAGATGAGCGAAAGTAGGTCTTTCTGGAAACAGGAGCCACCGAAGCCGACCGAAGCCTGCAGGAACTTCGGCCCAATCCGCGAATCCGTCCCGACCACCGCGGCGACCTCCGCCACTTCCGCGCCGGTCTGCTCGCAGAGCGCCGAGAGGGAATTGATGGAGGAAATGCGCTGCGCCAAGAAGGCGTTTGCCGCCAACTTGGATAACTCCGCGGACCACAGGCCCGTTGTCAGGATTTTCTCCGGAGCGACCCACGCGGCATAGATCGACTTCAACGCCGCGACGGCGCCGGGGTCTTCGCCGCCGATGAGCACACGGTCCGGATGCTCGAGGTCCCGGATGGCCGTACCCTCGGCGAGGAACTCGGGGTTGGAGAGGACCGCAAAGGTACCACCTGCTTGGTTCGCGGACAGGATCTGCTGGATGCGTTCGGCCGCCCGCACCGGCATGGTCGACTTCTCCACCACGATCGTGTGGCCACGCGCATGCTGGGCGATGAGGTGGGCGCAGGCTTCGACATACTGCAGGTCCGAAGCCTTCCCGGCACCCGGGCCGGACGTCTTGGTCGGCGTCTGCACCGAAATGAAAACGACGTCGGCTTCGGCCAAGGCCGCGAGCCCTTGGGCTTGCGGGATGAAATGCAGGTTGCGGCCACGGACCTGACGGATGATTTCGGGCAAGCCCGGCTCAAAGACCGGCAGGCTCCCGCCATTCCAGGCAGCGATGCGCTCGGCATTAAGGTCGAGCACCGTCACTTGTACATCCGGGCAGCGGGCCGCGATGACCGCCATGGTCGGTCCGCCGACGTAACCGGCGCCGATGCAGACAATTTTCTTTGGGACAGTATGCATGGACTTAGGCTTGGCTCAAGGGACGGATATAGGCGGCCGTACGACGGAGGCCTTCGGCCAGCTCGATGCTGGGCTGCCACCGCAGATGGGTGCGCGCCTTGGTGATATCAGGGCAGCGTTGCTTGGGATCATCGACCGGGAGCGGCATATGCCGGATCGCGGCCGTCGAACCGACTTCAGCCTGCACGGCCTGCGCCAGCTGCAGCATCGTGAATTCCGAAGGGTTGCCGAGATTCACCGGACCGAGGTTGGTCGGAGCCGCCAGCACCCGCACGAACCCTTCGATCAAGTCATCCACATAGCAGAACGAACGCGTCTGACTCCCATCCCCATAAACGGTCAGGGCCTCCCCCCGCAGGGCCTGGAGCAAGAAGTTCGTGACCACCCGACCATCGTCGAGGCGCATATTGGGGCCGTAGGTGTTAAAGATCCGGACAATCCGGGCATCCACCCGGCCCAAGCGCTGGAAATCGGCGCACAGCGTTTCCGCCAAACGCTTTCCTTCATCATAGCACGCGCGCGGGCCCACCGAATTGACGTTACCGAGGTAGCCTTCCGGCTGTGGGTGAACCAACGGGTCCCCATAGATTTCCGAAGTGGACGCCTGCAAAAGCTTCGCTTGATGCCGCTCGGCATTCTCCAACGCATGCAACGTCCCAAGGAAGGCGATCTTCGCCGTATAGATCGGATCCTTCTGGTAATGTGGCGGCGAGGCCGGGCAGGCGAGGTTGCAGACCACGTCGACCGCGTGGTCGTAAGGAACGGTCACGTCATGCCGCACGAAGCGGAAGCCCGCCTGGGCCGATAAGGCTTGGATGTTGGCCGCCGTACCCGAATGGAAATTATCCAGACCGACGACTTGATGGCCGTCGCGAAGCAAACGGGCCGACAAATGGTAGCCGAGGAAGCCGGCGGCGCCGGTGACGAGGTATCGCATCGAAATCAGGAAAGTTTGCGGACGATGGTGGCTACGCGGTCGGCGAAGACGGCGGGGCCATGGGTGGCGGCGAGGACGCGCGATTCCGCCTGGGCCCGACCGAGGGCGTCACCATCGGCCGAGGCCAACTGCAAGAGGGCTTGGGCCAACGCCGCGCGATCGCCGACGGGAAACTCCGCGGCATTCTTATGGTCCGCGAAATCATGGCGCGAACCAATGGCCGCCGAAAGCAAGAGTTGGCACCCCGAGAGGGCGGCTTCATGCACGACGAGGCCCCAAGCTTCACTGAAGCTGGGCAAGGCGAAGATCCGGGCCGAACGGTAGAGTCCGCCGAGTTCCGTCGGCTGAACGAAGCCGTGCACGCGGATCCGGGGATGCGCGGGGATTTTATCCTGGAGCGGTCCGCTCCCGTAGAGGTGCAGTTCCCACGCGGGGAGCTGGTCGGCCACCGACGCGAAGGCGGTGGCGAGACCGAGGCAGTCCTTCCGCTCAATATACTGCCCGACAAACAAGATGCGCTTGGGGCGAGCGGCTAGTGGCG
This sequence comes from Opitutus sp. GAS368, assembly GCA_943330755.2. GTDB lineage: Bacteria > Verrucomicrobiota > Verrucomicrobiia > Opitutales > UBA953 > UBA953. The sequence goes on from CALQIY020000060.1 coordinate 5,287, forward strand.
GGCCATCGTAGAAGACGGACGGGTCGGCGCCATACAGGCCTTCGAAGATGGCAGCCTCCGGAAAGCCATACCATTGCGCCAAGCGACGGCCGGAACGTCCCGGGACCAAGACGGCGGCGAACTTCCGCTTCAGCGTCAGGCGAAACCACCCCCCGCCGAACCATTGACGCAGATTGCCGCGCCAGTCGTTATCCATCAGCAGGCAGACCTTCCCGCCCGCCGCCCGCACTTCGTCGCCGAGCGTGTTGAACGCCGGACAAGACCACCCGGCCTGGAAGAACACCTTTGGCACGGCCAAGCCTAAGTCAGCCCACCGGACGACCTGAGCGCCCTCCACCCAATGAATGGGCTGACCGAGGGCCTCCTCCATCCCTTGAATCGGCACGGCGGGGCGCGTGCCGATGACCGCGCAAGGCTGACCAAGCTGTGCGATGGCCGGACGCAACTGACGTGCCGCATATTGCGGCAGCCCCTGCCAAGAAAAAGCGATGCTCATGGTTGGGGCGTAGCGCGTTGGGCTTCACGACGCATGGTGCGGTAGTAGATGCCCGCACAAAGGAGGCCAAGGATGCCCGTGGGAATGAGACCCCCAAAATCTCCCACCGCGGACTGCACGCTCCACTGCGCGGCAGCCAGAGCGAGCCCCGCCATACCCGCCCAAGCCCAGGTTCGCGCCCCGATCCAGTGCCCCGTCCGCCAGCGCATGACCAGAGCCATCAAAACCGCATAGGCGACGTAGCCGGCGGCGAAGGCGATGGCCGCGCCGACCAAACCGAGCGGCCCAATCAAAACCCAGGGCAGGAGTCCGAGAATCAGGTTCGAAATCAGTTCAACGACCAGGACCGTGCGATTGGACCCGCGCGCCTGGAGCCAGAAGCCCATCGGCCAGGAAACCAGGCGGAAGAACACCCCCCAGACCATCCACGTCAGCAAGGGGATGGCCGGCTCGAATTGGTCGGCCGTGTATAACCAGTGGATGCAGACGCGGCCCATGGTGAGCAAGGCCGCCAACAACGGTAGCGCCAAGAGGAGGCCGGCTTGGATCTGCTTTTCGACCAACGAACGGGCTTCGGCTTCATCCTTGGCGGCGGCGACGCGCGGGAAGAAATCCGTCGCCATCGCGGCGAAGACGAACCCGGGCAAGCTGCTCGCGATCGCCAAAGCGGCTTGATAATGTCCGGCGGACTCCAACCCGAACTCACGCAACACAATCCAGCGCGCCACGTAGGCGGACAGTTGCGAGAGCACGCCCACGACCATCAAGGCGCCGCCGAGCTGAAGCAGTTCGCGGATGAGGGCACGGTCAGGTACCGTCCCGGCAACCGCCGGACAATGTTTACGCGCCGCCCACCACATGAAAATGGCCGGGGCGCCGGTCGCCACGAGGATGCCCAGCGTAACGCCGACGAGTGAATGACCGGCTTGGTGGCAGAGGTAGACGAGCGGAAGGCCCAAGAGGACCCCGGCAAAGGCCGAGAGGACTTGGGTCGTGGCCAGGGCACGCAGATGGCCTTGGGCTTGCAATAGGGCGCCCCACATGCCGCCGGCGACCAACAGAGGGACCGCCAGCCCCGCGAGCCCCAGCTCCAAGATGTGTCGGTCGCTCGGCTGGAAGGTCCAAAGTCCGATCGGCGCAAACAACACCGCCACCGCCAAGAGGCCGCCCCAACTGAGGCGAACCCCGAGCCAGCGGACCGCCGCCATCTTCGCGGCTTGATCTGCGGGCGCAGCCGCGGCCACCGTACGCACTCCCGCCGTCGCCAGCCCCCACCCTGCGGCCATGGCGAAGAGGCCGTTGAAAGTAACCAAGATGCCCGCCAGGCCAACGCCCGCCGGGCCCACCATCAGCGCGATCGCCTTCGTCCGAATGAAGGCCGCGACCAAGACCAGGACCGAGGCTCCGCCCATGAGCGCGCTCGAACGGAGGATGCGGGCGAAAGCCATGCGGATGTTATTGCAGGACCGCCTTCACGCCGGCGATGACGCGGTCGCGGTCTTCGACGGACATCCCGGAGCCTGACGGGAGGCAGAGACCTTGGGCAAAGAGCCCTTCAGCCACCTTGCCGCCGTGGTATTCGGCGCCGACAAAGACCGGTTGCAGGTGCAACGGCTTCCAAATCGGGCGCGCCTCGATATCGAGTTTCTCCAAGGCCAGTCGTACGGCCTCCGTCGTGGTGCCCGTCTTCGCCGGGTCAATCGTCAGACACGACAACCAGTGGGTGGATTGGCCCCACGCGGCTTCCGGCTGCATGACGACGCCGGGGCAAGCGGCGAAGGCTTTTTGGTAGGCGCGGTAGTGATCGCGGCGGCGGGTGACCTTACCCGCCAAACGGAGCAACTGACCTCGGCCGATCGCCGCGCTGATATTGCTGAGGCGATAGTTGTAACCGATCGTGGAGTGCTGGTAGTGCGCGGCGGGGTCGCGGGCTTGGGTCGCAAGGAAGCGCGCCTGCCGCGCCAACTCGGCATCGTCGGTGACCAACATGCCGCCGCCCGAGGTCGTGATGATCTTATTGCCGTTAAAGGAATGAATCCCGAAGAGCCCGTGCGAACCCGGACTGGTTTCGCCATAACTGGCGCCAAGGGCTTCGGCCGCGTCCTCGATCAGCTTCACGCCGTGGCGTTCACAGCAGGCCTTGATGGGGGCGATGTCGGCGGATTGACCATAGAGGTGCACCAAGACCAAGGCTTTGGGCGCCCGCCCCGCCTTCGCTTTGCGCTCGATCACGTCGCAGGCCAAGGCCGGATCCATGTTCCAGCTGAGCGCCTCCGAATCGATGAACACCGGTTTGGCGCCGAGATAGGTGATCGGAGCCGCCGAGGCGATGAAGGTCAGCGTCGAACACAGGACCTCGTCGCCCGGGCCGACGCCGGCGAGGCGGAGGGCGAGATGCAAGGCCGCGGTGCCGGAGGAAACGCCGACGGCATGACGCGACCCGACCACGGCGGCAAACTCCTGCTCAAACGCGTCGAGCTGCGGGCCCACGGGCGCGACCCAATTGGACTCGAACGCTTCGAGCACGAACTCGACCTCGGCGCTGCCGACATCAGGCGGGGAAAGGAATAGGCGGGGCATGACTGCTTAGGGGTGCAAAAGTTAGAATCGGAGCAGAGCTCCTGTGCAAAGGTGCAAAGGTTTTACCATGAAACTACTTGGCGTGATTGAGTAATAAATGGCGGGCGGGAGGGTTGAGGCCCTAGCGGGAAGAAATTCAATGGCCTAGTGGCTACATTCACCCGATTCGAAGAAATTGAAGCCTGGCAGACCGCTGAAATAATCGTCGTTCAGGCCTACTCCCTCCTGCGAGAAGGCCCTGGCGCCAGGGACTGGGCGCTCAAAGACCAGCTTCAGCGCGCCGCCGTTTCCATCATGTGCAATATTTCGGAAGGCTTTGAGAGCCGCTCTGATCGGACGTTCTACGATATGCTCCGCCGTGCCAAAGGTTCGTGCGGCGAGGTGCGCACTTTGATTTACGTGGCCGCAAAGATTGGGCATATATCGCCGGAGGAGTACGCGGCGCTTAAGCCGATTTGCCTAAAATGCTCGGCGCAACTCCAAGCCCTGATGACTCACCTGGAAGCCTCTCGGCCAGAGGTCCAAGCCCGGAAGCGTTGGTAACGCCGACCTGCCTTCACTTTTGCACTTTTGCACAAGCCGTAGGCGGGTTGCACTTTTACACGCTCTTATTTCCAAGTTTGATCTGAAAAAACTCCCAGCCCCTGCAACGCCTGCAATAGTTCGCGGTTGGCCGGATCGGCGAGGATCTGCTCGATCGGCAAGTTGGAGGAGATGCGGATGAACATCTGTTCGCTTTTTTGGTTCAGGCCGTAGGTCCGGATATCCTTCCAGAGCAAAGGGAGGCGCTCGAGCCGGCCCACGAGGCCATCCCGCCACCCCGCGGATTGTTCTTCATAGCGATTAGGCTGGCCGTTCACGAGATGCCAGAAGGCCACGTTCTGGCGGCCACCGGAAGGCACGAGGTACTGGCCATACTCATAAGGCAACATTGCCCGTCCGCCGACTTGTGCCGCGACGGCGTATTTGCGCTCGGTACGGATGCAGCCGTTGTTCACCCAGCAAGAATCGGGATTGTGCGAACCGGCGTCGACGACCGAGACCTTGCCCGGCTCCCAATAGGCGACGTAGACCAAGAGGGACGTCTCGCCGCGGGCGTAAAGCGTCTGGGCGGCTTGGCTGAAATTCAGGATGCCTTGGACGTTCATGTTCCCGGCCTTGCTGTCGGCGACGGGGATATCCCGGCGGGTCCAGCCGGCCACATTCCGCGGCAAGGCATCCACGACTTGACCGGTGAAACGTCGATCGCGGTGGGAGAAGTATTCCGCCGCCACGACGAGGCCGAGCAGGAAGACGAGGCAGCTGGCCCCGACATAGAGGAGGGCTTTACGCATTTAGAGGACGCGTGCAGGGTTGCCGACCACGGTGACGCCGGGGGGTACGTCCTTGATGACGACCGAGCCCGCACCGAGCGTGGCGCCGCTCCCGACCGACTGACCCGGGATGATCGAAACCCGGCTGCCCATGAAGACGCGGTCCGCGACCTGGACGCGACCCGTCACGTCGCAATGCGCGCTCAACGTCGACCACGCGCCGACCGAGGCATCGTGTCCGACCGTCGCGTGGAGGTTGAGCATGACGAAATCGCCCAAGGTAATGTCGGCGCTGGCGATGGCGCCGGGACAAAGGACGACGCCACGGCCCAACTTCACCCGCTCGCCCACGAGGGCGCGCGGATGGATGAAGGCCGGGAAGTTCGCGCCGGCGGCAAGCAAGGGTTGCAGCAACTTCTCCTTCACCGGCGGCAGACCCAGCCCGCAGAGGTAGAGTTTGGCCGGGTCGACAACGTGACCCGTCAGCGGCCAGACGCGGGCGAAGGATCCGAACGGCTGGAGGGCCTGCGCATTATCGTCGAGGAAACCCTCGAGTTCCCAGGCCCGACCGCAATCGGGATGCTGGCTTGCCCAGACGTGGAGTTCCCGGCCGAAACCGCCTGCGCCGACGATCAAGAGTTTTTTCATAGTCGTTAAGGAATGAGTTCAAGGAGGTCACCGACCGTCGGACAGCCGCGGACCTGCGCACCGGTCAGGACCAAGCCGTACTGGGTTTCGCAATGGTGGATGGTGAGCAAGATCGCCAAGGAGCCCCAATGAGGCAGACCGGCCAAGGGCGTCTCGAGGGTGGCGCCTGCAAAAAGGTCCACGTCCAGCTGGAGCGCCTGTAGTTTTTCGGATGCAGTCATCGCGCAAGCGGGTAAGGTTGAATCGGGGCCACGACGAGTGGCCCGAACTCCGCGGCCACGGCGCCCCAGGACCAGCCCACGCCGAAACCACAGAGGACGAGCTTCAGGGGACGAGCGGAGAGCGGCTCGGCGAATGCATGGATCAGCGCGCAGGGAATCGAAGCCGAGCTCTGGTTGCCGTAGTGCTCGACGACATCGCTCGGGGTCTTCGCCGCCGGGAAACCGCACTTCCGGCCAACCGTGGTGATGACGAAACGGTTCGCTTGATGCAGGACCAGACCGTCCGTCGCCTCGACCGTGTAATGGGCCTGGCGCATGACCGCGGCGACCGCGGGCGGGGCTTGGCGGAGCGAAAAGTTGAAGACCTCCCCACCCTGCATCGCCAAATTAGCAGCGTGACGGACGTTGCCGTCCAAATCCGGGATCTCCGTCAGCGGCTTGCAGTCAGCCGGCATGCGCGCCCCGCCCTGCGGCACGATGATGGCGTTCGCGCCCTTGCCATCGGCGCCCAATTCAAAATGCCAAGGCGCACCTTGGCCCGTCCGTTCAATCAACGCGGCCGATCCGGCATCGCCGAAAAGCGGGTCAGCCGAACGATCTTTGGGGTGGGTCAAGCGCGACAACGTGTCGCCGGCGCAGAGCAGCACACGGGCCGCCCCGCCATGGGCGCAGAGGAGCGCGGCCTGGTGGAGGCCATAGACCCACCCCGAGCATCCGAGCGAGAGGTCGAACGCCGCCGCGCCCTGGGCGAGGCCCAAGCGACCATGCAGCAAGGAGGCGTTGTTCGGCTGCGAATGGTCGGGGGTCTGCGTGACGAAAATCACGGCGTCGATCGATGACGCGTCGAGGCCGGCGGCGTCCAAAAGGCGCCGCGCCGCGTCTTCGCATAGGTCCAAAGCCGTGACGCCGGGGGCAGCGACCTTGCGCTCCCGCAGGCCGATGGTCTGGGCGGTCCGCTCGAGCATGACGCGATCGAGACCCAAGGCCAAACCATCCGCGATGAAGTCGCGGGTGAGCGATCCGGTGGAGACGGCTAACCCGGCGAGCCGGACGTTGGAGATGGAACTATGCATTGGAAGTCATCGTTGGGCGAATTGCCGGAGCCAGGACTCGATGCACAGCACGCCCAGCAACGGGTAGGTGGCGTCGATTTCGCCGCGGCGATCCGCGTCCAGCAAAGCAAGCACGCCCGTACCCGTGAAGACCCCTGTGCCATCGAGACGGCCTTCCGCGGCCAGCCGACGGAGCTGCGGTCCATAGACCTCATGGAAAAAACCGCGGAGCGGCAGGCCGAAGCCGGCCTTTGGTCGGTCGAGGACTTCAGCGGGCACCAAGCCGCGTAATGCGCGACGGAAAAGGTACTTGGTTTCGCGGCCTTGGATGCGCTGGCTATCCGTGAGCCGTTCGGCGAAAGACGCGAGGTCGGGATCGAGCAGCGGGACGCGAATCTCCACGCCACAAGCCATGCCCATCTTGTCCTTGTAGTTCAGGTTATGGCTCGCGAGGAAGAAACTCCGGTCGAGATGGAGCATCCGGCTCAAGCGCGTCACCCCTTCAGGCAACTGGGCCATCGAGCCCGTCAGCAGATCCGTGGCGCGGCGCGGGCCTAAGGCGGCGCGAAAATCCGCCCCAAGCATCGGCAGCATGGCCTCATGCCCCAGCCAAAGGAAGTAGCTCGCCAGACGCTCATCGGGTTCCGCATCCGCATGCGCGAATAACTTGCTCAGGCGGCGGGCAAAGGGCCGCGCCGGCGAGAGCTCGGAGGTCAACTGCCGCAACCCCGCCCGGAGCGGCTTCGGCCACCAACCCCACAAGCGTTCGGACTGCAACGCTTGATGCCGGCGATAACCGCTGAAGAGGTCGTCGCCACCCGCGCCGGAAAGAAGGACCTTCACGCCTTGGGCGCGGGCCTGCCGGCTGATGGCATACGTCATGAACGCCGCCGGGTCAGGAGTCGGCTCATCCAGCATCCAGACCAAGCGGTCCACGTCCTGAATCGCGGCGGACTCCTGGCTGACGGCATGCAAGGGCACGCCTAAGCGGTGCGCCGCCAATTGCGCGTAGGGATAGTCGTCCACCAGCCCGTCCTTACCGCGCTTTTCGGCCGTGGATGGTCCCGCGGTGAAGCAAGGATAGCGATCTCCGCGGCCGAGCGACTTAACCGCCAGCGCGGCCAAGGCCGTTGAGTCGACGCCCCCGGAAAGGAAACCGCCAATCGGAACGTCCGACACCAGTTGCCGACGCACCGCTTGCTGCAGGTAAGAGCGGCAGGCCTCGACCGCATCCGTCGTGCTGAGGTCATGCGGCTCCTGCTCATTGGCGCGGGCGGCGAAGCGGCGGATGACCGGCGCGGCGCCGTCTTTCCATTCCATGATTTCGCCGGGCTGCAACTTGCGTACGCCCTGGGCCGGCGTCAGGTCGGCGGGCGCGTAGAGCAACGTCAGGTAAGCCGCGATGGCGATGGGATCGGGCGACCAGTCGGTGCCCGGCACCGGCCGGAGCGCCTTGATTTCCGAAGCGAACGCATAACCGGCCGCGGCGCGCGTCCAATAGAGCGGCTTCACGCCGGCGGCATCCCGGACCAGGATCATCCGACGCTCGGCCGGGAACCAGGCCGCGAAGGC